>JANPEK010000223.1:0-11338 GCA_031422915.1 Phyllobacteriaceae bacterium | reverse complement strand
CCGACATGTGGTTCGATGCGTGATCACACACGATAAGGAACGATCCAGCCCCATCGCGCCGGTCAACCGAAGCGACGATGTCTGCACGCGGCAGACCTGTCCCCACAGAACCCATGCCATCCTCCCGACCCTGTGTACCGTATATTACGTTGTTTATTATTTCGGGCCGTTATGTAAGATTTGATACACAATTATTGCCCCTGTCAATTGACATTCTGGGGAAGTCGGCAAACGTTGCGCGGCGACGTGCAGGCAAGCGCAAGCTCAGCCATGATCGGTGGAGGCAAAGATGGCTGATAGCATTTCGGAGCGGATCAGCAACACACTGGACAGCATGCCTGCCGGCGAACGCAAGGCTGCGCAAACGTTGATCACCGAGTATCCACTCATCGGCTTGAAAACCGTTGCCGAATACGCGTCCAAAGCCGGCGTCAGTTCGCCGACGATCCTTCGCTTCGTCTCGCGTATCGGCTTCAACAACTATCCTGACTTTCAGACGGCGTTACAAAATGAAGTGGTGGAGCAACTGCAATCGCCACTGGCGCGGTCGGAACTCAGGCCCAAGGGCAGTGGCGCAGTTAGACTTGAGCCGTTTGTCGACGCGCTGACCGAGAACATCCGGGAAACTTTCCGCCATGTTACCGATGCCGAACTGGACAAGATTGCCGCGCTGCTTGTTGACAAAAAGATGCGGCTGCACTTGATCGGCGGACGATTTACCGACCCTGTAGCGCAGTATATGGCGGCCCACCTTCGCATTATCCGCAAAGACGTCAGTCATGTCGAAGGCCAAGAGGCCAATTGGCGGGACCGTTTGGTCGATATGGGCAAGCGTGACGTTGTGATCGTGTTTGACATTCGCCGGTATCAGGACAGTCTGCTCGCTTTCGCAGAGCGCGCCGCCAGACGAGGCGCGACAATCCTTTTGTTCACAGACCAATGGCTGTCGCCGGTTTCGCGTGTCGCACGCCATGTGATCACCGCGCGCACTGCGGTTCCCTCCGCTTGGGATTCGAGCGCGGCTGTTCTTGCGCTGGTCGAAGCCGTCATAGGCCGGATCACCATGCGCGGAGGAAACGAAACCGCCGCCCGCATCGCTGAATTGGAACGGATGCGGATGGCGTCGGGCCAGTAGAAGACTAACCGTGCTTGACCATGACATGGCGCACCGCCGTGTAATCTTCCAGCGCATACATCGACATGTCCTTGCCATAGCCGGACTGCTTCAACCCGCCATGCGGCATCTCATTGACCAGCATGAAGTGGGTGTTGATCCAGGTGCAGCCGTAGCGCAGCTGCGCGGCGGTCGACATGGCGCGGGCGACGTCCTTGGTCCACACCGATGAGGCGAGGCCATAATCGCTGTCATTGGCCCACTTGACTGCATCATCCGCGTCGTCAAACCGCGTTATCGATACGACCGGGCCGAACACTTCTCTCCGGACAATCTCGTCCGACTGCAAAGCGCCGGCAACCACGGTTGGCTCGTAGAAAAAGCCGGTGCCAGAGGGCTGCTTGCCGCCAGTGGTGATCTCCATGTGCTTATGCTCGGAAGCGCGCTCGACGAAGGACGCGACGCGGTCACGCTGGCGTTTGGAGATGAGCGGCCCAATCTCGTTTTCAGTGTCATCATCGGAATTGAATTTGATGGTGGAAACCGCAGCGGAGAGGTCGGCAACCAGCCGGTCATAAATCTTCGCACCGGCATAAATCCGACAAGCCGCCGTGCAATCCTGACCGGCATTGTAGAACCCGAACGCGCGCAAACCGCCGACAACTTCATCAAGGTCAGCATCGTCAAACACAATGACCGGCGCCTTTCCGCCGAGCTCCAGATGCGTGCGCTTGACCGACTTGGCCGCCGCCTGCAGCACTTTCTTGCCGGTGGCGACATCGCCGGTGATCGATACCATGTTGATGCCCGGATGATTGATCAGCGCATTGCCGACACTCTCGCCGCGCCCAAGCACAACATTGACCACGCCTTCAGGGAGTATATCAGCGAGAAGTCTGGCCATCTTCAGCGCAGTGAGCGGCGTCTGCTCAGACGGCTTGAACACGACCGTGTTGCCGCCGCCAATGGCCGGCGCAAGCTTCCACGCCATCATCATCAGCGGGTAATTCCACGGTGCGATCGACCCGACGACACCGATCGGGTCGCGGCGGATCATCGAGGTATGGCCCGGCAGATATTCACCCGCAGCCTGTCCCGGCATGGTGCGCACAGCCCCGGCGAAGAAGCGGTAGCAATCGACAATCGCCGGAATTTCATCGTTCAAAACGGCATTGATCGGCTTGCCGCAATTGAGCGCTTCAAGCTTCGCAAACGCTTCCGCATCGCGCTCAATGGCGTCGGCAATTTTTAGGAGATAATTGGAACGCTCTGAAGGCGTGGTGCGCGACCATGTTTTGAACGCAGCTTCAGCCGCAGCCACCGCAGCATCAATATGGGCTTCAGAGGCTTCCGGCAACTCAAGGATCAGCCCGCCGGTCTTCGGGTTGAGCACGTGCTCGGCAACCTCCGTGCCTTTGACGAATTTCGAACCGATCAGCATTTCCGTGTTGATATGAACAGTCATGGGAAAACCTCCTCTGTAAATTACTTGCCCTGACCTGCCACCTGATCGCCATCGCGGGTCAGGTAGAAGGCGGCGAGAATGGGAATGAGCGTGACGATCACCACAGCAATGGCGACCACATTGGTAACCGGACGTTGCCTTGGCCGCACCAGTTCCTCAAGCATCCAGATTGGCAGCGTCTGCTGCTGGCCTGATGTGAAGGTGGTGACAATGACTTCGTCGAACGAGAGCGCGAATGCCAGCATGCCGCCAGCCAGCAGTGCAGTTGATATATTTGGCAATATGACATGGCGGAATGTCTGAAACCCGTCGGCACCCAAATCCATCGACGCTTCAATGAGCGAGCCAGACACACGGCGAAACCGTGCGACCGCATTGTTGTATACAACGACGATGCAGAACGTGGCGTGGCCCAAAATGACCGTCCAGATTGAGAAGGGAATGTCCATCAAGCCAAACGCTGAGCGCAACGAAATACCGGTGATTATGCCCGGCAAAGCGATAGGCAAAATGACCAGCAGCGAGATGGTTTCACGACCGAAGAATTTTGACCGCGACACAGCAGCGGCCAGC
Source organism: Phyllobacteriaceae bacterium (assembly GCA_031422915.1). Lineage (GTDB taxonomy): Bacteria > Pseudomonadota > Alphaproteobacteria > Rhizobiales > Rhizobiaceae > JANMEX01. The sequence continues at coordinate 8,186 of JANPEK010000223.1, read as the reverse complement.
ATGGTGCCAAGTACCATTGCAATGATCGTGGCGATGCTTGCCACCTTGACAGAAAGCCACAACGCCTCGCGCACATCCGGACGGTTCCAAGCAATGGCAAACCATTGCGTCGTCAGGCCGGGCGGCGGGAACACGTAAGATTTGTCTTCCGTCGTGAAGGCATAAAGGAAGATCAATAAAATCGGCAGGTGCAAGAACGCGAGACCGCCTGCGGCCGCGAGTTTCAGCCAGACCGGGGCTTGGCTTTCCTTATCAGAGCGCATCGAACGCCCCCATCCGTTTGGCAACGGTCAGATAAATGCCCATGATAACCACCGGCACAACGGTGAGCGCAGCGGCGAGGGGAATGTTGCCGGCAGTCCCCTGCTGCGCATAAACCGCTTGCCCGATGAACAGGCGCGAGGAGCCGATGATCTGAGGAATGATGTAATCGCCCATCGTCAGGGAAAAGGTGAAGATCGACCCCGCGACAATTCCGGGCAGCGCCAGCGGGAAAATCACATTTCGGAACGTCTGACTGGAGTTGGCACCAAGATCGGCAGAGGCTTCAATCAGATTGCCCGGTACACGCTCAAGCGCAGCCTGAACGGGGAGGATCATGAACGGTATCCAGACATAGACGAAAACGAGAAACGTGCCGATGTACGAAATCGAAAGCGAGTTGCCGCCAATCACCGGGACTGAAAGCAGTGCATCAAGCAGAAACGTCAGGTGCAACTTTGCAAATATCCATGTGACAATGCCTTCCTTCGCTAAAATCAGCTTCCAGGCATAGACCTTGACCAAATAGCTCGACCACAATGGCATCATGACGCCAAGATAAAACAATGCCTTCCATTTGCCCTTTGCGTAGCGGGCGGCGAAATACGCGATGGGAAACGCAAGGATGGCGCAGGCGACGGTCACCGCTGCCGACATCAACAGCGTGCGCAAAATGATGTCGAGATTTGATGGCGTGAACAATTCGCCATAGGTCTTGAGCGTAAACTCCGGCACCACGAGGCCGGACATTTCATCAATCGAATAAAAGCTCTGCCACAGAAGTGCGACGAGCGACCCGATGTAAACAATGATCAGCCAACCCAGCGGCAGCGCCAAGAGTGATAACAGCAAGACTGGCGGCTGGCGCCACAGCCGGTCAGCAAGCCGCCCGGTCACACCTTGATTGCCGCTGTTGAGAACAGCGCTCATGGCTGGTCTTCCAGATAATGCAGCGCGGATTTGTCAAACGCGAGTTGCACGACTGCGCCTGCCTCCGGGATGCTTTGTCCCGTTTGAACGACGCCTGCAATGCGCTGGCCACCCACCTCAGTGACGATGCGCGTCGTCGAGCCAAGATAGTGAGCGGCCACCATCCGGGCCTCAAGCAGGCCATTGTTTTTGGATGACCCAAGTGAGACTTGCTCCGGCCGCAGACTTGACCACCGGCGCTGGCCCGAGACTTTCTCGGTCAGGTCCGGCGTCAGCACATTGGACGAGCCGACAAAATCGGCGACAAATCTGGTGCGCGGCTTGCCGTAAACTTCGGCGGGCGAGCCCGCCTGCACGATCTTGCCATCATTGAACACGGCAACCCTGTCGGCCATCGATAGCGCCTCGCCCTGATCGTGCGTCACGAAAATAAAGGTAATCCCGAGTGACTTCTGCAGGATTTTGAGTTCTTCCTGCATCTGTTCGCGCAGCTTCAGGTCCAGTGCGCCCAGTGGCTCATCCAACAGAAGAACGCGCGGCTTGTTGACCAACGCCCGGGCAAGCGCCACGCGCTGGCGCTGGCCGCCGGAAAGCTGCGAGGGTTTGCGCGCACCATAGCCCGGCAGCTTGACCATCGCCAACGCATCTTCAGCCGACTTGCGGCGCAAGGACCTCTCCACCCCCTTGACCATCAGTCCGTAAGCCACATTTTCCAGCACTGTCAGATGCGGAAACAGTGCATAATCCTGAAAAACCGTATTCACATTGCGCCGGTAAGGCGGCACGCCTTCGGCGCGGTCGCCGAATATCTCAAGATGACCCGATGTCGGCTGTTCAAACCCGGCAATCAGCCGCAGACATGTCGTCTTGCCGGACCCCGACGGACCCAACATTGCAAAAAACTCGCCCTCGGCAATCTCAAGGTCAACGGCATCGACAGCGCGCACGGAGCCGAAATGCCGGGAGACGGCATCAAATTTGACAGCAATGGTCATCATCAAGTCCTGGAATGGCAGCGGCACACTCAGAGCGCCGCCGCTGCAAAAATTCGGGATGGCGAGTCAGCTGGAGTGGTTCTTCGAGAACCGGAGCGGAATGTACATCAGTACATGAGCACCGGAAGCGCAGAAGAACCGCACCAGATGGCCGCCAGCGCGGATTTTAACGCCCGCCAATCACGCCGATGTAGTCGGATACCCACCGATAGTAGGGAACGCACTTGTCACCCTGCGTCGCGCATTTGGTCTGCGGTGTTTTCCAGAATTTGATCTGCTCGAACTTGTCGCCGCCATTGGCCGCACAGCCCGCGTCGGTCAGAAGCGCGTTGCCCGTGCAAGCTGCCGGAACAGACGGGACCGTGCCAAACCAAGCCGAAACATCACCTTGCACCTTCGGCGAGAGCGAATGCTCCATCCACATATAGGCGCAATTCGGGTTGGCAGCTTCCGTATGCAGCATCGTCGTGTCCGACCAGCCGGTGATACCCTCTTCGGGGAAGGTCGAGGCAATCGGGGTCTTTTCCATCGCCGCCTTGTCGCCCTTCAGCACATTGACCTGAAACGGCCATGAGCCGGATGCGACGACGCCTTCGTTCTTGAAATCGTCCATCTGGATGAACGCATCGTGCCAATAGCGCCCGACCAGCGTTCGCTGGACGCGCAACAGATCAAGCGCTGCCTTGTACTGGCCTTCGTTCAGTTCATACGGATCCTTGATGCCAAGCTCGGGCTTGTGGAACATCAGATAATTCGCAGCGTCGGCAATATGGATCGGACCATCGTAAGCTTGCACGCGGCCCTTGTTGGTCTTGCCGTCATCAAGGTTCATTTCCTCAAACACAACTTTCCAGCTTTTCGGCGCTTCCTTGAAAACATTGGTGTTGTACATCAGGACGTTCGCGCCCCAGACGTAGGGCGTTCCATAGTGTTTGCCATCGACTGTGTGCCAAGGCGCATTTTGCAGGCGCGGGTCAACCGTTGACCAGGAAGGGATCAATGCCGTGTTGATTTCCTGAACGCGCTTGCCAGCGACAAGCCGCAGTGAAGCATCGCCCGAAGCGGTCACAAGATCGAAACCGCCTTCATTCATCAGCGCGACCATTTCGTCGGATGTGGCAGCAGTCTTTACCGAGACCTTGCATGATGTCTTCTTTTCAAACTCGGTCACCCAGTCAAAATTCTTGTCGGTCTCACCGCGCTCGATATACCCGGCCCACGCAACGATATTGACTGCACCCTCGCCAGCGCCCAGCTCTTTCATCATCTCGGCAGACGCCGGAGCCGTGAAAGACAACGCCAGTGCCATTGCAGTGCAGCCATTCAAAATCTTCTTCATGAAATTCTCCCTTGAACAAAGGATGTGCCGTTCCCTGTGCCCCGCGTTGGAGGCATGCTTCATCCCGTGTTCACAGCTTTCCGCAATTCCTGAGGTTTCGCAAATTCATAATTCAGAATCGATATATCGGGATTTCCGATAGTGATGGTCGGATGCAGAAATCCATGGCACCAATCGACATCGGGGGCACCGACAGCTATTCAGTCAGCTATACGGAGAAGACCGATGCTGCGGCAAGGTGCACGAAGGTTATTGCGGCTTCCCCTTAAGCTGCGGGCCCGCTGGCGTGACTGGCGTATGGCGGCAAATCCTCACCATGAAGTGGCAATCTGCGCGATTTTCCGGGAAGAGGCACCTTTCCTTGCAGACTGGATTGCTTTTCACCGTCATGTCGGTGTCAGCCAATTCTTTCTTTACAACAACTTCTCAACAGATAATTTTCCCGACGTTTTGGCTCCGTTTGTCAAAGACGGATCTGTCATCCTGCATGACTGGCCGGTCGAAGTTGGACAAGTGTCCGCCTATCGCCACTGTCTCAAGCATCATTGGCGGCGCGCTCGCTGGATCGCGTTCATCGACATCGACGAGTTTTTGTTTCCAGCAAATGGCGGCTCGTTGGCAGATTATTTGCTCACCCAGGCGCACCTGCCCGGCGTTCACGTTTGGCAGGCGTTTTTTGGATCATCCGGCCATGAGCTGCGGCCTGATTTGCCTGTCCCATTGGCCTACACCCTACGCGCACCATTGTCGCAAACCACCATCAAGACAATCGCCAACCCGCGCCAAGTCTATAGACCCGGCGTGCACGAAATGAAGTTCTGGACCGGAAGAAGCCGCGACAGTGCTGGTCGCGAACTTCAAAGCGGTCAAGAACCGGTTTTGGACGGGTTGCGGATCAATCACTACTGGTCACGGTCGATTGCAGACCTGCGCCAGAAGGTAGAGCGCGGCGATGCCTCAACGGCCAACAAACGCGACCTTGCTTGGCATCTGGACTTTGAAAGAACCTTGAACGCGGAAAAGGACGAGTCCATTCTCGCTCTGGCAACAAAAGCGTTCAACATATCATCCACGCAAAAACACACTGACAAGACCTGATCAAACCGGCCGCTCGCCCCTCGCCCTGCCGCCCCGGTGCAACTGCGCCACCTTGATGAAATCACGTGCCGTTTCCGGCAGGCCCGAACCTTTGCGCCAGACGATCCCGACCTGCACTGCGGGAAGCTGACCGGAAACATCACGGCTTTCAATGCGGTCACCTTCCAATGACCAAGGCCTGTAAACAAGGTCTGGCAACAGCGCGATGCCCGCGCCGGTGGCAACAAGCGAGCGCACCGCTTCAACCGACCGCGTCCGGAAAGCAACGTTGGGCCGGGCACCAAACGCTGCCATCAGCTTGCCAGTGTTCTCTTCAATCTCATCAACCGTCAGCATGATCAGCGGCTCCGCCGAAATATCGGTCATCGAGATCGAATCCGCCGAAGACAGCCGGTGCGAGAGCGGCAGCCACAGCCGGTAAGGCGAGACCTCCAGTATTTCGGCCTGCAGCGCCATGCGGTCACGAAGGTTCGATGTCACCATCACCGCCACATCCAACTCGCCCCCAATCAAAAGGTGTTCCAGATAGTCACCATTGTCCTCAAGCGCAGTGACTTCGGTTTCCGGGTAAGCCCGTCGGTAACGCGCCAGAACATCTGACAAAACATAACCGGCCACCAGCGATGTCACACCCAACGACAACCTGCCCGCTTTCGCTCCCGGGTCTTCGGTCAAGGTTCGCTTGGCATCCGAAACATCCGTCAGGATGCGCGTGGCATGGCGAAGAAATTGCTGACCCTTGTGGGTAATCGCCAGACCCCGCGCATGACGGTCAAACAGCAAGACGCCGAGATCGCCTTCGAGTTCTTTGATCGCCTCGGTGACCGATGATTGCGAGATCGAAAGGCTTTGCGCCGCGCCGGACACGGTGCCACTTGCCGCAACGGCAACGAAATACTGAAGCTGACGGATTGTGAAAGCCATCGCCCATCTTGGCGATACGACGGCGGAACGCAAGACCGGAAGCGGTCATGAAAACAGCGGAAGCAAACACTGCTCCCGCTGTCAAACGTCAGATCAATGCTGCCTGGCTGTGTGTCGCTACTCGGCGATCTGCACAGCCCGGAGCTTTGGCTTGACCAGTTTCGGACCTTTGCCATCCGCATCATATTCCTCGTCATGCAGCCTGCGATGGGACATGGCTTCCAAAAGCTGGCGGTTTGAAACCTCCATCATGTTGCTGTGGTCGATATGCCCGCGCAGGTCTTCACGCAGACGCTGATTGAGTTGCGTCAGGAAATCAACCTTGGAGCTGATCGCCGAATTCTTGATGTCTGCCTCATAAAGCTGCTTGTCGCGGATCGCCAGTTTTTGGATGAGATCCTGCTGCTGCTCTTCCAATTCGCCAAGCCGCGTCTTGAGATCCTTCTCCATCCGCAATTCGCGCATTTGCGACATGGCAAAATTCGCCGCCGACTGGCTGTTGGCTTCCTTCTCCATTGCCAGTCTTTCCGACAGCGCGGCAATCTCGCCTTCCTGCCGCTCAACATCGCCGGTGGCCACAGAAATCGCAGATTTCAGATTGGCGACTTCGCGCAACAGGCTCTGAATCATCGTGTTGTGCTCAAGCGCCTTCTGCTTGAATGCAATATTTTCCTCCGTCACGCGAAGCGCGCGGGATTCCGCCGACGTCAACTTGTGCATCAGCTCATTGCTGTAGCCCTGAGCCTGACCATACTGCGATTCCAGCGAAGACAGCAGCGCCTGCGACTGGCTGTACTTGTCGCGGGCGATGCGCAATTCATCTTCGAAACGGGCCGCAAGCGGCCTATAGTGTTCAACCTCTGTCTTCAGTTCGGCAATCTGGCGTTCCGAACCGTCCTTCTTGCGCTTGACTTCAACAAGTTCAACGGATTGCGTGGTGCTTTTCTCAACCAGATTTTTCAACAGCGGCTGCAATGTCGCAGCACGTGCGCTCAGCGTTTCAATCTGCGCGGACCAGTTGGCAAACGCGGCAAACTCGCAACTGATTTCAATCGACTGCTGCTTGATCGAGTTCATCAGGTTTTCGAGTTCGCTGCCCTCTGTCTCGTCCTCGTCCAGATTGAGGGCAACAACAGGCTCCTGTTCAAGATCGCCCAAATCCACCTCGTCAAAAGCAAATTCCGCCTCCTCTTCGACAAGCGCATCGGCCTTGGAGACGTCACGGCTGCGTCGCGACAAAAACTCAAGCATTTCAACCACCTTTTTGGGAATTACTCAGCGTAATGATTGGTTAAGATTTCACAGCCACCGCGATTTGTCCAGAAGGCATCTGGGTTTGGAGAAGCGAAATGCCAGACGAAAACAACCAAACCAAGTCACCTTGATCGCTTATGAGCATGATTCAAGCTCTGAAGCCCGAAAAGGAAATCGGGATTTTGGAACAGACTTGCGTTTTATGGAATTTTCCTTCCAAATCATCGCAAGACAGTTACGACAGACAGGACGAGCATGAAACCGCCGCGCGACTATCAGACCTTGAAATCGCTGATCATGGAGCGCAAGCCAGATTTGCCCAAACGCCTTGCGCAGGTGGCAGTTTTTGCGCTCGACAATCCTGACGAAATTGCCTTCGGCACTGCGGCCTCGATTGCCGACAGTTCTAATGTGCAACCTTCTACTTTGGTGCGTTTTGCCCAAGCCATTGGCTACGACGGGTTTTCTGATTTGCAGACTGTGTTCCGCGAGCGGCTGCGCGAGCGCGGTTCGAGCTATGACGACCGGCTGGAAACCATAATCGAGACGATGGGTGAGAATGGAGTCAACAAGATCTTCTCCGGCGTCATCGCCGCTGCCAGCGCCTCAATCGACACGATGGTATCGCGCGTGTCATCGCAAACGTTTGAGGACGCGGTAAAACTGCTTGCTGGGGCCGAGACAGTTTACCTGTTGGCGCAAAGGCGCTCTTTTCCGGTCAGCACTTATCTGGCCTATGTGCTGGGCAAAATGAAAGTGCGCACGCAGCTGGTCTCATCGCCGTTTGGTATTGAACCGGAGATGATGGATTTCGCCTCCCGCAAAGACGCCGCACTGGCAGTTTCCTTTGCCCCTTATTCCTCAGGCACCGTCGATCACGCGCGCATACTGGAGCGCGCCGGAGTGCCGATTGTCTCGATTACTGACAGCGCCTTTTCGCCGCTGACACCAATGTCAAAACTTTGGTTTGAAATTGCAGAAAGCGATTTCGCCGGCTTCCGCTCAATCACCGCAACCATGGCGCTGGCCAACGCAATTGCCATCGGCATCGGTGAAGAACGACGGCGGCTCCGGATGCCTTGAGGCGTAGTGAGGCCCGCATCGATAGGCAATGTGAGCCCTTAGAATGATTTAACGCGACTTTAGCCGATCTTGACCGGCTTGCCTGTCTGATGCGATTTCGTTGCCGCATCGGCCAGAACAAGGGCCAAGAGTCCGTCACGACCTGACGGATTAGGCGCAGTCTTGTTCTCTATTGCGTCAATGAAGGCGTTGATCTCGTTCTGATAAGCAGGATTGTAGCGCTCCAGAAAGAAGTTCTGCACCGGATCAGCGCTGACGCCCGCTGCAGACGCAAACTGCACCGTAGTCTCGTGCACATTGCC
>JANPEK010000222.1:0-16266 GCA_031422915.1 Phyllobacteriaceae bacterium | reverse complement strand
GCAAAGCCGTTCCCGCCCTCGTCCTTCGAGGCTCACTTCGTTCGCACCTCAGGATGAGGGCTTCGGGAGGTGCTGCGCTATTGGTGACATTCACTGTGATGACGGTTTTCACCCTCATCATCCTGAGGGTCCGCAGAACGGGCGAGACCCGTGGCTCGCCCCGAAAGCAAAGCGAGCCTCGAAGGACGAGGGTGAAAAGCGGACGCTCTGTATGCCAGTTCGCCGCTTACCCCAGCACGATCAGCAAATCCTTCGCATCAATCTGGTCGCCGGCGCGGACGAGGACTTCGGTTATCTTGCCATCGCGTTCGGCGTGCAATGCTGTTTCCATTTTCATCGCCTCGATGGAAACCAGTACGTCGCCCGCCTTTACCTCTTGCCCGGCCAGCACAACAATCGCCGAGATGACACCGGGCATGGGGGCTGCGACGTGGGCGTCATTGCCGGGTTCGGCCTTGCGGCGGGCGCGTGCGCCTTTGGCACCGTGGGCGCGGTCCGGCACCTTGATGCGGCGGGGCTGGCCGTTCATTTCGAAGAAGACGGTGACCATGCCCTGATCGTCCGGCTCGCCGATGGCAAGGCAGCGGATGACCAGCGTCTTGCCCTTTTCCATATCGACAAAGATCTCGTCGCCCGGGCGCAAACCATAGAAGTAAATCGGCGTCGGCAAAATTGACACCGGTCCGTAAGCCTCGCTGGCGGCGGCGAAGTCCGAGAAGACTTTCGGATACATAAGATACGAGGCGAACTCTGCATCCGAGAGTTTGCGGTCAAGCTTCTTCTCTATCGTCTTGCGGTCCGCGGCAAGGTCGGCCGGCTTGATCAGCGCGCCGGGGCGCACCGTGATTGGCTTGTCACCTTTCAGCGCCTTGGCCTGCAGGCTCGCAGGCCAGCCCATCGGCGGCTGACCCAAATCACCGCGCAGCATGGAAATGACCGAGTCGGGGAAGGCGATGTCCTTGGCGGGGTTTTCAACGTCCGCGACGGTTAGCTCCTGGCTAACCATCATCAGCGCCATGTCGCCGACCACCTTGGAAGACGGCGTCACTTTGACGATATCGCCAAACATCCGGTTGGCATCGGCATAGGCCTGTGCCACTTCATGCCAGCGGGTTTCAAGACCGAGAGAGCGGGCCTGTTCCTTGAGGTTGGTGAACTGTCCGCCGGGCATTTCATGCAGGTAGACTTCCGAGGCCGGACCTTTGAGGTCACTTTCAAACGCCGCATACTGGTTGCGCACCGCTTCCCAATAGAAGGAGATTTTGCGGATCCATTTGGTGTCCAACCCCGGATCACGATCCGTGCCCTTCAGCGCCTCGACAATCGAGCCGAGACAGGGTTGCGATGTGTTACCGGAGAACGCATCCATCGCAGCGTCAACCGCGTCAACGCCGGATTCAACAGCGGCGAGCACAGTGGCTGCGGCAATGCCCGATGTGTCATGCGTGTGGAAATGAATCGGCAAGTCCGTAGCCTCGCGCAAGGCTTTGAACAATGCCCGCGCTGCAGCGGGCTTCAACAGCCCGGCCATATCCTTGACAGCCAGAATATGCGCGCCGGCTTTTTCCAGGTCCTTGGCCAAATTGACGTAATATTTCAGATCATACTTGGCGCGGTCCGGATCGAGAATATCGCCGGTGTAGCAAAGCGCAGCTTCGCAGAGCTTGTTCTCCTCCAGCACCGCATCCATCGACACGCGCATGTTCTCAACCCAGTTGAGACAGTCAAACACGCGGAACAAATCCACCCCGCCAAGCGCCGCCTGACGGACAAAATACTTGACGACATTGTCGGCATAATTGGTGTAGCCAACGCCGTTTGCACCGCGCAGGAGCATTTGCAAAAGAAGGTTCGGCGCGGCCTCGCGCACCTTTGACAGGCGTTCCCATGGATCTTCAGTCAGGAAGCGCATCGACACATCAAACGTCGCCCCGCCCCAGCACTCAAGCGACAAAAGCTGCGGCAACGCGCGCGCATAGGTTCCGGCAATGGCAGCAATGTCATGCGTGCGAACGCGGGTGGCGAGCAGCGACTGGTGCCCGTCGCGCATCGTCGTGTCTGTGACAAGCACTTGCTTTTGTTCACGCATCCAAGCGCCGAATTTTTGCGGGCCAAGCTGATCCAGCAATTGCTTTGTGCCGGCCGGCACTGGGCCACCATGAAACGGCACGCGCGGCGCGGCGGCATCGGCATTCGGTTTGGCACGACCCTTGGTTTCCGGATGGCCATTGACAGTGACATCGCCGAGATAATTGATGATCTTGGTCGCGCGGTCCTGCCGCTTCACCTGCGCAAACAGTTCCGGTGTCGTGTCTATGAAGCGCGTCGTATAGCTGTTGTCCTTGAACTTCGGATGGCCGATAATCGCTTCAAGAAATGTCAGGTTCGTTGCCACGCCGCGGATGCGAAACTCGCGCAAGGCACGGTCCATGCGGGCGATGGTTTCCTGTGGCGTCGGCGCCCAAGCGGTGACCTTTTCCAGCAGTGGATCATAGAACCGCGTGATGATCGCGCCGGAATACGCCGTGCCGCCGTCAAGGCGGATGCCAAAGCCCGTTGCGCCGCGATAAGCAATAATGCGGCCGTAATCGGGAATGAAGTTCTGCTCCGGGTCTTCCGTCGTGATGCGGCACTGAAGCGCGTGACCATTGAGCTTGATGTCTTTTTGCGCCGGAACACCGGATTCCGGTGTGCCGATTTTCTCACCTTCGACAACATGAATCTGCGCCTTGACGATATCGATACCCGTGATCTCTTCAGTCACCGTATGCTCAACCTGAATGCGCGGGTTTACCTCAATGAAGTAAAACTCTTCGGTGTCCGCATTCATCAAAAACTCGACCGTGCCAGCGGCAAGATAATTGGTAGCGCGGGCGAGTTTCAGCGCGTGCGCGCAGACTTCCTCGCGCTGCGCACCGGTAAGGTACGGCGCGGGTGCACGCTCGACGACCTTCTGGTTGCGGCGCTGGATAGAGCAGTCGCGTTCGAACAGATGCACGACATTGCCGTGGCGGTCGCCGATCACCTGCACTTCGATGTGGCGCGCCCGCTCGACCAGCTTTTCAAGATAGACCTCGTCCTTGCCGAACGCGGCCCTTGCTTCGCGCTTGCCTTCCATCACCTCGCGCTCAAGGTCAGCTTCCGCGCGGATCGTGCGCATCCCGCGCCCGCCGCCGCCCCATGAGGCTTTGAGCATCAAAGGATAGCCGACTTGCAGTGCGAGCTTCTTCACCTCATTGATATCGTCCGGCAGCGGGGCCGTCGCCGGAATGACTGGCACACCAATCTCAATCGCCAGATTGCGCGCGGCAACCTTGTTGCCTAGCCGCCGCATGGTATCGCCCGATGGGCCGATGAACACGATACGAGCTTCGAGGCACGCGTCGGCAAATTCAGGGCTTTCCGATAAAAGGCCGTAACCTGGATGAATGGCATCTGCACCGGACAGCCGCGCAACGCGGATGATTTCGTCAATCGACAGGTAGCTCTCGATCGGGCCCATGTCCTTGTCGAGATGCGGCCCGCGGCCGACCTGATAGGATTCATCCGCCTTGAACCGGTGCAGCGCCAGCTTGTCTTCCTCCGCCCAGATCGCCACGGTTTTGAGGCCCAGCTCATTGGCGGCGCGGAAAACGCGGATGGCGATTTCAGAACGGTTGGCAACGAGAATCTTGGTGATTGGCACGCGAGGAACCCCATGGCAGCACGCTTGCAAAGGCCATCCCCGGCCCTTGCCAGACTAAAATCTATCCCTGTGCATAACGCGCATTTTGTTGCAGTGCAAATAGATTGAGCGCAGCGCAGCATTGCTTAATTATGAGGCAGAGGAAGGCCGCGCTTGGCCGCACGGCAACAACAAAAAACCGCCCGGATTGCTCCGGGCGATTTCAGTTCAGCCGAAGCTGAAACAATGATTATTTTTCGTTTTCGATGTAGGTAAACGTGCCATCGGCCTGCTTTTTCCAGGTGTACATCACGTAGTCCGCACGGGTGATGTCGCCCTTTTCGTTGTAGCCGATTTCGCCGATTGCAGTTGCCCATGGGCCATTGGCCTTCATGGCAGCAGCAACTGCCATGGCATCGTCCGACTTGCCAACCTTAATGGCGGCAGCGGCGACGATCTGAAGCGCTGCATAGGAGTAGAGCGTGTAGGCTTCCGGTTCAAAGCCGGCGTCACGGAACTTCTTCACGATAGCTTCCGCAGCCGGGTTCTTGCGCGGATCCGGAGCAAACGTCATCAGGGTGCCTTCAATCGCCGGGCCGGCAATCGAAGCCAGTTCGTTGGAAACAAGGCCGTCACCGGACATGAAGGTTGCTACCAAGCCAGCATCGGCTGCCTGACGCCGCATGAGACCGAATTCGGTATGCAAGCCGCCCCAGTAAACGAGAGTGACACCAGCTTCCTTCATCTTGGTGATGAGAGAAGAGAAGTCCTTGTCGCCGATGTTGACGCCTTCGTACATGACTTCGGTCACGCCGGCTGCGTTAGCCGACTTCTTGGTTTCGTCGGCAAGGCCCTGTCCGTACGGAGTCTTGTCGTGAATGACGGCCATCTTGCCGTCCTTGAAGTTGGCGGCAATGTAAGCGCCGGCAACAGCGCCCTGCTGATCGTCACGACCGCAGGTGCGGAACGTGTTCCACAGGCCGCGCTCGGTCAGCTGCGGGTTGGTGGCCGACGGGGTGATGACGAGCGTGCCGTTTTCGGCATAGACATCCGAAGCCGGGATGGTAACGCCCGAGTTGAAGTGACCGACGACATACTTGACGCCATCAGCAACGAACTTCTGTGCAACGGAAACACCCTGCTTCGGATCGGAAACATCGTCACCGACGACCAGCTTGATCATTTCGCCGTTGATGCCGCCAGCGGCATTGATGTCTGCAGCAGCCTGTTCGGCACCCTTCTGCAACTGCGCACCGAAGGCAGCGTTCGGGCCGGTGATCGGACCAGCAACGCCGATCAGGATTTCAGCGTAAGCCGAACCGCTGAAGGCCATCATGGCAGCAAGGGCGACGCCCGAGAACAAAGATTTCTTCATATTGTAACTCCCATTGGGTTTTTGAGGGTCTTTTTGATTCAGCCCCCGGCGGTGACAACCCACCGCTTGGGGCTAAACTTTGCCGATTTCTCGGCAAATGTCACGCTGATTCACGTTTTGTTAAGCTCTGACAAAGCGCTATCAGCAAACAGGATTAATTCAGCCGCGGTCCTTCCACGAGATCGGTGACGCCTTTTCATAAAGCCAGTGATATTGACGGGTCAACATGTTGGTGCGCGTGAACCGGTATCCGATATAGGCAACGATGAGCAAAACCAGAGTATCGGCAAGATAGCGGCCAAGGCTCAGGAACTGCGCCTCATACAGCGCGAAATGCAGAAAGCGCACGCCGCAGCCAAGCAGCAGCGTGTAAAAAAGCAAGGTCGACAGCTCTTTCCAGTCACTTGCGACCGACTTGCCGATTTGCCATGCTGCAAGCATGCACAAGAGCATGAATACATACTCGCCGCTCGTAGCCACTCCAGAGATAATGTCCAACAGCATCGTGTGTTCCTATCCCAGCAACAAGATCAGTGACCGCCTTCAAGATAGGCGGCGCGCACTTCCGGATTGGCAAGAAGTTCCTTGCCGGTTCCACTCATGGTGATCGAACCATTGACCATCACATAGCCGCGCGAGGCAAGCTTGAGCGCGCCAAACGCATTTTGCTCGACCAGAAACACGGTCAGGCCCTTGGTGCGGTTTAGTACGCGGATAGCATCGAAAATCTGCTTGATGATCAGCGGCGCAAGGCCGAGCGACGGTTCATCCAACAGCAAGAGCCGTGGCCGTGCCATCAGCGCGCGGGCGATTGACAGCATCTGCTGCTCGCCGCCAGACAGCGTGCCGCCACGCTGGCCGATGCGCTCTTTCAAACGCGGAAACAGTGTAAATATTTCCTCCACGTCTTGATCGTAATGCTTCAGATTGTCGAGGCTCGCGCCCATCTGCAGATTTTCCTGCACAGTCATGCGTGCGAAAATCCGCCGGCCTTCCGGAGATTGCGCAATGCGCAGCCGCGCAATCTCATGTGTCGGCATCTTGGAAATATCCATGCCGCCAAATGTGATTGAACCGCGACGCGCCTGCGGGCTGCCGCAAATGGTCATCATCAGCGTTGATTTGCCGGCACCGTTGGCACCGATCAGCGTGACGATTTCGCCGTCATTCACGTCGATATCAACACCCCTGAGGGCCTGAATGTTGCCGTAGAAAGTCTCGACGCCGCGGACTTTCAGAAGCGGTTCCTGTGTCGCTACTGCCGACATTATTTTTCACCTCCGCGCAACGGCTTCCCGCCCTTGGCGAGGTTTTTGGCCTGGCCTATCCAGTCTTCACGGGCAATGCGCCCGTCAAACTCCAGGTACCTCTCGACAGTGACAATGTCAGCCTTCTTCCATGCGGCAATCTGGGCAAACTTTGACACGCCATGCGCCCGCAATTTGGCATCATTGACCGGTCCGATTCCCTTGATCAGCTTGAGATCGTCCGGTTTGGAAGCAACGGGTTTGGCTGCTGCAGATTTTGCAGCCAGAGGTTTGGCCGCAGCCTTGCTCGCCGCCACCTTGGCAGGCGCAGCCTTTGCCACTGCCGGCTTGGCCACTGTCTTTGACGGAGCGGTTCTGACCGCCGCCGCTTTGGCAGGTGCAAGCTTGGCAGTTGAAGGCTTGGCAGCTCCAGACTTGGCAGGTGCTGACTTGGCAGGTGCTGACTTGACGACGGCAGCTTTTGCAGGCGCAGCCTTGGGTGCAACAGGTTTGGCGGCTGGCTTTGAAACCACCTTGGCTTCAACCTTGGCCGGTGCTGCTTTCACAGGGGCTTTGGTAACAGTTGCCTTGACATCAGGTGCCTTGACATCAGGTGCCTTGGTCTGAACTTTGGCAGCGGGCTTCTTCCCTGCAGTCTTTGCCAACGGCATCTTCACAGGCGAGGTCTTCGCCGCAACCACTGATGACTTAACCACCGATGACTTGGCTGAAGAAGCAGCATTTGATTTTGCCGGAGACACAACAGGCTTTGCCGCAGCTTTTGCAGCAGGCTTGGCAGGCGGTTGTTTCGCGGCAACACCCTTTGCCGTGGCTGGCACAGGCGCAGACATGATGGCGGCCGGTTTGGCAGCTGCGGCCGCAGGTTTCACTTTCGCTGCGGCGGATTTGGTTTCCTTCTTGCCCGGTGCCACCGGTTTTGCGACGGCAGGTGCTCTTGCGGCAACCCTGTTGGCGCGCGATGCGCCGGGCGAAACCTTGATGGTCTCGCCACCAGCTGAATGGCCGATAGTCTGGTCAATCGGCCCGGCCATCATCGACGACGAATTGCGCGGCGCATGCGCCGCGTCCGGCTCGCCGTCAAAGCCTTCGATGATCGATTCTGGACCCGAGGCGACAATGGCCTCCGCCTCGTCTTCATCCACGCCGAGGTAGGCTGCGATGACTTTCGGATCAGACTTCACATGCTCCGGATCGCCATCGGAAATCTTGGTGCCATACTCAAGCACCACAACGTGATCGGAAATCTCCATGACCACGGACATGTCATGTTCGATCAAAAGGATTGAGGTGCCCGTCTCTTTCGGGATGGCGGTCAAGAGATTGTTCAATTCGGCAGATTCGCGCGGGTTGAGACCGGCGGCCGGCTCATCAAGGCACAGCAATTCGGGCTCGGTGCACATCGCACGGGCAATTTCCATGCGGCGTTGTGCACCATAAGGAAGATCACCGGCGGGACGGTCAGCGCGGTCGGAAAGCCCGATGCGGTCAAGCCAATGGCGCGCCTTGTCCACCGATGCCTTCGATGCCTGCCTGTAAGACGGAAGGCCCAGAAGTCCCTTCACGGAATAGCCGGACGCCTTCATCAGCGCATTGTGCTGGGCAATCAGAAGATTCTCCAGAAGCGTCAGCCCTGAGAACAACCGGATGTTCTGGAACGTGCGCGCGACCTTGGCCTCACGGTTTACGATGAAATCCGGCATGCGCTCGAGGAGAAAAGTCTCGCCATTTTCGCGCTTGAGCGTCATCATGCCTTCGGTCGGCTTGTAGAAGCCGGTGATGCAGTTGAACACCGTTGTCTTGCCGGCACCATTGGGGCCGATAAGCGCGGTGATTTCGCCGCGCCGGGCTTCAAACGACAGGTCATTGACGGCGACGAGGCCGCCAAACTTCATCGACAGGTGCTCGACCTTCAGGATCGGATCAGACATTTGCGTGGAACCCGGGGCCATCAGCCGTGCCCTTCCTTGGAAAATTCACCGGAGATTGCCCTGTGATCAGCATGCAGGAACGCAGTTGGTTCCCGTGTGCCGACAAAACCGCGCGGCTTGTAAAGCATGACCACCACCATCGCGAGACCGAAAATCAGCATGCGATATAGTTCGGGTGTGAAGCTGTCACCGAACACCGCCTTGAGGAAATCAAGCTGACGCAACAGCTCGGTGCCGCCAACCATGACGATTGCCGCAATCGCAATGCCGGTCAGCGACCCCATGCCGCCCAGAACCACGATGGCCAGAATGACCGCCGATTCGAGGAACACAAAACTTTCCGGTGACACAAAGCCCTGACGCACCGCAAAGAACGCGCCCGCAAGTCCGCCGAAACCGGCACCAATTGCAAACGCCGTCAGCTTGGTCGTTGTGGTGTTGATGCCGAGTGAGCGGCAGGCGATTTCGTCTTCGCGCAGCGCTTCCCATGCACGCCCGATTGGCAAACGGCGCAGACGGATTGTCACGAATGCAGTCAATATCGCGAGTGCCAGAATGAGATAGTAAAGGAAAATCTTGTAGTAGGCCGACGATGGCGCAAGGCCGAACATGGCGGCAAAGCCGGTAGGCGTCGCGTTGAACTGGATGCCGAACAAGGTCGCCTTGGCAATGCCCGAAATACCGAACGTTCCCTTGGTGACCGCCGTCCAATTGATCAGCACCAGCCGGATAATTTCGCCGAACGCCAATGTGACGATGGCCAGATAGTCCCCTCGAAGCCTGAGCACCGGAAAGCCGAGGATGACGCCCCAGAAGGCTGCGAGAATGCCTGCCAGCGGCAAGAGAACCCAGAACGACAGGCCGAAATTGCTCGACAGCAGCGCGTAGGAATACGCCCCAACAGCGTAGAAGGCGACATAGCCGAGATCGAGAAGTCCCGCGAGGCCGACAACGATGTTGAGCCCCCACGCCAGCATCACATAGATCAGGATCTGGATACCGAAATTATCGACCCACTTCAATGAGCCCTGCACACCGACGAGCATGAGGATGACCGGCGGGTAGATCAAAAGCGCAGCAAGCGCGATCTTGTTGAAATTCTGCTTGAACCAGGTCTGCTCACCAGTATCGACAACCTTGACCGCCGCCTTCGCAGCTTTCCGCTCCGCCATCGCCGGCTGTATCCACGCCGACATCAGGAAGCGCCCGCCTGCAGCGAGCAAAACCAATATCGTGAAAAGACCCCAGCGCTGAAGAAGAATGAGCTCGTTGCGAATGTTCTGGTCGGTCTTGAAGCCGATCAGCAGCACAAACAGGCCCGCTGCAATCACACCGGTAAAGACGGCATCCTTGAGCGCGCGTGTCATGCGGCTTTCGGAACCCGCTGAATTGGATGGAACGGTCATGTGATTACACCTTTTCCACTTCAGGACGGCCAAGCAGCCCGGACGGCATGAAGATCAGCACGATGGCAAGGATCGAGAAGGCGGCGACATCCTTGTAATCAATCGAGAAGTAGGCCGACCACAGGGCTTCGATAAGGCCAATCAACAACCCGCCAACCACCGCGCCCGGCAACGAGCCGATGCCGCCAAGCACCGCAGCCGTGAACGCCTTGACGCCGGGGATAAAGCCATCCGTGAAGACAATCACGCCGTAGTAGGAAAGGTAGAGCGTGCCCGCGACCGCCGCGAGCGCAGCACCCATGATGAAGGTGATCGAGATGGTCTTGTCGACATCAACACCAAGCAAAGCTGCCATCTTGCGATCCTGCTCACAGGAGCGTTGCGCACGGCCTAACGGCGTCTTGTTGACGATGTACCAGAACGCATACAGCAGAACGCCCGTGACAATCACGATCAATATCTGCTTCAGCGAAATGATCACATTGGTGCCGAACAGATTGTAGTTGCCCGAGACAAGTGCCGGAATGGGCTTGTTGCGCGGACCCTGAACCACCTGAATGAAGTTCGACAGCGCGATCGACATTCCGATTGCCGTGATCAGCGGCGCGAGGCGGAACGAGCCGCGCAATGGCCGGTAGGCCACCCGCTCAATTGACCAGTTCCAAAGCGACGTGAGCAGCATTGCAACAATCATCATCAGGATGAGCGCGACGGCCACCGGCACGCCAACGAAGAACGTCGTGAGGATGAGATAGGTGATGAGCGCCATGAAAGCGCCGACCATGAAAATGTCACCATGGGCAAAATTGATCATGCCGATGATGCCGTAAACCATCGTGTAGCCGATGGCGATGAGGCCATAAATTGACCCCAGAGTGATCCCGTTGATCACTTGCTGGACAAAATATTCCATGCGCTCCCATTACCCCCGGTTGGCCGGTCTTGTGCCAGCTTCATAACCCGTTTCATAACAACTAACCTGACCGGAATGGAAAGCAACAAATTTTTGACACAAACCGGCAATTTGACTCTGCGTCACCGGTAATTCAGTGGAAACCGCTAATCTGATACAGACTGGCGACAGAAGTCTCCAACAGTGCGGCAGATTCACCGGACTTTCCAAACAATCGCAGGTCGAAAATCACGCGTCAGCCCCTCAACGCACGGTGAATCCGAGGTGGAACGGGTCGCGGTCGTCAATGAAGATGGTGTTGTAGCCCGTCATGCGCGCCCAGCCGCCGATGGACGGGATCATCGCCTTGAAGTCGCCAACGCTCGTTTGCGCCTCAACCCGTCCCTTGAACAGCGAGCCGATGATCGACTCGTGCACAAACTCATCGCCCACTTTCAGATCACCGCGCGCAAACAATTGCGCCATGCGCGACGAGGTGCCGGTGCCGCAGGGTGAGCGGTCAATTGCCTTCTCGCCATAAAACACCGCGTTGCGCGCATGGGCCTCAGGGTGCCTCGGCTTTCCGGTCCACAACATGTGGCTCAGCCGGTTGATGCCGGGGTTGTCGGGGTGCTCAAATGTGTAAAGTTCATTCAGCCGCTCGCGCAGCACCGGGCTCCACTTGATGAAGTCAAGCGCGGCATGATCTTCCATATCGCGGAAGTTTTCCTGAGGCTCGACGATGGCGTAGAAATTCCCTCCGTAAGCAACATCAACTTTCAGCGCGCCAAGCTCGGGGCACTCGACTTCCAGACCGCTCTTGTACAGGAACGACGGCACATTGGTGATGCGCACCTCTTCGACATACTCGCCGTTCATTGTGTATTCGGCAGTTACCAGACCCGCTGGCGTATCGAGCCGCAACATGCCCGGCGTCTTGGCGCGCACCAGCCCGTTCTCCAGCGCCATCGTCACAGTGCCGATGGTGCCGTGGCCGCACATGAACAGGCAGCCGGACGTTTCGATGAACAGGATTCCCATGTCGCAATCGTCCCGCGTCGGCGGATAAAGGATCGAGCCGGACATCATGTCATGGCCGCGCGGTTCAAACATCAGCCCGCGCCGGATCCAGTCGAACTCGGCAAGGAAATGCGCCCGCTTCTCCATCATGGTCTTGCCATGAAGCACCGGCCCGCCACCTGCCACCAAGCGTACCGGATTGCCGCAGGTGTGGCCGTCAATGCATTGGAATGTGTGTCTGGCCACGATGTCTCTCAGAAACGGTGCGGGTTGAACGGGGTCAAATCAATGGCGGGAGTTTGCCCTGAAACAAGGTCGCGCAGCAAGCGCCCGGTGGCGGCGGATTGCGTCAAGCCATGATGGCCATGGCCAAAGCCATGGATAATGTGAGGCGAGGCCTTCGAGCGCCCGATGGCGGGAAGCGAGTCCGGCAGCGACGGGCGGAAACCCATCCATTGCGTGCCGCCCTCGGGATTCAGGCCTGGCAGATAGCGCCGCGCCTTCTCCAGCATGGCAGATGAGCGCTTGTAGTTTGGCGGGCGATTAAGCCCGGCAAGTTCGACTGCGCCCCCGATGCGGATTCCGTTGCTGAGTGGCGTCAGCACAAACCCATCTTCGCCGAAGATCAGCATCCGTTTGGCGTCAAATGCAGTTGACGGCAGCGTGGTGTTGTAGCCACGCTCGGTCTCCAGCGGGATGCGCTCGCCTATCGTCGCCGCAAGCCGGTGCGACCAGGCACCGGCGCAATTGATGACAAAATCCGCAGACAGACGCCGCCCGTCTGTGAGGTCAACCGACGCTCCGCCGGAATAGGGCCTGAGTTCACGCACGTCGCCGCGCTCGAAAGTCGCGCCAAGCCTTTGCGCATAATCCCACAGGGCGAGCGTATAATGCTTCGGATTGGAAACAGTGCGCCATGACGGCGAGAAGGTCGCGGCGACCACCGTTGGCGAAAGGCCCGGCTGCAGCTCCGCCAGCCGCTGCCCGCGTACATGCTCGAATGGCACGCCATGCTTTTCGCGATACGCCCAGCCGGGAAGGCCGGACTGGAACGAGGCCTCGCTGGTGTAAAGTTCCAGCGATCCGTCATTGCGGATCATCGCGGAAATACCCGCGCGGTCGGCGAGCGCCAGCGTCTCGACCTCTGTCAGGCGCATCAGCGACACCTGCGCGGCGATGGACCTGTCGCGTTTCGACGGCGCACCCTCGCGCATCATCCTGATCAGCCACGGCAGAACACGCGGGAAATAGGCAGGCGGGATTGACAGTGGCCCGAGCGGGTCCATCAGCCAGCGCGGCACGTTTTTCATCATGCCCTTGTGCGCCATGGGCAAAATGTCGGAAAAGTCGAACGCCGCCGCATTGCCCGAGCTTGTGCCTTCACAGATGCCGTCGCGGTCGATGACCGTCACGGCAAATCCCGCTTCGACAAGGAAGCACGCAGCGTTGACGCCGATGACGCCGCCGCCGACGATGATGACGCTTTTGCCGGACATGTTCAGATCAGGACCAGTCTTCCTTCGCCGCAATCGCGTCGCGGATGATTTTCTCCGCCTTGGCGCGCACCTCGCCGGTGAGAGCCTTGCGTGGACGGCGCACATGCTCGGTGGTGCCGATGGCGATGGCTTCGGCCAGTTTGATGTTCTGCACCAGATATGTCGAGACGTCGAGGTCAAGCAGCGGCCGGAACCAGCGATAGATTTCCAGCGCCTCGGCATTTCGCCCGGCCCGCATCAGCTGGTAAATCCGCACCGTCTCTTTGGGAAACGCAACAACCAACCCGGCAACCCAGCCGACTGCGCCAACCGCCAGCGCCTCGTACGCCAGATTGTCCACGCCGGTGAACAGGTCGAACCGGCCATCGAAGCGGTTGATGATGTCGGTCGAGCGGCGGATGTCGTCTGACGATTCCTTGACCGCGACAAACAGCGGATTGGCCGCCAGCTCTTCCATGATGTCGCAGGTGACATCGACGCGGTAGGCAATCTTGTTGGAGTAAATCATCACCGGCAGTCCACCGGCATTGGCCACATCATTCAGCGTCGCAACCGTCTCGGCCGGATTGGTGTGATAAACCATCGATGGCACCACCATCAGCCCATCAGCCCCGCCCTGCTTTGCCGCACGGGCGGCAGCTTCCGCTTCGCGCGTGCCCGCCTCGTTGATCGTCATCAGCACCGGCAGTTTGCCCGCCACCGACTTTGCCGTCTTCAATATCTGGCTGCGCTCCTCAAGGCTCAGCATCGGCCCTTCGCCGAGCGAACCGGCGACAATCAGTCCGTCGACGCCCGCCTCGACCTGCAGCGCAAAGCAGCGCTCCATTTCCTTGTGGTCCAGCGTCTCATCAGCGTGAAACTTGGTGGTGACTGCGGGGAAAACGCCTTTCCACATGATGGGCTCCTTGGCTCTTTGCAAGTTGATATATTTGTGATATATCTGATTGTGAAATATTGGTCAACTGGAAATTTGTCATGCTGGACAGCCCGTCACTGCCCGAAAGCCTTGCGACCCAGGCCTACCTTTTGCTGGAACGCGAAATTGTGACATTGCGCCTCGCCCCCGGTCAAATGTTGACCGAAGCGACATTGATCGACAGGCTTGGCGTCGGCCGCACACCGGTGCGCGAGGCGATCCAGCGGCTGGCTTGGGAGGGACTGGTAGACATCCGCCCACGTTCGGGCATCCGTGTCGCCGACCTTGATCCGGCGGAATTTTCGAAGGTGCTGGATGCCCGCCGCGGCGTCGAGCAGGTGCTCGCAAGGTCAGCCGCACGATATGCCTCATCAGCGGACGACGAGGCGTTCAGCTTTGTCGGCGAACAGATGCGCAAGTCGGCAGAAACGGGCGACGTTGACCTGTTCCTCGACGCCGACAAGGCGTTTGACACAATCCTCGCCCGCGCCGCCGCCAACCCCTACGCCGCAAGGCTCGCCGCACCGTTGCAGACTCATTCCCGCAGATTCTGGTTCCGCCTGCAACGCCCGGATTCACTGGCTTTGGCAGCAGAACGGCATGTGGCGCTGATCGAGGCGATTGTGGCGCGGGATGAGGGGAAAGCGGTGGAAGCGGCGGAAAGTCTGATCGGGCATTTGGGGCGGTGAGAGTGGAATTTTACGCGAGACCCAAGTGTTATTCAGAATTGCCAGGTGCGGAATCTTTCTCCCCCCACAAGCAAGCTCTTCGCCACATCTTTTCGATATACGCAGTGTCCACTTCTTCGGTCAATTCCCTTGCAAAATCGTCAAGTGATATGCCCAAGCTCCTTGATGCTCATATTGCCGGGGCCGTGTCACTCATATCGTCGATCAAAATGCCGCTCATAAGCACACGCCGTTGAGCGCAATTCCAGCTAAGGTCATATTGCACTAAATCCGGTCGTCGTCACTGTCGTCCTGAACGCGGCCCTTGAGTGCCGAGAGCTTGGCAAACACCTTGTCAGCGTCAAGCTCCTGATCCTCGTCCACTGCGCGCGTTGGCAGGTTTTGCGTGGTGGCGGCAGGCAGCAATGTGTCGCCGGTCACCTCGACAGACGGGCGGCCTTTTGACGAACGTTCGACTTCCATATCAAGGTCAATCTGCGTGCAGATGCCGAGCGACACGGGATCCATCGGGGTCAGGTTCGAAGCGTTCCAGTGCGAGCGGTTCTTGACCTGATCAATCGTCGATTTGGTGGTGCCGACCAGACGGGAAATTTGTGCGTCCTTCAGTTCGGGATGGTTGCGCACCAGCCACAAAATCGCGTTCGGCCGGTCCTGACGCTTGGACAGAGGTGTGTAGCGCGCGCCCTTGCGCTTGGCTTCCGGCACACGCACTTTCGGCTCGGAAATTTTCAACCTGTGTTCCAGATTGCCTTCCGCCTTGGCAATTTCCTCGCGGCTCAGCTGACCGGTCGAAATTGGGTCGAGGCCCTTGATCCCTTGTGCCGAATCACCGTCGGCGATGGCTTTGACTTCGAGCGGGTGCAGGCGGCAAAAGACGGCGATCTGGTCAAAAGAAAGCGCGGTGTTGTCCACCAGCCAGACAGCGGTCGCCTTGGGCATCAGCAATTGGGTTGACATTAAGACAAATCCTTTTCGTCGCCCGCCTCTCCCGTGGCGGGCGGTGGTCAGACCACCGATTAATGGGAATTGCCGCGCTTATAGCCAGAAAATCAGCCGTTCGCAACTGGAGAGAAAAAGTCTTCCGCATCAACAAGACACGCCTTTTGCCTTCTGCCGCAAGGCCTGGTTCGAAGGACAGGCAGCTCGCTGCGGCATACAGAGCAGACGGAGTTATCCCGCAGCAAAACTGCGCCAACCCATTGATATCATTCAAACCACAGCCTTGAAAACGAAAACTTATCCACACACTCCAATCCCGCGCGATAATCCCCATCATGTTCAACAAGGGAAGACGCAACAATTGAACTGGGAAATGGCCATCACCCGCAACCACGCCCTGCTACTCGGCATCATCGCCGAGCTGTTTGCGATGTTGCGTGGGAGGCTACATGATGCTGGCTCCGGCAGCAGTCCCCTCTCCGTCGGCTTCGCCGACACCTCTCCCCAAAGGGGCGAGGTTAAATCAGATGCTGCGGCTTTAACCTCGCCCCGCGAGCGGGGAGAGGTGTCGGCAAAGCCGACGGAGAGGGGACTGCCGCGCGCCACGGGCAATGCAAACGCCAACACATCTGCCACCTTCACCCTCCCACGCCACCTCTACGCCGCCATCCTC
>JANPEK010000221.1:0-11469 GCA_031422915.1 Phyllobacteriaceae bacterium | reverse complement strand
TGGTGAAGCTTGAGCATGTAAATGTAGCCCACGGTCACCTTGCGATCGAATTCCTCGCCGGTGCGCCCGTCAAAGAGCGTTACCTGCCCGGTTTTCGACAGCCCTGCCTTTTCAAGCATGATGTCAACGTCAAGTTCCTTGGCGCCGTCAAACACCGGCGTTGCAATCGACACGCCGCGGCGGGTCTGTTCGGCCAGACGCAGCACTGATGCGTCGTCATAGCGGCGAACCGGCTCGTTGCGGTCATTGTCCGGGAAGACGCTTTCAAGGGTCGCACGAAGCGGCTTGATGTCGGCGTTCTTCCTGTAGGCGTCGATCATCTCGCCAATCTTGAGGCCCATGCCTGCGCATGCCCAGCCAAGATGGGTTTCAAGGATCTGGCCGACGTTCATGCGCGAGGGCACGCCCAGCGGATTCAAGACGATGTCGACATGTTCGCCATTCTCAAGGAACGGCATGTCTTCCACCGGGACGATCTTGGACACGACGCCCTTGTTGCCATGACGGCCGGCCATCTTGTCGCCTGGCTGGATTTTGCGCTTCACAGCAACAAAGACCTTGACCATCTTCATGACGCCGGGTGGCATTTCATCGCCGCGCTGCACCTTCTCGACCTTGTCCATGAAACGCTGTTCAAGGCGCTTCTTCGAATCGTCGTACTGGCCGCGCAGAGCTTCAATTTCGCCCTGCAGCTTCTCGTCATCGGTCGCAAACTGCCACCACTGTGAGCGCGGATATTCAGCCATCACGTCAGGCGACAGCTTGCCCCCCTTCTTGAAGCTCTTCGGCCCGGAAACGACTTCCTTGCCATTGAGCATGTCAACGAGGCGGCCATAGACGTTGCGGTCCAGAATTGCCTGTTCGTCGTCACGGTCTTTTGCCAGACGCTCGATTTCCTCGCGCTCAATTGCCATTGCACGTTCGTCTTTTTCGACGCCGTGGCGATTGAACACGCGCACTTCAACGACCGTGCCATAAGTCCCGGGCGGCATCCGCATGGACGTATCACGCACGTCCGAGGCCTTTTCGCCAAAGATCGCACGCAGAAGCTTCTCTTCCGGCGTCATTGGGCTTTCACCCTTTGGCGTGATCTTGCCGACCAGAATATCGCCCGGCAGAACTTCAGCGCCGATGTAGACAATACCGGCTTCATCGAGGTTCTTCAGCGCTTCTTCCGAAACGTTCGGAATGTCGCGGGTGATTTCTTCAGGCCCAAGCTTGGTGTCGCGCGCCATCACTTCGAATTCTTCGATGTGAATGGAGGTGAACACGTCATCGCGCACGATGCGCTCGGACAGAAGGATCGAATCCTCGTAATTGTAGCCGTTCCACGGCATGAACGCGACGAGCACGTTGCGGCCGAGCGCCAGATCGCCGAGGTCTGTGGACGGGCCGTCAGCAATAATGTCGCCCTTCTCGATCCGGTCGCCGACACGCACCAGTGGACGCTGGTTGATGCAGGTGGACTGGTTCGAACGCTGGAACTTCATCAGGCGGTAGATATCAACGCCGGACTTGCCGGGATCAAGATCTTCCGTGGCGCGAAGCACGATACGCGTCGCGTCAACCTGATCGACGATGCCGGTACGGCGGGCAACGATGGCGGCGCCAGAATCGCGCGCCACAATCGGCTCCATGCCGGTGCCGACAAACGGCGCTTCAGCGCGCACCAAAGGCACGGCCTGACGCTGCATGTTCGAACCCATCAGCGCGCGGTTGGCGTCGTCGTTTTCCAGGAACGGAATGAGTGCAGCCGCAACCGAGACCATCTGCTTGGGCGACACGTCCATCAGATCGACGTTCTCGCGCGGCGCCATGATGACATCGCCGGCATAGCGGCAGATGACAAACTCATCGACGAACCGGCCTTCCTTGTCGAGCTCGGCGTTGGCCTGCGCGACATGGTGCTTTGATTCTTCCATGGCCGACAGGTAGACAACGTCGGTCGTCAGCTTTCCGTCAACAATCTTGCGGTACGGCGACTCGATGAAGCCATACTTGTTGACGCGGGCGAACGTCGCCAGCGAGTTGATCAGGCCGATGTTCGGGCCTTCAGGCGTTTCGATCGGGCAGATGCGGCCGTAATGGGTCGGATGCACGTCGCGCACTTCAAAACCGGCGCGCTCGCGGGTCAGGCCGCCCGGTCCAAGTGCCGAAAGACGGCGCTTGTGGGTGATTTCCGACAGCGGGTTGGTCTGATCCATGAACTGCGACAGCTGCGAGGAACCAAAGAATTCGCGCACGGCAGCGGCTGCCGGCTTGGCGTTGATCAGATCCTGCGGCATCACCGTGTCGATTTCGATGGACGACATGCGTTCCTTGATGGCGCGCTCCATGCGAAGCAGGCCAACACGGTACTGGTTTTCCATCAACTCGCCAACCGAGCGCACACGGCGGTTGCCGAGATTGTCGATGTCGTCGATTTCGCCTTTGCCGTCGCGAAGTTCGACCAGCGTCTTGACCACGGAGATGATGTCGTCCTTGCGCAAAACGCGGTGCGTATCCGGGCAATCGAGATCAAGGCGCATGTTCATCTTGACGCGGCCGACTGCCGACAGGTCGTAGCGTTCGCTATCAAAGAACAGTGACGTGAACATGGCATCTGCCGTGTCCAATGTCGGCGGCTCGCCCGGGCGCATGACACGATAAATGTCAAACAGCGCATCCTGACGCGACTCGTTCTTGTCGGCAGTCAGCGTGTTGCGGATGTACGGCCCGATGTTGACGTGGTCGATGTCGAGCACTGAAATCTCGTCAAGTCCGAGATCGGTGAGGATCTTGTACTTCTTCTCGTCGATCTCATCGCCCGCCTCGAGATAGATCTCGCCGGTCTGATAGTTGACGATGTCTTCGGCCAGATACGTGCCGAGCAAATCCTCTTCCGTCGCGCGGATGGCCTTGAGGCCCTTGTCCGCCAGTTGCTTGGACGTGCGCACAGTCAGCTTCTTGCCCGATTCCACCACGACTTCGCCGGTGTCGGCGTCGATCATGTCGGTAACAGCCTTGAAGCCCTTGTAGCGCTCGGCAGAGTAAGGAATGCGCCAATGCTTGCCATCGCGCTTGTAGGAGAACTTGTTGTAGAACGTCGACAGGATTTCCTCGCCGTCCATTCCAAGTGCCATCAACAGCGACGACACCGGCAGTTTGCGACGACGGTCGATACGGGCGTGGACGATGTCTTTTGAGTCAAACTCGATATCGAGCCACGAACCACGGTACGGGATAACGCGTGCGGCAAACAGGAACTTGCCCGACGAATGGCTCTTGCCCTTGTCATGGTCAAAAAACACACCCGGAGAACGGTGCATCTGCGAGACAATAACGCGCTCGGTGCCGTTGACAATGAACGTGCCGTTGTCCGTCATGAGCGGCATGTCGCCCATGTAGACATCCTGCTCCTTGATGTCCTTGATCGACTTGGCGCCGGTATCGGCGTCCACATCAAACACGATCAGGCGCAGCGTCACCTTCAGCGGTGCGGCATAGGTCAGGTCGCGCTGGCGGCACTCGTCAACGTCAAACTTCGGAGCTTCAAATTCGTACTTGACGAATTCCAGCATGGCTGCGCCCGAAAAATCAGAGATCGGGAACACTGACTTGAACACGGCCTGCAGGCCCTCATCCAGGCGCCCGCCTTCCGGCTCGTCGACCATCAGGAACTGATCATAGGACGCCTTCTGAACCTCAATAAGGTTCGGCATTTCCGCAACTTCCGGGATCTTCCCAAAAAATTTGCGAATTCGCCGGCGACCGTTGAACGAAAGGGTCTGAGCCATCGTCGCTCCTCGTAAAATGCCCGAAACGGGCTGACATCATGGAACCGCTTGATATTCCAGCGGCTTTGAACGGGGAAAACCCGTTTTCAAACAGCAGTTCCCTGCCGTTTGAAAATGGGTTTGTTACGCACACAAGTCCGGACCGGCGGCCTGAAACCGCCGGTCCAGTCTCTATTACTTGATCTCAACCTTGGCACCGGCTGCTTCCAGCTGGGCCTTGAGCTTGGCGGCTTCGTCCTTGGACACGCCTTCCTTGACGACCTTCGGAGCGCCCTCGACCAGGTCCTTGGCTTCTTTCAGACCAAGAGCGGTGATCGCACGGACTTCCTTGATCGCGTTGATCTTGTTCGGGCCGGCCTCCGTGAGGATAACGTCGAACTCGGTCTTTTCTTCAACCGGAGCAGCAACAGCAGCGCCGCCAGCTGCCGCAGCAGCTACAGGAGCAGCAGCGGAAACGCCCCACTTTTCTTCAAGCATCTTTGACAGTTCAGCCGCCTGAATGACGGTCAGTGCTGACAGTTCGTCTACAATTTTGGCAAGATCAGCCATTTTTTCTTCCTTTAAAGGTTCGAATCGTGATGTGCAGCGAGGAACAACCTCATGCCGCCTCGTCCTTCCGGGCATAGGCTCCGAACACGCGGGCAAGCTGTGCCGCCGGCGCGTTGATGACCTGTGCGATACGGCTTGCTGGCGTCGAAATCATGCCAATCAACCGTCCGCGCAGTTCGTCGAGCGAAGGCAGCGAGGCAAGAGCCTTGACACCATCCGCACTCAGGCCTGTCGATCCCATGGCACCACCAAGAATAACGAGCTTATCGTTGATCTTGGCGAAATCCATGGTCACTTTCGGAGCTGCAACGGGATCCGTTGCGTAGGCGATGATCGTCTGACCCTTGAACAGATCTGTGATCGACGCCGACTCCGTGCCCTGAAGAGCAATTTTGGCGAGACGGTTCTTCGCGACTTTGACATGTCCGCCAGCTGCACGCATTTTTGAACGGTAATCGTTCATCTGCGCCACTGTCAGACCGGCATAGTGAGCCACCACCACGGATCCCGTCGTCGTAAAGACTTCGTTCAACGTCGTGACGAGCTCTCGCTTTTCCGCTCTATCCACTGCCACTCTCCAGTCGGCAGACTGCATTCTTGCAATCCGCCGGGTTGCCTTTTGCCACTTCCGGAACATCCGGTTGCGACGCTCTGAGGATCCTGTCCCCCTCGCATCCGCTGTTTGACAAGCGGGCGGCGAAAGGCCGTCTGGGTTCGAACCAATTCGTGGCGGCTAACCGCCTGAATATCGTCATCCCCGTCTCATGCAGGCCCAAATGGATTATGGCGTTATGCCACCCGCAATCTCGGACAGGACTTCCGGAAGTTACCTTCCGGAAATCCGGGCTTCTTTGACAAAGCCCGGAATTCTTAAATAGATCAGGCGTTTGCGGCCTGATCCAGAATCAATTTGTGACGCTGCTTATGCAATCGCCAAAGTCGATGGATCGATCTTGACGCCAACGCCCATGGTCGATGAAATCGCCACGCGCTTAACATAGTTACCCTTCGCGCCGGTTGGCTTCGCCTTGATCACCGCATCAGCAAAAGCGCGGATGTTCTCGGCCAATGCCTGCTGGCTGAAGCTCGCCTTGCCAATGCCGCCATGGATAATGCCGGCCTTTTCAACGCGAAACTCGACAGCGCCACCCTTGGAAGCCTTCACAGCAGCCGTGATGTCCATCGTCACAGTGCCGACCTTCGGGTTCGGCATCATGCCGCGAGGTCCGAGAACCTTGCCCAGACGGCCGACGAGCGGCATCATGTCGGGCGTGGCAATGCAGCGGTCAAAGTCGATGTTGCCGGCATTGACGGCCTCGAACAGCTCTTCAGCGCCGACTATGTCTGCACCGGCAGCCTTGGCTTCATCAGCCTTGGCACCGCGTGCGAACACGGCAACACGGACCGTGCGGCCCGTGCCATTTGGCAAATTGACAACGCCGCGCACCATCTGGTCTGCATGGCGCGGGTCAACACCGAGGTTCATGGCAACTTCGATGGTTTCATCAAACTTGGCCGTTGCGCGGTCCTTGACGAGCGACAGCGCCGATTCAAGATCGTACAGCTTCTCGCGGTCAACACCGTCGCGGATTTTGGTCAAACGTTTTGCAATTTTTGCCATGATCAACCAGCCACTTCCAGGCCCATGGAACGGGCCGAGCCCTCAACCATCAGCATCGCGGCATCAACGTCATAGGCGTTGAGATCCTTGAGCTTGGTTTCGGCAATCTTGCGAATGTCGGCGCGTGAGACCTTGCCAACCGTACCACGGCCGGGGGTCTTCGAACCGGACTTGAGCCCGGCTGCCTTCTTCAAAAAATAGCTCACAGGAGGCGTCTTCATCACAAATGTGAAAGACTTGTCCTGATAATAGGTGATAACCACCGGAACCGGCGATCCCTTCTCGGATTCCTGCGTCTGCGCGTTGAACGCCTTGCAGAATTCCATGATGTTGACGCCGCGCTGACCGAGTGCTGGTCCGATTGGTGGGGACGGCGTTGCCGAACCTGCCGGAACCTGCAGCTTGATCTGGCCCATGACTTTCTTGGCCATTTCTCTGCCTTCCTAAGTGTGACCGGCTACTCACCGGTCGGGTTGCAGTTTGGTGGTGCGGTCCGCGAACCGGCCAGGTCCGCTTAATCCTCCCACCATGTGTAAGCGCCAGACCGTCAGGCCCGCCGCCATCCGCTTGCGCGGTTTTCCGTCAGCCCTTTTCGACCTGACTGAATTCCAGATCGACCGGCGTTGCGCGGCCGAAAATTGAAACTTCGACCTTGAGACGCGAACGCTCCTGGTCAACTTCCTGGACAATGCCGTTGAACGAAGCAAACGGACCGTCCGAAACACGAACCTGTTCGCCGATTTCAAACGAAACACTCGCCTTCGGACGCTCAACGCCTTCCTGAATCTGGCTCAAGATGCGCTCGGCTTCCGAATCGGGAATCGGCACCGGCTTGGAATCAGACCCGAGAAACCCCGTGACCTTCGGCGTGTTCTTGATCAGATGAAATGCTTCATCAGTCAGGGTCGCGCGGACCAGAACATAGCCCGGGAAAAACTTGCGTTCGGCGTCAACCTTGCGGCCACGGCGGATTTCCACGATCTTTTCGGTCGGCACGAGAATCTTCTCGAACAGATGCGACAAGCCTTTTTGCTTTGCCTTCTCTTCGATAGACTCGGCCACCTTCTTCTCGAAATTCGAGTAAGCGTGGACGATATACCAGCGAGCCGCCATCAAATTACCTCGTATTCCCAATAACTTACTTGCCGAGACCAAGAATGAGCTCAACCGCGAGAGCCATCAGCTGGTCTGACACAAAAAAGAACAAGGCGGCGATGAACGCCATGGCAACGACCAGAGCGGACGAGATCATGGTTTCGCGACGGCTTGGCCATGTCACCTTGGCCGTTTCGGCCCGAACCTGCTGGAGGAAGGTGAACGGATTTGTTTTGCTTGCCATCGATTGCCCGCCGGATCTGGGTAAACGCCACCCGAATCGCTTGTTTCTTTTCAAGACAAAAAGGAGCGCGGCACCAATCTTGGCCCCGCGCACCGCGTTTCATGGAAGGTATATAGAGGCGGGCCTGTCGATTCACAAGCGCTTTTTTGCCGCGCGAATTGCGCTCGAATGCTGCATCAAATGCGCTCGGACGGAAAACGCGCTCATGTATCTGTCGCCCGCGCTGGCGTTATGGCTCTAGAAGACAAAGCATACCCGCTTTGACCATCTGGAGCCAGCCCAAACCACTTCGATATCTCTTTGCGCTGTTATAGCCGGTTTGCGTTCGCTTGGTCATTCCTAAACCAGACATAACGGCGTATGCTGATGGCTGAATGCAGGCTTTAATATCATGGTGGAATCATGGGAGGAGTGCATTATGCCCAGCATGCAAACTGTCGCAGCATCGGATCCATCAAGTTGGGATCCTGAATTTGACGCCGTTGTAGCGGCCCCGAAGCATCACAAGGTTTTATTCGAGAATGAGAGAGTGCGGGTTCTTGAGGTAACGTTGGCCCCGCAAGACGAAGAACCTCTCCATCATCATCGCTGGCCATCCATTTTTGTCCTCGACCAAATTCAACCACCAGTTCACGATATTGCCCCGGATGGCACGCAACTTCCGCCAAACAGGGATGTCATCAAGGCATTGGAGACCTGGAATGGCCAGGGATGCCTTGTCGTGCACATGTCTCCACAGCCGGTTGGCCGCGTTCTGAACGCATCCCAGACCAGCCTGCATGGCATCCGGATTGAGATGAAGAATGCCCCATAGCTTGCTTTAATCACGCAAAGCGTCAAATTGTCAGCAAGAGCATTGCGCTTTCATCAGCGCGCGGCGGAGCCAACCATGAACGTCCAGCAAGTCGTTGCCCGCTCGCCGCTCGTCACCAACAGATCAAACAACGGTGTCACCCACCTGCGCCTCAACCGCCCGGAAAAGCTCAACGCCCTGTCCGGCGTTCTGCTTGACGCGTTGCAACAGGCGCTGGACGCAATTGCCGCAGACCCCGAAGCGCGATGCGTTGTCTTCTCCGGGTCCGGCAAGGCCTTCTGCGCCGGACATGATCTCGCCGAAATGCGCACCCGCCCGGAGATCGCCAACTATCAGGACCTGTTCGCCCGCTGCTCCAAGGTCATGCAATCCATCGTCAACCTGCCCGTCCCGGTCATCGCACAGGTCCACGGCATCGCCACCGCCGCCGGCTGCCAGCTGGTGGCCAGTTGCGACCTCGCCATCGCCGCACGCTCGACCCGATTCGCCGTGTCCGGCATCAACGTCGGCCTGTTCTGCTCCACCCCCGCCGTCGCCCTCTCGCGCAACGTGTCCGCCAAACAGGCGTTCGACATGTTGGTCACAGGCGAATTCATCAGCGCCGAAACAGCGGTCACCTACGGCCTCATCAATCAAAGCGTCGATGACACAGACTTGGAAGCGGCAGTGCAGGCCAAGGTCGAGACGATCCTGCACAAGGACGCAGCTGCCGTCCGCTACGGCAAAGCCATGTTCGCGAAACAGCGCGCAATGCCCCTGCCCGACGCCTACGCATTCGCCTCGGACATCATGACGCGCAACATGATGGAGCCGGACACAGCCGAGCGCATCGACGCCTTCATAGAAAAGCGCGCGCCCAAGCTCAGCTAAAACGACAGCCCGCGCGGCAGCAGCCTGTGCTCGTATGCCTGCCGCTCCAGCGCTTCCTGAAAATCGGGATGCGCGATGCTGATCAGCGCCCGCGCCCGCTCTGGCGTTGACTTGCCCTTCAAGCTCACAATCCCGTATTCAGTCACAACGTACATCACATCCGAGCGCGGCGTGGTGACCATGTTGCCCTGGGTGAGGTTGAATACAATGCGGCTACGCGGTTCTCCGCGCTTGGTGTAGGTGGACGGCAGGCACAGGAATGACTTGCCACCCTTTGAGGCATAGGCCCCGCGCACAAATTGCAGCTGCCCGCCCGTGCCGGTCAGATGCCGGTTGCCATCAGATTCCGAGGCCGCCTGCCCCTGCAGGTCAATCTGCGTCGTGCTGTTGATCGACACAACGCCAGGATTCTGCATGATGTTGGCCGGCAGATTGGTGTAGTCGACCGGGCAGCACATCATGTCCGTGTTGTGATCAAGCGTCTCATACAGCGCCTTTGACCCCAGCGCGAACGAATAGACGATCTTGCCCGGGTCAAGCGCCTTGCGCGCGCCGCTGACACGGCCTGCGCGGTAAAGTTCGGCAATGCCGTCGGTCATCATCTCGGTGTGGACGCCAAGATCATCGACGCCGCTTTCCAGCAGCAGGGCGCAGACCGCATTCGGCATGCCGCCAATGCCGATCTGCAGACAGGCACCGTTTTCCACCTCGTTGACAATGTAACGCGCCACCGCGCGGTCAATCTCCGTCGGCGCAGGGTTGGGCAGCTCCGGCGCCAGCGCATTGTCGCCGTCAATAATGTAATCAACCTCGCTGATGTGAATGCCCGTATCAACGCCATGCACATAGGGATTGCCGCTGCTCGTCTCGATCACGACGATGCGCGCATGCTCGATGATCGCGCGGTGCCAAAGATTGGCCGCGCTCATGTTGAAATAACCGTCGCCATCCATCGGACAGGCCTTGATGATCACCATGTCCACCGGCGCAATGAAGCGGCGGTAGTAGTCGGGGATTTCACCCAGATTGACCGGCAGATAATGGGCGCGGCCAAGGTCATGCATTTTGCGGTCATAGCCGGAAAAATGCAGAGAAAACCAATGCACATGCTCGCCGTCCGGGTCCGCCTCCAGCACCGCGCGCGGCTTCATCGACAGGCAGTTGCGGATTTTCACATTCGTCAATTCGGAAATGCGCTTGCCCAGCGCCTTGTCGAAGACATCCGGCTGGCAAAGCGATGTGGTGTAATCAAGCCACATGCCGGACCGGACCAGCCCGGCCGCGAACTCCGCGCTGACATGCTGCGCCGGTTTTGCTGCTTGCCTCAATGCCATACCGCCTCCCAGCTCAATACATACTCAATCACGGGAACAAGCTGCAACAGAATGCGGCCCGAGACAAGCGGGCCACACGTGCGGCAATCAAGACTTTCGAACATTGTGAAGAAAACTGGCAGGGGCAGCAGGGTTCGAACCCGCGGCCTGCGGTTTTGGAGACCGCCGCTCTACCAACTGAGCTATACCCCTGTAGTCGCGGTTGGCTTTTTCCACAGGACGCGGATTTTTTCAAGCATCGTTTTCTTGGAAATGCGATTTGGGCGGAGTCCGACGTGTCCGCACGGCCAAATACAGCGAAACTCCGAGAGAGAAACAGCGCGAGCGCAGCAAGGCAAATGGCAATCTCGTTCAGAAAGGTCCAGTGAAAAACAAAGCTGACTATCCAGTTCGGATGGATTTTGGGAATCCTGACTAGCTCCGTCGCACTTTGCGAGAATGGTGCCAGCCAATGAATTGGAGCAGCCACCGTATCCGTCGCCATATGCAGCATCACACCCGCGTAAAACACCAGCACAAGCGGCAGCAATTTTCGCTGAAATACCAGCGCGACAATGGCAAGTGCAAACCCGAAAGCAAGCCAAAACAGCGGCCAATGGGTGAAAAAGTCACGATGATTGGTCTGGCGGCCATCGATGAGGTGGAAGTAAAGCAAATCGAGATCCGGCGCGACGCTGCCGATGAGCGCCGCCGCCATAATGGCGCTGGCCTGCAAAGGCACGCGCCGCTGCGCAAAGGCACCAAGGAGATAACCGGATGGTAGATGGGCGATCAGCATGGCAGAACCTCACGTTTCGCAGCTAGATTTCTGCGCTGACGGTGGCGGCAATGCGCCTGCGATGGGGAGAATATGTGCAGACTTCAGCGATCTCGCGCAAACACTATTTGGAATTTGCCAACGCCCGGCAATGGTCCGGCTTTGGCGCTATGTGGCATGCCTGGAAGCCGACGATGGCCTCCGCTGATGCCGAGGTGGTCACCAGGCCTGTTTTTATCAAGTCTTGCAGCTCCGGCATGAAATTTCTGCCATATTTGCTGACGCTCATGTGCGTGATCAAATCCGGACCCAGCCCCATCTCGCTCAAAAAGCCGGAGACTTTCGCCAAGGGACCCAGATTGGGCAGAGCCATCGTTACATTCGGCCCGACCAGCCGGCGCACGCCGCC
>JANPEK010000220.1:0-12046 GCA_031422915.1 Phyllobacteriaceae bacterium | reverse complement strand
AAATGCTTTGTCCAATCCGGCTTTCGCGGCGCGTCTATGCATGACATTTGCCGCGAGGCGGGGATGAGCCCGGGCGCTCTCTACCGCTATTTCCCATCCAAGGAATCGATCATCGAGGCGATTGCCGAGCAGGACCGGCAGACAGATGTCGCCAACATGATGAAGATCGGCAATGGCCCGACGCTGATCGACGGGTTCATGACCGCGATCATGGCGCATTTTCAGGATTTGCATGATCGGGGCATGGCACCGCTTTTCACGGAAATTCGTGCCGAATCCATGCGCAATGAAGCAGTCGCGGCCTGCTGTGAGAAGACTGAGGGCCAGTTCATCGCGATTTTCCATGCCTTTCTGGAGCAAGCAAAAGCACAGAAGCTGATTGATCCCGTCTCTGACATTGAGTCCATCGTTCCGATGATGATGGCGCTCGGCGAGGGCATGATCATGAGTGACATTCTCGCAAAGGGCGTCAAGCCCGAAAATATTGCAACCATCCTGCGCGCGATGACCATCGCGATCCTGCGCCCGCAATTGCCGGAAGAAAGCCCGAACCATGCGTGATTTATGCAGTTTCATCCTTGCGGGCCTTTTGTTGGCAACGCCTCTTTCTGCTGTGCAGGCACAGGACGCGAAGACGGAAGCGGCTGCGCCAAAGGCTCCGGCCGTGACGGTCATTGTAGCGCAAAAGCGGGAGATCATTGAGAAGCTCCCGGTATCCGGCTCCGTCCGCCCGCGTCAGGAAGTGGCTGTCGACGCGGATGTTTCCGGCCTGTTGGTCACCGAGTTGAACGCCGACATTGGCGATACAGTCAAACAAGGCGACGTGCTTGCCAGATTGGACACGGCAGCTCTGATGACCCAGTCGGCACAGTTTGCCGCGCAGGATGCACAAAATGCTGCATCAAGGGCGCAAACCGAAGCGCAGATTGTCGATGCGGAAATTGGCGTCCGCCAAGCGCAGGAGCAGTTTGACCGCGCACAAAAATTGGCGAAAAGCGGCGTCACAGCCGCAGCGTCGCTCGACACGGCACGCAATGCGCTGGACAGCGCTCGCGCCAAACTCAACACGTCAACCCAAGGCCTCGCGGCAGTCGAGGCACAAGCCAAGTTAATCGCGGCGCAAAAGAGCGAACTCGATCTCCGCATTCAGAAAGCCGATGTCAAAGCCCCCGCTGACGGTCTTGTGCTCGCCCGAAATGCGCAGCTTGGCGCCGTCGTTTCCGGTTCTGGCGGTCCGCTGTTCAGGCTCGCATGGACCGGCAAGTTTGAAGTGGTCGCCGATGTTCCCGAAATCACGCTGTCACGCGTCAAGGTCGGCGCGCCGACTTCATTCACGGTCACCGGCTTTGACACGCCGCTGCAGGGCGTAGTGCGGCTCATTGGACCGGAAATCAACTCGGCGACGCGGCTTGGCCAAGTCTACCTGACCCTCCCGGAAACTGCCGCCATCAAACCGGGCGCGTTTGCACGCGGCGAGATTGAGCTGGTGCGCCGGGTGGCAGTGGCTGTCCCCTCATCAGCGCTGCTGTTCCGCGATCAGGAAGCCTATCTCCAGGTGGTGAAGGATGGCGTGGTGGAGTCGCGCACGGTGAAATCCGGCGCGCGGGCAGGCGGGTTCGTTGAAATATTGGAAGGCCTTGCCGAAGGCGAAAACGTTGTCGAACGGGCAGGGACGTTTATCGCTGACGGCGACCGCGTCACCGCAGTTTTGAAATCTGAAACAACCGGGGCAGTAAAATGAACTTCTCAGCCTGGTCGATCAAGAATCCTCTGCCGCCGATCCTGCTCTTCGTGGTGCTTGTGGCGCTGGGCATCACCAGCTTCATGCGCCTTCCGGTCACGCGTTTCCCGCTGATAGACGTGCCGATCATTTCGGTCGTCGTCACCGATCCGGGCGTTGCGCCGACGGAATTGGAAACGCAGGTTACAAAGATCGTTGAAGACGCCGTCGCCAATATCTCCGGCGTCAAGAATGTCATTTCCACCGTCAACGAGAGCCGTTCGACCACGATTGTCGAATTCCGGCTGGAAGTGAACACGCAGAAGGCCGTCTCTGACGTCAAAGACGCCATTGAGCGCATCAAGGGTGCGCTGCCGGCATCCGCTGCAGAACCGGTCGTCAATTCGGTCGATATCGAAGGCCAGTCGATGCAGACGTTTGCGGTGACAGCGCCGCAGATGACCATTGAGGAACTCTCTTGGTTTGTTGACAACACCGTCATTCGCAAGCTTCAGGGCGTCAAAGGCGTCGGCCGTGTTGACCGCAACGGCGGCGTGACGCGTGAAGTCAGCGTCAGCCTTGATCCGCAGCGGCTGATGGCGCTCGGTGTCACCGCAGCCAATGTCAATCAGGCGCTGCGCGGCATGAATGCCGACCTCACCGGCGGGCGCGGCGATATCGGCAACAAGGAGCAGGCGATCCGCACGCTGGGTGGCGCACGGACAATCGAGGATCTGTCCGCAACGGAAATCCCGCTCGGCGGCGGACGTGTGGCACGCCTTTCAGATGTTGCAACGATTTCCGACAGCTATGCCGAGCCCAAATCCTACGCGACATCAAACGGTGAAACCGTCATCGCATTCTCGATTTACCGGGCAAAGGGCGAGAGCGATGTCACCGTCGCCGACCGCGTGAAGACCGCCATCGGTGAATTGCAATCCG
Organism: Phyllobacteriaceae bacterium; assembly: GCA_031422915.1. GTDB lineage: Bacteria > Pseudomonadota > Alphaproteobacteria > Rhizobiales > Rhizobiaceae > JANMEX01. Next base: position 9,384 of record JANPEK010000220.1, on the reverse strand, counting down.
CGCATCCCGAGATTGTTTTTGAGAATGTTGACGACTCGGTCAGCTACACACGTGGCAATTTTGAAGCGGCAATGAGTTCGCTCGTCGAAGGCGCGCTGCTTTCCGTCATCGTGGTTTTCCTGTTCCTGCGCGATTGGCGCGCGACGTTGATCTCCGCCGCCGCCCTGCCGCTGTCGGCAATCCCGACATTCTGGGTCATGCACCAGATCGGCTTCTCGCTCAATCTGGTCAGTCTGCTCGGTGTCACGCTGGTGGTCGGCATACTTGTCGATGATGCCATCGTCGAGATCGAAAACATCGTCCGCCACATCCGAATGGGCAAGACGCCCTACCGCGCATCGATGGAGGCGGCGGACGAAATCGGTCTGGCAGTCATCGCGATTTCAGTGACGATCATCGCCATCTTTGCGCCGGTCTCGTTCATGAGCGGCGTTGCCGGCCAGTACTTCAAGCAATTCGGCCTGACCGTCGCCATCGCTGTGTTCTTTTCGCTGCTCGTCGCCCGCCTCATCACCCCGATGATGGCGGCGTATTTCCTGCGCGAGCCGAAGAAGCATCATGAAAGCAACGGCATTTTCATGCGTGGCTACATGGCAGTATTGCGCACCTCCATCCGGTTCCGCTGGGTCACGCTGCTCGGCGGTGTGCTGTTCTTTGCTGGCTCCATTTACGTCATGGGCCTGTTGCCATCGGGGTTCATTCCAAAGATCGATGTGGCGCGCGTCATCACCAGCCTTGAATTGCCACCCGGTTCATCGCTGGAACAGACACGCGAAATCACCGACAAGGCAACTGCCGCATTGCGCCAGATGCCGGAAATCAAGCGCGTCTATGTGGTGGGAGGCGTCTCGCCGACTGGCCTTCTGGAAAAGCGCCGCGCAACTGTCATCATCGAACTGTTTCACAAGTCGGAGCGCGTCACCAAGCAGAAAGAGCTCGAGCCGAAAATCCTCGACATTCTCGCCGCAATACCTGACATCAAATCCTATTTCCTCAACGACCGCGGCGCGCGCGAGCTTGAGATCGGCGTGATGGGCTCGGACCCCAAACTTCTGTCAGCGAGCGCCCGCAAACTGCAAAGCGAGATGGCGGCAACCGGCATGTACCGCGCCATCACCTCAAATGCCGCGCTCGACCGTCCCGAAATCATCGTCGTTCCCGATGCGCAGCGCCTTGCAGAACTCGGCCTGACCACCTCATCAGTCTCCGAAACTCTCCGCGTGGCGACACTTGGCGATATCGACGAGAATTTGGCAAAATACACAATCGGCGACCGGCAAATCCCGATCCGGGTTCAGCTCGCCAAATTGGCACGCGAAGACATTGAAACCCTCTCGATGCTGCCGGTTCCGCTAGCAAGTGGCGCGTCGGTGCCGCTGTCTTCAGTGGCCACCGTGCGCTTTGGACAGGGACCGTCCACCATTGACCGCTTCAACCGCGAGCGCCGCATCGTCATCGGCTCGGACATGGCCGCAGGCTTTGAGGTCGGCCCCGGCCTGACAACAATCTACACGCTACCCACTGCCAAGGCACTGCCGGGCGACGTGCGGCTCAAGGAAACCGGCGACTCCGAAGTGATGGGCGAAGTGTTTGCATCCTTCGCCGACGCCATGATCATGGGCCTAACGCTGGTGTTCGTCGTGCTGATCCTGCTGTTCGGCAGCATCTTCCACGCCTTCACCATCCTGCTGTCTCTGCCGCTCGCCGTCGGCGGTGTAGCGGCGGCGCTCTATTTTACGGGATACGCAGTCTCGATGCCGGTGGTGATTGGCATCCTGATGTTGATGGGCATCGTCACCAAGAACGCCATCATGCTGGTCGATTTCGCCGTCGAGCAGGTCAAGCATGGCATGAACCGCAATGAGGCAATCCTCGACGCAGGCTCAAAGCGCGCACAGCCAATCGTCATGACCACCATCGCCATGTCTGCCGGCATGCTGCCCGCAGGTCTGGCGCTCGGCGACGGCGGCGAGTTCCGCGCACCAATGGCAGTCGCGGTCATCGGCGGCCTCTTGGTCTCAACCGTGCTGTCGCTGGTCTTCGTGCCCGCCGTCTACACAATCATGGACGACGTTGCCCGAGGCGCCAGCTGGCTGACCCGCGCCGTGCTCAACCCCAACGCTTCGGATGATCTGGGCGTCGAGCCGACAACAGGCACCATGCGCCCTGTCGCAGCCAATCAGTCAGACGAGATGCCAAGACTGGCGGCGGAGTAGGATTGGTCCGCACTACGAAAAATAATTGTTGAACGCCACTTCGGTGCGTTGACTTTAGGTTGTATTCATTTTGACATGAATTGCAATTTGGAGTCCCATTCTGTGCATCGTGTCTCAAGAACAATCTGTTTCATGGTTTGGTTCTGCTGGTGCGGAACTGCCTTTGGGTTTGACTACCGCAATCAGGCGCTTGAATTTCGCGTCGCAGCGCTCTTTATGCGGCCAGATGATCCGCTCACGGTCAAACTCGCCGTCGATGACATGGTATCCGGAAAGCTGGATGGCGCGCAGACCAGGAAAGCTGTGGAAGCGCTTGAGGCTGAACTCGACGCGATGATACCAGCAGCCTCGAATGAAACGGTCAAATTAAGCGCGCTCAAGCGCCTGCTTTACGTAGCCGGTCCATGGAATGGGGAACTGCCCTTTGCCTATGACCAAAGCGACCCGCTCGGCAAAAGGCCGGAAAACAAACTTCTGAAGAAATATCTCGACTCCCGACGCGGCAACTGTGTGACGATGCCGATCCTGTTCATGGTCCTTGGCAAGCATATCGGCTTGAATATGACGCTGGCTGAGGCACCGTTTCATCTCTTGGTGAAATACACTGACAGTGCGGGTGGTGTCTGGAATCTGGAGGCTACCAGCGACGGCGGTTTTGCCCGTGACGAGAAGTATCGCCGTGACCTGCCGATGACTGAAAAGGCCATCGACAACGGCATCTACTTGCGGCCCCTTACCCACGAAGAGACCTCAGCGACAATAGCATCCTTTCTGGTCGAGCACTTGATGCGCACTGGCCAGTATGAAGACGCCATTGTGGCAACGGACGCATTGCTCCGCCAATATCCGCGCTCCGTCCATTTGATGGTGTGGAAAGGCTCCGCCTATTCTCAAATTTTGCGACGTGACATTGTCACGAAATATCAGCGCGAGAGCGACATGACGCCAGAGGTCAGGGCCTATGCCGACCGGCTTTACCAAAAAAACACATCCGCATTTGCTGAGGCAGAAGCGCTTGGGTGGACAGAAAAGGACGGATTGAAATGAAACGGGAGACACCAACGACACTTGGCATCATGCAGAGCCTGTCGAATACAGTCCGCCATGCGTTCAGCTTGCTGCTCGTAGTCGCCATCGTGACAATGTCAGCCAACTCCGCCAACGCCCGCTTCATCTCACCCGATGACATGGACCCGACGTTGCCCGGTGTCGGGACGAACCGGTATGCCTACGCAGGCAACGACCCGGTCAACAAGAGCGATCCGAATGGGCATATCTGGGGAGCAGTCGGTGCGTTTATCGGCGGGCTGCTGGGAGGCCTTCTAGGCGGCACTACAGAAGCAAATGCCCCGGGTCACTATGACACGCCGCACTCAACCAGCGATAGCCAACAGATGAGGAATATGGCGCTAGGTGTGGCAGCAGGAATAAAAACTGCAACTGCCGCTCAGGAGTTGTCGCGAGCTTATGTGAAGCGAAAGACCGAGATAGAGTTAGAGAAATCAGCGGCAGCAAGCTTTGCGGCAGAAAATCTTGATCTGGATACAGTAGTTGAGGTGCCAAGCGACAATCAAACACTTGATGTTCCACCCGAGACGAAAAAGCATCGAAACACGCTGGATGATCGACCCGCGACACTATATGAAAAGTATGACAGGCATAACGCATTTGAGAAATACGGCATTACGCATCACGAGGATGCTAACAAGAGATACTCTAAAGGGCAAATAGACGGCGGAAGGATTGAGGCGACCGATCGGGGTTCCAGAATAAATATGTCAAAGAAGGAACGCGACCTTGTTGAGACTAACCCAGGCCCGCTAAATCGAGAGCCATGGGCAGGGAGACGAAAGGGTGGTCCAACGTGACCGGTGAGTTCATTACATTTGGTGTACAAACCGGAAGCGGAGCTTCTGGGACAGCAACCGAACGACATTTTATGAACCTTCGGCGCTGCTTGGCTCGATATACCTCTAAGAAATACAGTAACGTCTTACGAGAATTTGGTTTCGTACTACGTATCGATGGAGAACTTTCATCTTGGAACAAAACCGGATGCGATTTCCTTCGCGTAATGTCAAAGCAAGGCTACGCAACGGTTGACATATTCATGAAAGAAGAAGTTTGGCAGGAGGACGACGGAACGCAGATATCAAAGTATCTCGATCAATACACCCGTATTGGCTTCGCAATGATGCTTGAGCGCGTAGTCAAAAAGAAAATCAACATTGACGCTCTGGAGTTATCAAAAGACTTTGAAGCTGCAATGGAGGAGTTTGGTAAGCATGGTTGGGCATAACATACCTGAACTAGCCTTGCCTTTTCAATGCTTCATATAGTGCAATATTCTTAAAATTGCCAAGGCTGGCAGCGGAGTAGATCAGCCGACACTACGCTCGCGCCGCATCTCCCAGACCGTATGCGCCACCAGCGCTGCAAGGATGATCGCCCCGCCGAGCAGGGCGGCTTTGGTTGGCCGCTCTGCAAATACAATCCACACCCAAACCGGCGCGAGGATGGTTTCCAAGAGATAGAACATCGCCGTCTCCGCACCGCCAATATACCTTGGCGCTGCCGCGAGGCAGAAGAAGGCCAGCGGCAGCACCAGTGCGCCGTTCAGCAGCATCCAGCCCATCTGCGGAATGTGTATGCCGCCCTGATCGTAGATTGCCCACGCCGACACGACAACTGGAAAAAACTGTGCCAACAGAACCGCATAGCCCATGTTACGGCCGGAATGGCGCGAGAGGACGATGGCGCAAGCGATGGACGCAGCGCTCAACAATGCCGCAAAGTCACCGGTCCAGTTGCCCGCGACAAGCCCGTCGCGCACAATGATGAACACACCCACAATCATCACGGCCATGGCAGCAAACGTCTGCGGCTTCGGCACCTCCTTGAACAACACCCAGCCAAGCAGCGCTGCAATCATCGGGTTGAACGCCAGGATGAACACAAGATTGGCCGTCGGCGTCGCAAACACCGCGTAGAAAAACAGCGCCGAGGAAAGCCCGTAGAACAACGCCACCAGCCAGGAAAGCTTCCCCGGCATCAACGCATCGCGCGAGCCGCCAAACGTCCGCATCAATACCCACGCGGCAATGCCGATAGGGGCAATCAGCAGTCCGCGCAGAAACTGCGTTGACCAGACATCGCCCTCCGAAAGACGGATCAGCGGAATGTCAAACGTCAGTGCAAAGCCGCCAACAGCGGCAAGCGCCAAACCCTTGGCGCGGTGTGGATGGTGCATTTTGGCTATTTTTCTGCGTGTCTTGCCCGGGATAACGTCCAGCCGGTAGGGCCCAGATGCTCCTGCGGAAAGAAGCGGGTTTTGTATTCCATCTTGCGCGACCCGTCGACCCAGTAGCCGAGGTAAACATGCGGATGGCCGCCCGCGCGCGCGCGCTCAATGTGGTCAAGGATGAGGTAAGTTCCGAGTGAGCGCTTCTCGATATCCGGGTCGTAGTAAGAGTAAACCATCGACAATCCGTCACCCATCTGGTCAGTGAGCGCAACGGCAATCAAATCGCCGACGCCTTTGCCGGTGATGAAACTGTCCGGCCCGCGCCGCCGGTATTCGATGACCTTGGTGCGCACATGGCTGTCTTCAACCATCATCGCGTAGTCAACCACCGACATGTCCATCATGCCGCCGTCGCCATGCCGTGCGTGGATGTATTTGCGGAACAGCGAATATTGTTCGCTCGACGGCTCCGCCTTGTATTCCGTGCCGACAAGGTCAGAGTTCTTGCGCCAGATCCGCTTCATGTTCTCCGATCGCTGGAACTCCTGGACCAAAACCCGCACCGACACGCATGAACGGCAGGTCTCGCAAGCTGGCCGGTAGGCGATGTTTTGTGACCGGCGAAATCCGCCCTGTGTCAAAAGGTCGTTGAGGTCAGCCGCCCGCTCGCCGACAAGATGCGTGAACACCTTGCGCTCAAACCGCCGCGGCAAGTAGGGGCAGGGCTGCGGCGCAGTCAGATAGAATTGCGGTGTGATCGAGACGCTGTGGTGTGTCATGACTCATGCTTGATGTTTAAGTGCCAAGCATGAGACTCCTGCGGAAAAATTCAAGCCCTATCGAAACGTGCCGCGCTTGACCACACTTTCGGTCAGCAAATCATGCACCGCGCGCTTGCCGTCGCTAAACAGCGTGACGAGCAGGATGAATGGCGTCAAAAGCACATTGGCCGCCCAGAACAGGAATGTGTGCGCAGCTGCAGTAAGAAAATCCAACGGCCTCCCGTCAATCCGCTCAACATGCAAATCCATCATTTTCATGCCGATGGTCGCCTGTGCCGCGCCGCCCATGGTGAAGCCCGAATAGAGCAGCGCAATCACCGGAAACATCGCGCCATAGAGCGCAAAGCCAAGGCCAAGTGTTGCGACGCCGAGAAAGAAAATCACGATGGCAACCGGAATGCAAAGCGCAACAACAATCGCCCAATCAATCAGCACACCCATCACGCGGCGCGTACGCACATTGTCAAATGCCCGGGCGTCTCCACCCAAAACCTTGCCACTGTTGTTGTCGATAACGGTCATAGCACAATAGCTCCTTGGCCGGTAACCGGCTGATCAATGAGATGGTGACAAAAACCCCGCACTTCAATCAATCCAACGAAAATATTTCGTCTTGTCATTGTAACTTCGCCGCCAATTGGTAGCTTCCGTCAACGTCCTCGCATCCGCGCCCTGCGGCAAACACAATGGCTCCAAGATGAATAATTACGACATGCTGGTAATCGGCTCCGGCCCGTCTGGCCGCCGCGCGGCCGTCCAATCAGCCAAACTCGGCAAATCGGTGCTGGTCCTCGACAAGGGGCGGCGTCTAGGCGGTGTATCAGTGCATACCGGCACAATTCCGTCCAAGACCCTGCGCGAAACCGTGCTCAACCTCTCCGGCTGGCGCGAGCGTGGCTTTTACGGGCGCGGCTACCGCGTCAAGCAGGACATTGCTGCCAGCGACCTCATAGCCCGGCTGCACAAGACGCTCGATCACGAGGTTGAAGTCTTGCAGCACCAGTTCATGCGCAACGGCGTCAAATATCTGCACGCAACTGCCAAATTCACCGGTCCAAATACGGCGACGATGGTAACCGAAGCAGGCGAAGCGAGCGAAATCAGCTTCAATCATGCGCTGATATCAGTCGGAACACGGCCGCACCGGCCGGACAATATCCCCTTCGACCATGAGCATGTGTTTGACAGCGACGAGATCCTCGACATCAAATCGCTGCCGCGCACGCTGACCGTGATCGGCGGCGGGGTGATCGGGGTGGAGTACGCGACCATTTTCTCAGCGCTCGATGTGCCGGTGACGCTGGTTGAAAGCCGCGAGAACATCCTTGAGTTCGTTGACCGCGAACTGGTCGATGATTTCATCCACCAGATGCGCGACCGCGGCATGACCGTGCGGCTCGGCTGCGGCGTCAAGGAGGTGACCGTCAAGCCGAACGGTGTCGAGACGAGCCTCAGCGACGGCCGCATCGTGCGCACCGAAATGCTGCTCTACGCTGCCGGACGCACCGGCAATGTCAGCAGCCTTGGCCTCGATTCCATCGGCATCGAAGCCGACAGCCGGGGCCGCATCAAGGTCGATTCCACGACCTTCCAGACCAGCGTGCCACATATCTATGCTTGCGGAGACGTCATCGGCTTCCCGAGCCTTGCTTCAACCTCGATGGAACAAGGCCGGGTCGCCGCCTGTCACGCGTTCGGGGTTGCCCTGCCACCCCCGCCGGAAACATTTCCCTACGGCATCTACTCAGTGCCGGAAATTTCAACTGTCGGCCTGTCCGAAGAGCAAGTGCGCGAGACCGGCGAGGCCTATGAATGCGGCCTCGCACGCTTCCGCGAAACCTCGCGCGGCCACATCATGGGCGTCAATTCCGGCTTCCTGAAGCTCATCTTCGGCCTCCAATCGCGCAGACTCCTCGGCGCACACATCGTCGGCGAAGGCGCTACCGAGCTCATCCACATCGGGCAGGCGGTCATCAATCTGGGCGGCACGGTCGATTTCTTCGTCAACAACACGTTCAATTATCCGACGCTCGCCGAGGCATATAAAATCGCGGGATTGGATGCCTGGAACCGGATGGGCGCGAGCTGAGAGGCCCCGTACGCCTGACGTCTCCTTCTCCCCGCTACTTGCGGGGAGAAGGTGGCGCGAAGCGCCGGATGAGGGGCAGCGCCGAGGGCGAAAATTTGTTCAACGCAAGTTCAAGCTGACAGATGAAGCCGCCAGGAAATCTCTACCCACCGCTCGCTTTGGAACCGAAAAAAGCCGACACACCCACGCCAAGCCACCCCGCAATCAGCAACACACCGCCACCCGGTGCCGCCATCGGAAACAGCCGTGCGCCAAGATAGGCGCGGGACAGCAAATCTCCGGCAAAAAGCACCAGTCCGGCAAGCAGCACATGACTGGCAATCCCGCGCACCTTGTTCCCCGCACTCAGGCTGAGCGCGAGAAACGCCGGCGCGTGGAACAACAGCATGTTCGCGGCTGTGCCCAGATTTGCCAAATCAGGCCGATGCGCCGCCACCGCTGACAGCGCGACACCAACGGCCCCGCAAAGGCCCGCAGCAACGACAAGCAGGCAATGACTGCCGCTCACTTGGCTTTCCACGGCTGCGGGTTGCGCTGTTGGAAACCGGCCTGATGCCAGTAGGGATAGGCCAGCCGCGTCTCGCTCGCCGCATCAAGCCGCGCGATCTGTTCCGCTGTCAGCGACCAACCCGTCGAACCAATCGTGTCGATCAACTGCTTCTCATTGCGCGCGCCAATAATAACCGTTGAAACAGTCGGGCGCGACAATATCCAGTTCACCGCAATCTGCGGCACGGTCTTGCCAGTTTCCGAGGCAATCGCATCAAGCACATCCATCACGGCATAAAACAGATCATCGGCCACATAAGGCGCAGCATCGCCATTCTGCACCGCGCGGCTCTCCGGCCCGATCGGCGCGCTGCGCCGGTATTTGCCAGATAGGCGTCCCCAGCCGAGCGGGCTCCAGACAACGGCCCCAACGCCCTGGTCAAGCCCGAGCGGCATCAGTTCCCACTCATAATCGCGGCCAACCAGCGAATAATACGCCTGATGCGCAACATGGCGCGCCAGCCCATACTTCTCGGACGCAGCCAGCGACTTCATCAAATGCCA
>JANPEK010000219.1:0-1755 GCA_031422915.1 Phyllobacteriaceae bacterium | reverse complement strand
CAATCTTCGAAAAATCCGCCACCCGGTGAACCGCGTCACGGAACCGTGCTAGCAACCCTAATCGGAATGCCCGTTTTGCCGGGTCTGGGTCATTGACCATCACGCCATCAAAGAAAGCGTCGATGGGCGCGCGCAGGCTGGCCAGCGCCGCCATTGCGCCTTCGAAATCTTCGGCATCGACCGCGGCGGCTGCTTTGGGTTCGGCGGTGTCGAGGGCGGTGAGGAGAGCGGCCTCTTCCGCAACCAAATCGGCTGGTGCGGGGGCAGCCGCATCGACGCCATCCGCCGCCTTCAATATATTCGCCGCGCGCTTATAGCCGGCCAGAAGGTTCACGCCCTCATCCGTCGCCACAAAAGCCTGCAAAGCCTTCACCCGCGCGAGCAGGCGGACAAGGTCATCCTCCCCGCCAAGCGCAAACACTGCGTCAATCAGATCATGCCGGACGCCAGCCTCGCGCTGCTGGACTTTGAGGCGGTCGGCAAAGAAAACCAGCACTGATGACTGCCCACTCATTGCTGCATTTTGGGTCTCAGAGAGACTCGTTATTTTTGTTGCCAACGCGTGGTCAGGTTCAACCTGCACTGATTCTCCGTTTTCTAGGATGAAATTCAGCCTGATCGAACCATCATCTCTCAGCGTCCAGCCAATTTGATTGGGATTAACGACCGTGTTGTTCTGGAATACGATCTTTCCTTGCTCAACAAGCCGGGCCGATAGCTGCATAACCAAACTCGCTCTAGCCATCTGATCGGCAGCTCGGAGATTTAGCCTTATCTCAGAACGCATAATAAGCAATATTATGCCAATTGCTGCGCGACGAAGCGCAAAAGGATCTCGGGAACCTGTCGGAATTTCATTGGCAGCAAACAACGAAACCAACGTATCCAACTTATCCGCCAAACTCACCGCCACTGTCACTGGCGCGGTGGGGACTTCGTCGCCCTGCCCGACCGGCTTGTAATGATCGCGGATTGCGTCGGCGACAGCGTCGCTCTCGCCTTGCGCGCGGGCGTAGTAGCCGCCCATGATGCCCTGCAATTCGGGGAACTCGCCGACCATGCCGGTGACCAGATCGGCCTTGCACAGCCGCGCGGCGCGCTCGGCTTGGTCTGCCAACTCCACCAGATCCGTTCGTGCTGAGCTTGTCGAGCCGAAGGCCACCGTAGGTGAACCACCGTCGCGCTGCGCCTCCTGCCCTTCGACAGGCTCAGGGCGAACGGTGCTTGATACGATCCCCTCTTCAACCAACCAGCGCGCCAGCTTCGATACCCGCTCGACCTTGTCGGCAACAGTGCCCAGCTTTTCGTGGAAGGTAATCTGCGACAGCTTCTTCGCCTGCTCATCGAGCGCAACCTTCAGGTCCTGCTCCCAGAAGAATTTCGCATCCGACAACCGCGCCGCCAGCACCTTTTCATTGCCCGCAACAATCGCAGCACCGCCGTCATTCGCGACGATATTCGCGGTGCAGACAAAGGCATTGGCGAGCTTACCCGCCTTGTCATGGCAAACAAAATATTTCTGGTTCACCCGCGCGGTGAGCTGGATGACTTCTTGCGGAACCTCCAGAAACGCTGGATCGAACCGCCCGAGCATCGGCACTGGCCATTCGGTCAGCCCGGCATTTTCCGCGACCAGGCCTTCATCCTCGACCAAAGTCAGTCCCGCCGCCTCGGCCGCCGCCTTCGCACCATCACGGATAATCGCGCAGCGTTCGGAGAAATGGACGATGACGTGGCAGGCGCGCAGTTTCTCGA
>JANPEK010000218.1:0-25705 GCA_031422915.1 Phyllobacteriaceae bacterium | reverse complement strand
CGCTGACAGACCTGCGGCAGGAATATCAACACCGCGAGCGCAGCCAGATAGGCAAACACGAACGCCGTCATAAACGCCTGCGCGTCCACGGCGATCCAGTATTGATGCAGTATCAGCGCCACGATGAACGCGCCGAAAATTGCAGCCAGCGATACGGCGAAGGCGGCGGGCGCAAAATAATCATCCGAGCGGCGCGCAATGACCGCATAGATTTCACCGTCGGTGTGCTTTTCCGCTGCGCGGATGGCTTTTGAAACCGCCTTGTGGTCGTCAGCAGACATCATCGACATCACCAGCCCCCCGAAGAACCGCCACCGCCCGACGAGCCGCCACCGCCGGAAAAGCCGCCGCCAGACGAGGAGCTGCTGCCCGATGACCAGCCGCCGGAAGACGAGGAGCCACCCTTGCCCGGAGTGCTATCGAGCGTCATGCCACGCCAGCGGTATTTGTGCGTGCCGATCTTCTCGCCGAACATCCTGATAAGCAGCGGAATGATGAAGGCGGCCAGAAAGATGCCGACGAAGACAGTGATGAAAATCAGGAATATCCAATCCACCGGCGGCGTATTTTCCAGATTGCGCTTGGCCCGCGCCTCTAGCTCTGCGCCATCGCCGGTAAGAACCGTCAGAATATCCTTGACGCCATTCTGGATGCCGGTGGCAAAATCGCCTTCGCGGAAGCGCGGCACGATGGTTTCGCGGATGATGAGGCCAGACAACGCATCGGTCATCATGCCTTCAAGCCCGTAGCCGACTTCGATGCGCAGCTTGCGGTCGTCCCGCGCCACCAGAAGCAGGAGACCATTGTCCTCGCCCTTCTGGCCGAGCGCCCAAGTGCGAAACACGCGGTTGGCATAATTTTCCAGAACATCACCATCCAGCGCCGGAATGGTCAAGATGACCACCTGATCGGAGGACTTCTTTTCGAACGCGTCGAGGTCCGCAATCAGCGCGGCTTCCTGTTCGCTCGATAGCAAATCCGCCATGTCCACGACCCTGCCCGTCAGAGCCGGAACGTCCAGCGCCTGGGCCGGAAGTGCCGCCAGCAAAAGACCAGCAACCAAAGCGACGCAGGCGATAACCGCCCGCAACGCCAAAGTTGACTTGGTCACAGCAAAACTGCGCACGGCAGGTCTTTCAGTTTTCGGTTCAGAACTTCACCGCCGGCACCGCCATCTTGTCTTCAGCTACCGTGAAGGTTTCATATGGCTTGTTGCCGGTCCACCACAGCCAGGCCCAGATCGCACTCGGCAGCGTCTTCAGCGACGTGTTGTAGACACGCACAGACTCGATATAATCGCGGCGCGCCACGGCGATGCGGTTTTCGGTGCCTTCAAGCTGTGACTGGAGCGCGAGGAAATTCTGGTTGGATTTGAGGTCCGGATAGGCTTCAGCCACCGCCAGCAGGCGACCAAGTGAGCCTGTGATTGCCGACTGGTTTTCCTGGAATGTCTTGAACGCATCAGGATTGGACAGGATGTCTGCCGGCACCTGCACCTGCGTCGCCTTGGCACGCGCTTCAACGACCTCGACCAGCACATCTTTCTCCTGCGTGGCAAAACCCTTGACGGTTTCGACTAGGTTCGGGATCAGGTCTGCACGGCGCTGATACTGGTTGAGCACCTCGCTCCACGACGCCTTCGCCTGTTCCTCGGCAGTCGGGATCGTGTTGAACCCGCAGCCCGACACAAGCAGAGATACGATGATCAGCGTCGCGGCGGTGATGGCAGCGCGAAAACCGCGGGTTTGAGTGGCAGTGTGCATGGTCCGACCTCGTGTTCAAAAAGCCACCGCAAATTCGCGGCCTGCCATCTCTTAGCTGTTTTCAGCGTGGGAATGAAACTGCATTTTGCGTCGCCGCGCCGCTGGCGTTCTGTTAAGGTTGGATTATGAATCATCCATCACCTGACGACAATGAAAACGACCCGATTGAACTGTGGGGCACGCGAATCGGCCGCGGGCTCGGATTCCTGATTACCATCAGCATCATCGTCGGGCTGATTGTCTGGCTTGGAGCAGCAACGCCATGAACGGCACCAGGGATGCGGCCTCCAATCCGGCGGTGATTGTGATTTCCAGCCACGTCGTACGCGGCGCAGTCGGCAACCGCGCGGCGGTGTTTGCTCTGGAAAGCCTCGGCTTCCCGGTCTGGGCAGTTCCGACAGTCACGCTGCCTTGGCACCCGGGCCATGGCCGGGCGACGCGCCTTGTCCCGGACGATGAGGGTTTTGCAGCGCTGATCACCGACCTTATCAAGGCGCCATGGCTTCGCGAGGTCGGCGCAATCATGACCGGCTATCTTGGCAGTGCGCGCCAAGCCGAACCAGCCGCCCGATTGGTCAGGGCCTTGAAGAAACTCAATCCGGATGCAGTCTTCTTGTGCGATCCGGTCATTGGCGACGCCACTGGTCTATACGTCCCCGAGGCAACCGCCGCCGCCATCCGCGATCATCTGATGCCGCTGGCGGACATTGCAACGCCAAACCGGTTTGAGCTTGGCTGGCTGTCAGACCGCGAGCTTGATGACAACCATGCTGTTATAGACGCGGCACTGCAGTTGGCCGCGCAAACTGTCATCGCGACATCTGCCCATGCGATGATGACAGGGTCCACCGGCAATCTTCTCATCAAGATGAGCGAAACGATCATGGCCGAACATCGTCTGGTTGACGGCCCGACAAACGGCCTCGGTGACCTGACCTCAGCGCTGTTCCTCGCCCGCCGCCTGTCCGGCGACAGCGACGAAAAGGCGCTGCGCCACACCACGGCTGCGGTGTTTGAAATGATGGCACGCGCATCCAAGCGTGGCGCAAACGAACTGATGCTGGCCGCCGACGCCTCGTCGATGGCTCATCCGATGGCGATGGTGCAGATGCGTAAACTTTTCAGACCGAAGGCGAAGGAACCGGCGTGACCATCTGCGTCGGTGTGGATGGCTGCAAGAACGGATGGATAGCGGTTTGGCGCAACCATCAAGGAGCCAGCGTCCAAGTTTACAGCGCTTTCGCAACCTTGCTGGCAGCATTTCCAGCTGATGCCACCGTCGCTGTGGACATCCCCATCGGACTGCCAGACCAGATTGTCGGCGCAGGCCGCGAAGCAGAGCAGTGTGTTCGCAGCCTGCTCCTTGGCAAATCTTCCTCTGTGTTTTCCGTTCCGTCCCGAAAAGCCGTTGAGGCGGGAATGGAATATTGGGAGCGTTACAAGGCCAAGTTACTTCCCTACTCCAAGGCGTATGACCTTACCAAACAGGTGGCCTGTGAGACGTCAGAACCACCCAAGTCACTCTCGCGCCAAACTTTTGGAATCCTGCCGAAGATTGCAGAAGTTGACCGGCTTCTGAGCACAAACACAGCGTTGTCGAAACGCGTCTTCGAATCCCACCCTGAGCATGCCTTCACGGTATTGAACAATGGCAGGCCGATGGCTCACCCGAAAAAGATGCCGTGCGGCGAAAGTGAACGGCGAAAATTTCTGGCGTCTCAAGGCTTCGCCGCTGATTTCCTCAGCCAAAGTATTCCCCGCGGCGCCGCCGTTGATGATTTTCTTGATGCCTGCGTGATGCAGCTGGTCGCCGAGCGGTTGGAAAAGGGTGAGGCGATGTCCTATCCATCGCCGCCCGGTCGCGACCGTTTTGACCTCCCCATCGCCATCCATGTCTGAATTGTGCGCTGCAAAAACTCGCATTGATCTGACCGGAATTTGTCGCTAATCCAAAAAACATGGTCCAGTTCCCAGAACGTCTTCTCGATGGCTACCGCGCCTTCATGGCGGGGCGATACACTCATGACCTGAACCGCTACCAGACTTTGGCCGAGAGCGGCCAGAAGCCGCGCACAATGGTGATTGCCTGTTGCGACTCGCGCGCCGCGCCGGAGACCATCTTCGATTGCGGCCCGGGCGAACTGTTCGTGGTGCGCAATGTTGCCAATCTGGTGCCACCCTACAAGCCGGACGGCGAATACCACGGCACGTCCGCCGCGCTCGAATTTGCCGTGCAGGGCCTCAAGGTTGAGCACATTGTGGTCTTGGGCCATGGCCGCTGTAGCGGCATCGAGGCCTCGCTCAATCAGGATTTTCTGCCGCTTTCGCCCGGCGACTTCATCGGCCAATGGATGAAGCTGGTGCAGCCTGCGGCAGAGGTCATTGCTGCCAACACATTGCTCACCGCATCCGAACGCCAGCGCGCCATGGAGCGCGTATCCATCCGTTTTTCGCTTGAAAACCTGCGGACCTTTCCTTGCGTGAACATCCTGGAAGGCAAAGGCCGCATTGCGCTGCATGGAGCATGGTTTGACATTTCCACCGGCGAACTCTGGGTGATGAACCCGGAAACCGGTGATTTCATCCGGCCCTGACAGGAGACTTTTCGATGACGAGGCTGATCTGTGCGCTGGTCGTTTTTTTGATGTCATGGACGCCCGCGTTGTCTGGTGAGGCAGAGGCGGTGCTGGTTGAACGCTGGTACTCAGCTCTCGAAAAGATCGACCGGGCGGCCTTTGGCGACCTTTTGTCAGACAGCGCCAAGGTGACTCTCGGCGACCTCGATATCACCCAAACCAAGGCAGAATTCATCACCAGCCTTGATGAATGGCAAGACGCCATGAAAGGCGCATCGATCCGCCACGCGATCGACGATGATACAGACGGTTTGATTGCGGTCTCGGTGTGCTACAAATTTTCTGACAATGAATCGCTCACCCGCGAAGTTTTTGCCTTTGACGGGGCAAAGATCATGTCGTCCGAACAGGAAACAATTGCAGAGACGTGCGAGAGCTTTCCGGGGTGATTTAGGGCCCTCACGTCTTTCCGGCGTTTGCGGCGCGGCGCTGGTGCGAAGTAATTGGTGAGGGGCATTCCAATCACATTTATTTGTGGTGCCTCGCCTTTGCCACGAAGCCTGCTATCTTGATATCAATGAGCATGAGCCAAATCAGTGACACGACAAAGCCGCGCCTGACGCGCGTTCGGCTTGTCACTGGGATGTCCATCCTGTTTGAACGGCTGTGGCCGCTTTTGTTGCCTGGCATTATTGCGCTCTCCGCGGTCCTGACGCTTTCATGGTTCGGGCTGTTCCGATCCGTGCCAGACACGCTGCGTTTTGCATTTCTCGGCATTCTTTCTCTATCGTTTCTCGCCAGCCTTTGGCCGCTGCGGCATTTCAGGCTGCCGTCGGCGCACGACATTGATGCGCGGCTTGAGGCTGCAAACCGGCTTGCGAACCAGCCTATCGGCGCGCTGGCAGACCGGCTGGCGGGAAGCCCCGATGATTTCGCCAATGCGCTGTGGCGCGAGCATCAGCGGCGAATGGCGGCAAAACTGCACGGCATTCAACCTGCAAACCCTGCACCGCGCACTTTCGATCATGACCGGTATGCGCTGCGCGCCCTGCCCGCGCTCGCCCTGTTTGTCGCCTTCGCATTTTCGCAGGGCAGTCTTGGCGGAAGGGTATCCGACATCTGGACCGGTCCTGCGCTCATTGCGCCCGTGCCGCCACGCATCGATGCCTGGGTAACGCCGCCGCGTTACACCGGCAAGGCGCCGTTGTTTCTGTCAAGCCTCGGCCAAAACGCAGAGCAAGTTTATATCGTTCCGGAAAACTCCGAACTGACAATTCGCATTGGCAATGAGGCTGAAGGTGAATATCTGCTTTCTGTTGATGGCAAGCCAATAGTTCAGCCTGTAGCCACACCGAAGGCTGCCGACACAAAAAACAGCTCGGGCAAAGTGCTCAAGGGTGTCTTGGCAAGCGACGGCACGGTCACACTTCAAGGCTCTGGCCAAGACTTGGCAGCATGGGCATTCAAGGTTGTTGCCGACAGTGCGCCGGTCATCGCTTTCACGGCCGACCCGACCGCAGATGTCAAAGGCGCGTTGAGCCTAACATACAAGATCACCGACGATTACGGCGCGGTGAAAGCAATTTCCAAATTTGAACCGGCGGAGATGGCATCTGGCGCACGGCCACTGTTCGTCATGCCGGATCTTGCACTTTCGATCCCCCGCAAAAGCACAAGCGACGGTGCATCGAAGACAAACAAGGATTTGACCGAGCACCCGTTGGCCGGTGAAGCTTTTTCGCTCACGCTGTATGCAGAAGATGGCGCGGGACAAAAAGCTGTGAGCCAAACAAAGAATTTTATCTTGCCCGAATATTACTTTGCCAATCCCTTGTCGCGCGCGCTGCAAGAAGACCGCCGCCTTCTTTCCAGCAATGCCAACGACAAGCCGCGCGTGCTCGATTATCTTGATGCGCTGATGATTCGGCCCGACGACACAATCCGCAACGCCAGCCATTATCTTGGCATCAAGACCGCCCGCACCCGTCTTGCTGCAGCCAAAACCGACGATCAATTGCGCGATGTCGTCGCCTATCTTTGGGAGATCGCCAAGGAAATCGACAAGAGTGCGCTGTCAGATGCGCAGCGCCGTATGAAACAGGCGCAGGACAAACTCGCAGAGGCGCTGGAGAATGGTGCGTCAGACAAGGAAATCGAAAAGCTGATGCGCGAGCTGCGTCAGGCCATGAACGAATATATGACGCAGCTCGCGCAAGAAGCCGAGAAAAACCCGCAGACCGCGCAGGACAACAAAGACAGCCAGGAGCTGCGCACCTCCGATCTCGAAAAGATGCTCGACGAGCTCGAGGATCTGGCCAAGCAGGGCGCAAAGGATCAGGCCAAGCAACTGTTGTCGCAGCTGAACGAGATGATGAACAACCTTCAGGCCCGCAAAGGCAAGAAGGGCGGCGAGGGCCAGTCGCAGATGGAGGGCAAGCTCAACGAGCTGGGCAAAATGCTGCGCGACCAGCAGAAGCTGATGGATGAAACCTACAAGAAAGGTCGCGAGCGCGGCGATCAGGGCGATGGCGGCAAGCAGAAGGGTGGCGAGCAAGGCCAGGGGCAAGAGGGCCCGAATGGTCAGGGCAAGCAGCCGGGCGAAAGCAATGGCACCGGCGAACTTGCACGCCGCCAGAATGATCTCGGCAGACGCCTGAACGACATGATGGAGGGTTTGAAAGGTTTGGGGCTTGATCCGGGCCAAGAGCTCTCGGATGCTGGCAAGTCGATGGGACGTGCTGGCAAAAAACTTGGCGATGGTGAGGCTGGAGAGGCGACGGGTGATCAGGCCGATGCGCTCGATTCATTGCGCAAGGGCGCAGAGAGCCTGATGGACCAGATGAAACAGGCAATGGGCGAACAGGGCGGCGGTCAGCAGCCGGGTGGTCGCAACGGCCCCAACGACCGCGACCCGCTGGGGCGCCCGCGCGCAACCGATGGGCCTGACATGGGCCAGTCCACCAAGGTTCCCGACGAAATCGACATCCAGCGCGCCCGCGAAATCCTCGAAGCGATCCGCAAGCGGCTGGGCGATGCGCTGAGCCCGGAAGCGGAAAAGAACTATTTGGAGCGGTTGTTGAAGTTTGAATAGATTTGGGCTTATGCCTCGCCGGTGACAATTCCGACAAACGGCAATTCACGGAACGCGTGAGCAACGTCCATGCCATAGCCGACGACAAAATAGTCCGGGCATTCAAAGCCGACATAATCAGCATTGAAATCGGTCTGTCGGCGCACACTTTTGTCAAGCAGAACAGCGACAGAGACCGATTTCGCGCCGCGCGCAATCATCATGTCGCGGGTGAATTTCAATGTCTTGCCCGATTCCAGAATGTCGTCGATCAGAAGGATGTCGCGTCCGCGCACGTCATTGTCGATGTCGCGCAGCACCTTGACGTCTCCGGAGACCGTACCTGAACCATAGCTGGAGATCGTGATAAACTCGACCTCCGGCGCAAGACCGGCATCATGCATGGCGCGGATGAGGTCTGCGGCAAAGACGAATGACCCTTTCAGTATCGAAATGACCAAAAGGTCATGATAATCATGAGCGGCAATGTCCTTGGCCAATTCCAGATTGCGCATCGCAATTGCTGACGCACTGAACAGCACATCGATCTTTTTCCCGCGAACAACGTGCATCACCATCCCCTGAATTGCCGTTTTCAATCGATGTCAATACAGGAGCGTGTGTCCACCGGAAACCCAGAAAACCGCAAATGCCGCAACCGCTGTAAAAAACAGAAATGCGGGCGTCAATTGTTCAGGTTGTTCATTTGAAGGCGGTGCCGCCTTTTCCCCTCTGAGGAGTGAAAGATCGTCCATTGAACTTGCCGCGTCCGGAAATGTGCCCTCCGCACGCTTAACTGTTGGCTCAGTGCGCTTGGCGGGCAGCACCGTTTCAAACTCTGCATCAATGATGCTGTCCAAATTCAGCTGCATGGCGTGCGCTGCCATCATTCCGGCCCTTTTCTCAATCCTTGCTGACCGGTAAACGGGATTGGTTAAGTTTTGCCAAATGCGCAAGCGATTCGCGGGCCAAGGCAAACAATGCAGGGTGAAGGCTTTCAGTGATCCGCTTTGAAAATGTCGGGCTGCGCTATGGAATGGGACCGGAAATCCTCAAGGATGTTTCGTTTCACGTCCGGCCGAAGTCATTCCAGTTCCTGACCGGCCCGTCTGGCGCGGGAAAGACGACATTGCTGCGCCTGCTGTTTCTGGCACTGAAGCCGACACGCGGGTTGATTACCGCATTTGGCAAGGATATTTCGACAATTACCAACGCCGAACTGCCCTTCCTGCGCCGCCGTGTCGGCGTGGTTTTCCAGGATTTCCGCCTGCTCGACCATCTGACGACCTACGAAAACGTCGCCCTGCCGCTGCGTGTGCGTGGCAAGGAGGAGGCGAGCTATCGCAAGGATGTTGTCGAACTTCTGAAATGGGTCGGCCTTGGCGACCGTATCCACGTGCTGCCACCAGTCCTGTCGGGCGGAGAGAAGCAGCGCGCCGCCATTGCACGTGCATTGATTGACCAGCCGGAAATCCTACTGGCAGACGAGCCGACGGGCAATGTCGACCCGCCACTTGCCCGCCGCCTGCTGCGCCTTTTCATGGAGCTGAACCGTTCAGGAACCTCCGTCGTCATTGCCACTCACGACCTGACGCTGATGGATCAGATCGACGCGCGGCGCATGATCCTCAATGGCGGCCGGCTTGAAATTCATGACTGACCAAAACAGCTCAAAGAAACCAGCTGACAAGCCAGCGGAGGAGGCGACAGACATGCGCCGACTGCGCTCGCAAAAATGGTGGATGTTCGGCCACAAAGACGAGCGGCAGACACCAATCGTGCCAAACGGTAACATCTCGTCAACTGCGCTAATCTTCGTCATCGCCATCATGACATTCCTCGCATGCCTGACTTTGGGTGCTGTCACGGTCGTGCGGGACTCCGCATCATCCTGGCAATTGCAGATCGCTCGTGAAGCAACCATCCAGATCAGGCCGGACGAAGAGCTCGACATGGAGGCGGCGCTTGACAAAGTACAGGTCGCAGCCTCCGGCTTTTCCGGTGTGCGTGATGCGCGGATTGTTGATAAAGAAGCGACGGCGCGGCTGTTGGAGCCTTGGCTTGGTGCCGGCCTCGATATCGATGCCTTGCCGGTGCCGCGCTTGGTTATCATTACCATCGATCCCGCATCACCGCCGGACTTCGCCGCTATGCGCGCGGCCATAAAGTTGGCAGTACCGCAGGCTGTGCTGGAGGATCACCGCAACTGGGTGGATCGTTTGGTGACAATGGCACGCACGACGGTCTACTTCGGTATCGTTGTCCTGAGTTTGGTGCTGGTGGCCACCGCGCTGGCGATAATTTTCGCCACACGAGGCGCGATGTCAGGCAACGGACATATCATTGAGGTGCTGCATTTCGTTGGCGCAGAGGGCAAATTCATTGCCAACGAATTCAGCCGCCGCTTTTTCATGACAGGCGTCAAGGGTGCACTGGCAGGTGGACTGGCGGCGCTGGCGCTGTTCATTGCTGTCGGCGTGTGGTCGGCGGCCAATCGATCAACGCCGGAAGCCGACCAGGCAGCGGCGCTTTTCGGCAATTTTGCCATCGGCTGGGCTGGCTATACCGGCGTGCTTGCCATTGTCATTCTGGTGGCGTTACTAACGGCAGAAACCACGAGATTGACGGTTCTGCGCCATCTCAAGGGCTTGGATCGCTCAAATCCTGAGTAATGCGGAGATTTCGTCGCGAAATTTCAGGTAACAACGCCCGCTCTGCCTGTTCACCGCCGCAATCCTTCTTTAACGTTAGAGGCCATTTGCGTCTCGGGAACAGGATTTGACCAGCACGGCCAAGCAGGCACACCAGCAACGCCACAGGGGCGGACTTACCGCAGCGCTTGCAAAAACACTTCGCTGGCTGGGTCCGCTTGTGCTGTTCGGGTTGGCCGCATTTTTGATTGGTTTTGCCTATTTCTCCGAAAACGTAGCGCGGATGGGGGAACCTGACGAGGTCAATCCTGCCGACGCGATTGTCGTGTTGACCGGTGGCCAATCGCGCATCGAAGCAGCGCTCGACCTTCTCAAGCGCAACAAGGGCGAGCGGCTGCTGATTTCGGGCGTCAACGCCGACACGACCAAGAGCGCGCTGCGCAACGCGCTTGGCGCGGACAAACGGTTGTTCGAATGCTGCGTGGATATCGGCTACGAGGCCAAAGACACGGTGGGAAATGCCGCTGAAACACAGACTTGGCTCACCGACCACAAGTATCAGGACATCATTCTGGTCACCAACAATTACCACATGTCGCGCAGTCTTCTTGAAATGCAGCGAATTGATCCGCGCTTGACCATCGCGCCGTACCCGGTGGTCAACTCGGATTTGACCAATGGCAAATGGATGCTGGACCCGGATGCTGTCCGTGTGCTGCTGGCCGAGTATATGAAATATCTTGGCGCACTTTCCCGCAGTGCTCTGCCGGTGCCGAAATCTCTGGCCGCTGTCACTGGAAACTGACACGGCGCGGGTTCACGGCATCCTTTCATTCGTATAACCACGCAATGAAATTCCATTCCGAAGACAGGCCCGCGCCCATGATTTTTCTGCGATCGCTTCTGTTCAATATCGCCTTCTATCTGAGCTTGATCGTTCAGATGATCATCTTCACGCCGTATTATTTCCTTGCGCCGCGCGACAAGGCCTGGTTTGTGCCAAAATTCTGGGCGCGGTCCAACCACTGGCTGTTTGAGAAGATCGTCGGTTGTTCCTACGAGATCGAAGGGCTTGAGAATATCAGGCACGAGGCCTGCATCGTCGCGCCCAAGCATCAGTCTTTCTGGGACGCCTACGCGTTCGTGCCGTTTGTGCCTGACCCGATCTATATCCTCAAACGCGAACTGATGTGGATTCCGCTGTTTGGCTGGTACGTCGGCAAGATGAAAATGATCCCGGTACACCGTGGATCGCGCTCTGTGGCTCTCAAATCGATCACCAAGGGTGCACAGCCCGCCATCGCTGACAAGCGGCAGATCATGATCTATCCCGAAGGCACCCGCCGCGCGCCGGGCGAGGAACCTTCATACAAATTTGGCATCGCCCACCTTTACTACGAGCTTGGCCTGCCGGTTGTGCCGATCGCACATGTCGCAGGCCTGTTCTGGCCCCGCCGCCAATTCATGCGCTATCCGGGCAAAATCAAATGCCGCGTTCTTCCCGCAATCCAGCCGGGGCTTTCAAAAGAGGAGTTCCTGCGAGTGCTGCAGGAAAAGACAGAAGCCGCGTGCGATGAATTCCTGATTGAAGCGGCAACCGGGCCAAACCCGCCACATTTGCCGCCATCGGCACTGAACCGGTTGGCGCAGTTGGGCGTAAAGTTGGTTGGGCAATAAAAGTTTGCCAGACCATCTGAGGACATCTCATGACGCCTGAACTGTTTGCTCTTGCCGCTCTCAGCCTTGTTGCGCTGATCCTTCCACTGATCTACCTCTTCGCCTACACCACTGATGTCGGCGTCAAGGCGATGCTCGGCAACCGCGATGGCCTGCCCGAGCGCACGGGAATCGCCGCGCGTGGCACAAGGGCGCATGCCAATCTGATCGAAAATCTCGTACCCTACGCGGGCGTGGTCATGGCCGCGCAGGCGATGGGCATATCAAACGGCGTTACCCAGGCTGCAGGAGTGGTCTTTTTGATTGCGAGGCTTGTCCATGCCGCAAGCTACTTGGCCGGAGTTTCCATTTTGCGAACCGTGGCATATTACGCTGGCGTCTTCGCAATTTTCGCCATTGGCATTCAGCTCTTTGTCTAAATTCAGCGGACGATCCGCGCGACACTTTCCAGCCAGTGATCGCGAATGCCGAGCGCCTCGAGATGTTCGACGGTGTTGAACAGATAGTCCTCATTGGCACCGGATTTGCCGGCCGCACCCTTGACGCGTTGCGCGGCCTCTTCGACCGTGAGCGGCCCGCTGTACTGCTCGTGGCGGCGGTCAACCACGTAGCTCATCGCCTTCACTATCCGACCGTCCGCCAGCGTAACCGCCAAGTACCGCTCCTTGTATGCGTTCGAGACGAGTTCGCGCTCGCGCAGATAGGCAACAACATCGTCACGCAGATAATTCTCAATACGGAACGCGACACCGACACAGGAGCCGCCCCGATCAAGTCCAAGCACAAGGCCGGAACGCTCTGGCGTTCCGCGATGGACGCGTGAAATGATGCAAAGCGCCCTGTGATAGCCATTGAGGCGTGCACGCATCTTTTCGGCATGGTCAAAACCTGGCCGCCACATCAGCGAGCCATAGCCAAACACCCAAAATTCGCCCATATCCGCCATCAACAGGAATGTCCGGCTGCGCTGATTGAAGTTGTGTGCCGATACGAGGGATAGATCATGACGTCAACCGCAACTCCGGACGATCACGTAAGCAAGCCAAACTATGCACGCCGAAAAAAGTGGCTTGGCATAGTAACTGCCATCCTGATGCTCGCGTTTACTGGCGGATGGTTCTATCTGGCGAATCTGGGCGAGAAGCAGATCGATCTTGCGCTTGCCAAGGTCAACACTGGTGCGCAGAAAATCGCTTGCGACAACCGGTCGATCCACGGCTACCCGTTCCGCTTCGGCCTGTTCTGCGACTCTGTGCTGGTTGAGCAACCGGCAAAAGGAGTGCGCCTTGCCGCAGGTGCCTTGCGCACGGCTGCGCAGGTCTACAATCCGTGGCACCTGGTTGCAGAGCTTGACGGTCCCGCTTCCATCGACGCGCCGGGTTTGCAGCCGCTTGAGGTCAACTGGTCGCTGCTGCATTCAAGTGTCCGCGCCAACCGCCCCCTGCCGGACAGGATTTCAGTGGAAGCCAAAGCTCTGGACATTTCAATAAGAGGCCAATCAGAGGCGCGAAGCCGAGCGGTCATCGCTGACTATGTTGCCGGACACATGCGCGTAGAAGACAAGGACACGGCGTTTGCCGGCGAAGTGAACGGTTTGCTCGTCGATCCGGCGGTCACGCCCGGCCGCGAGATTCCGTCGCTCTCCGCCTCTTATGATGCAGTGCTGACCGATGGCGTGCGAATCCTGACCGCACGCCCGAAGAATGCCCGCGAGGCAGTGCGCGGCACCTCTGGCGAGATCCGCAGCGCACGGGTGATCTTCAAGGACGGCGGGACGCTGGAGCTTTCCGGGCCGCTGAGCATTAATGCTGAAGGACTGGTTGATGGCGACGTGAGCATCAAATTTGCTGACGGTGACAAGCTTGGTGCCGCGTTGGCAAAAATTGCGCCGGAAGCCGCTTCGGTCCTCAAGCCCGCCCTTTCCGCTGCATCGATGGCGGCTGGGAAAGACAAGGAAGCGAGCCTGACGCTGACCATTCGCAAGGGCAAAGTCTCCGCCGGCTTCTTCCCGCTCGGCAATATTCCGCCGATATGATCTATCTATTCCGCGGGATGTTTCGCGGTCTGACGGCCAAAGTCGGGCGCATCGACATCCTGTCCCGCCTCGATGATCGACTTGCGGATGGCGCGCGTGCGGGTGAAGAGATTGAACAGCCCCTCGCCATCGCCCCAGCGTATCAGCCGCTGCAGCGCAGCGAGATCCTCTGAAAAGCGTGCCAGCATTTCCAATATCGCATCCTTGTTGTGCAAACACACATCGCGCCACATGGTGGGATCGGAGGCGGCAAGCCGGGTGAAATCGCGGAAGCCTGAGGCGGAATATTTGATGACTTCGGATTCAGTTACGGCTTCCAGGTCATCGGCCGTGCCGACAATGTTGTAAGCGATCAAGTGCGGCAGGTGCGAGACGATGGCCAGCACCAAGTCATGGTGGACAGGGTCCATGCGGTCAACCATTGAGCCGCATGCTTCCCAGAAATGCGTCAACCTTTCGACTTCGCTTTCATCGCTGCCCTCAAGCGGCGTCAGAATGTGCCAACGGCCTTCAAAGAGTTCGGCAAAGCCAGCGTCCGGACCGGATTTTTCTGTGCCGGCAATCGGGTGGCCGGGGATGAAATGCACACCATCAGGAATATGCGGCTGCATTTGCGCGACGACCGACTGTTTGGTTGAACCCACATCGGTAACCACAGCGCCCCGCTTCAGATAAGGTGCAATCAGCTTGGCAACCGCCTCTGACGATCCGACGGGAACAGAGACGACGACAAGGTCTGCATCCCTCACCGCTTCGCCCGCATCGGCAAAATAGCTGTCGCCAAGGCCAAGGTCTTGTGCTCGGGTCAACGTGTCCGCGCTGCGCGTCGAAATGGCGATGTGCGTGGCGAGACCCTCTCGGCGGATCACCCTCGCCAGCGACGACCCGATGAGGCCAATACCGATCAGCGCAATTTTGTCGTAAATGACCATGCCCACCGCTCAGGCCTCCAGAAAGTCTTTAAGCGCTGCGACCACCAGCCGGTTGGCCTCTTCCGTGCCAACAGACATGCGCAGTGCATTTGGAAAACCGTAGGCAGTCACACGCCGAAGGATGAGGCCGCGCGCGGTAAGAAACGCATCCGCCCTTTCCGCTGACTTTGCAGCGTCAGCCAGGAAATGCACCAGCAGAAAATTGCCGACGCTGGGCGTTACCCGCAATCCGAGCTTGCCAATCTCCTGTGTCAGCCAGCCCAGCCACTCTTCATTGAACGCCGCCGCTTTTGCAACATGCGCCCGGTCACGCATCGCCGCCGCACCGGACAGGATCGCAGGCGAACTCAGGTTGAAAGGGCTGCGGATACGGTTCATCGCATCGAGAATATGCGCAGGCGCGTACATCCAGCCGATACGTGCCGCTGCCAGCCCGTGGATTTTGGAGAATGTCCGCGTCATCACGACATTTTCCGAACCCGAAACCAGTTCAACACCAGCCTCGTAATCATTGCGCCGCACATATTCTGCATAGGCCGCGTCGAGAACCAGCAAGATATCGGGCCGCAAACCGGCATGCAGGCGGCGGATGTCATCCATCGGCACGTAGGTGCCGGTCGGGTTGTTCGGGTTGGCAATGAACACGATTTTGGTGCGCGGCGTCACGGCTGCAAGGATCGCGTCCACGTCTGCCGTCTCGTTCTTCTCTGGCACCACGACCGGCGTCGCGCCCTGCGCCATGATCTGGATCTTGTAAACGAGAAAGCCATGCTCAGTGAAAATGCCTTCATCGCCAGACGCAAGGTAGGTGTGGGCGATGAGGCCAAGCAGCTCGTCCGAGCCATTGCCACACATGATATTGGCCGGGTTCAGGCCATGCACTTCGGCAATCGCCTCACGCAGCGCCAGCGCCTGACCATCCGGGTAAATCTCGAGTTTGGATGCAGCGTCCGTGAACGCGGCCTGAGCAAGTGGGCTGGCACCGAGCGGCGTCTCGTTGGACGAGAGCTTGTAAATTTTCGCCACACCTGGGGCATGCTCCTTGCCCGGCACATAGGCGGCAATATCAAGGATGCCGGTCTTGGGCTGCGGGCGTTTCGGCGTGCTGGTCTGGCTCATGGCGATGCTGTCATGTGTGCTGCGGGAAACAGGGCAATAGCGGCCAGACAGGTGCTTGTCGAGTGCGCCGTGGCCGCACCTTGGCTTAACTGGCATTGACTTTCCGCCGCCGTTCTCAAATAGCTGCGCACCTGTTTCTTGAGGGAGAGCCCGCACAATGGCCGTCAAGGCTGACCAGAAGCCGTCCGGCAAATCCGCCCGGTTCCGCGAAATTGCGGACCCGTCGAGCAAAGTCCTGAAGTTCGGCAAGGACAAGCCCTTGAAGCTCGATTCAGGGGTTGAGCTGGCACCATTCCAGATTGCCTATCAATCCTACGGCACGCTGAACGCCCACAAGAGCAACGCGATCCTCGTTTGCCATGCGCTGACGGGCGACCAGCATGTGGCAAACGTCCATCCTGTCACGGGCAAGCCGGGCTGGTGGGAAAACATGATCGGCCCCGGCCGCATCATCGACACCGACCGCTATTTTGTCCTCTGCGCCAACGTGCTTGGCGGATGCATGGGCTCAACTGGCCCTGCCTCGCTGAACGAGAATACCGGCAAGGCTTGGGCACTTGAACTGCCGATCATAACCATTGCCGACATGGTGCGGGCACAGTCCATGCTGATCGACCATTTTGGCATCGACAAGCTGTTTCTGGTGATGGGTGGTTCCATGGGTGGCATGCAGGTGCTGCAATGGGCGGCAGCCTATCCCGAACGCGTGTTCGCCGCGCTGCCGATTGCCACCGGCGCGCGCCATTCATCGCAGAACATCGCCTTCCATGAGGTTGGCCGCCAGGCCGTGATGGCTGACCCGCAGTGGCGCGACGGGCGCTATCTTGAGGCCGGGACCGTGCCCGGCAAGGGATTGGCCGTCGCCCGCATGGCCGCGCACATTACCTATCTTTCGGATTCAGCGTTGCACCGCAAGTTCGGTCGCAACCTGCAGGACCGCGACTCACTGACGTTCGGCTTTGACGCCGACTTCCAGATCGAAAGCTATCTGCGCCACCAAGGGTCAAGCTTCGTCGACCGGTTCGATGCCAATTCCTATCTCTACATGACCCGCGCCATGGACTATTTCGACATCGCCGCCGAGCACGGCGGCGTGCTGGCCAATGCGTTCAAGGGCTCGAAAACGCGTTTCTGCCTCGTGTCTTTTACCAGCGACTGGCTGTTCCCGACGGCGGAAAGCCGCTCTATTGTCCACGCGTTGAACGCCTCCGGCGCGCTGGTATCCTTCGTCGAGGTCGAGACTGACAAGGGCCATGACGCCTTCCTTCTGGACGAGCCGGATATGGTGGCAGCAGTGCAAGGCTTTGTCAGCGCAGCGGCGCGTGCAAGAGGCCTGTCATGAGCACGATTGCCGCCTCGCGCATTGATTTCGCCGTGATCGCCAGTCTCGTTGCTTCAGGTTCCAAGGTGCTTGATGTCGGCTGCGGCGATGGCGAGCTTTTGAGCCTCTTGCAGCAAACCCGCAATGTCGATGGCCGCGGCGTGGAGCTCAGCCAGAAGGGTGTCAACGAGTGCGTCGCGCACGGCCTTGCCGTCATTCAGGGCAATGCAGACTCGGATCTCGGCTTTTACACTGACAAGGGTTTTGACTATGTGATCCTCAGCCAGACACTGCAAGCGACGCACAACCCGCGCATCGTGCTTGAGCATCTCTTGCGCATCGGCAAATACGCCATAGTTTCAATTCCCAACTTCGGCCATTGGCGCGTGCGCCTGTCGCTGCTGTGGAACGGAAGAATGCCGGTGACCAAGGATTTGCCTTACACCTGGTATGACACGCCGAACCTGCATTTCTGCACCATCGACGATTTCATCGCGCTCTGCGACGAACTCGGCGCCACAATCGAAAGCGCCTCGGCGCTCAATGCCAGCGGCGAGCGCATGGGATTGAAACTGCCAAGGTTCCTGTGGAATTTCTTCGGCCAGCAGGCGGTATTTTTGATCAGGAAGTAGGTTCGGCTGTTCCGTGCCCGAACCCTTGCGGCGCGAGTACCGGCACGAAGACGCGGCGCGAGGTGCGCGATGACACCGGCACACCCTGATACATGCGCTTCTGCGCCTCAACCACCAGCGCGCCTGCAAACGGCACCGCGAGCCGGTGGCCAAGCGTTTCAAGCCATTGTGTCGCGCGCATCACCGCACGGTTGTTTGACGGTGGGAACAAAAGCGCCTCGTTCCATCCGCCTGGCGTAAAATTGGCATCGCGCAGCAGACGCATCATCTGGCCCTTGCTGTATGGACGCCCATTGCCAAACGGCGTCGTCTCGAACCGCGCCCAAAGGCCGCGCCGGTTTGGCACCACGATCACCAGCCGTCCGCCCGGCGAGAGCACCCGCCACATTTCTTTCAACGTTTCCCGCGGATCTTCCGAATGTTCCAGCGAATGGACCATCAGGATACGGTCCACAGACGAATCCGGCAGTGGCAGCTCTTCGTCGAATACCAGTGCTGTCAGCGATTTTTCGCCCTGCGGCCAAGCCGCCGCACCCATGCCCGCCGGCATGAAAGCAAATGTTCGCTCCGTGCCCTCGCGGAACCGCTCCAGCCAGGGAACGACATAACCAATGCCGACAAGCCGCTCCGACGGAATCGCAGGCCACACCGGCTTCAGCGCCATGGCAATCGACCGCTCGGCCAAATGTCCGAGGGTCGTGGAATAAAATTCGCGAAGCTCGATGATATCGGCGTGCATGGATCAAAACTAGTGGCCCCGGCAGACAAGCGCAAGGCGCGCAATTGCATGTTTCGTTGCCCGAATTGCTCCTGTATAAACCGCTCGAAAAGGAAACGAAATATGCTCGAAATCGTGCAATTCCCCTGCCGCGACGATAATTTCGGTGTGCTCATCCACGACGCCAAAACCGGCCAGACCGCAACAATCGACGCCCCGGCGCTTCAGCCGATCCTCGATCTTCTGGAGACCCGCGGCTGGACACTCACACACATTTTCACGACCCATCACCATACCGACCATGTCGAAGCCAATCTTGATCTCAAGGCGAGATTCGGCGTTGAGATCACGGGGCCGGCCGCCGAGGCTGCCAGAATTCCCGGAATCGACAAGATGGTGGTCGGCGGCGACAGGTTTGACTTCGCTGGTCATCGTGTTGATGTGATTGATTGCCCCGGTCACACGCTCGGTGGTATCTCGTACTCTATTCCGTCGCAAAAGCTCTTGTTCGCCGCTGACACGCTGTTCTCGCTCGGCTGTGGTCGCTTGCTGGAAGGAACGCCCGACCAAATGTGGGGATCGCTCACAAGGCTGATGGCGCTGCCGGACGACACAATGATCTATTGCGGTCACGAATACACCGCCTCCAATGCCAAGTTTGCGCTGACCATTGACCCCGACAATCAAGTGCTGGTCGCGCGGGCGCTTGAGGTTGAACAATTGCGCGCGGCAGGCCTACCCACGCTACCGACCAGCATGGGCCGCGAAAAGGCGACCAACCCGTTCCTGCGACCCGGCGATGGTGCGATTCGCGAACGGCTTGGGATGGCGTCGGCAACCGACGCTGAGGTGTTTGCGGAAATCCGCAGGCGCAAGGACAGTTTCCGCTAAACAATGATCCCCAGCAAAATCAGTATCTGCGCGCCGATATAGGTCACCCAGACTGCCTTTTTCAGCATCGGCTTGTACGCACTGTTTTCAGGCACAAGAAACCGCTCCACAGCCAAGAGCGTGTCCGAGGCGATGAACAGCGCCACCCCCGCAAACACCTGCGGCGTCACATGCAGCGCGCCGGACACACCCATGGCTGCAATGGCGAGGATGTAAATCAGCACCGGCAGGCGCAAACGATCTCCAACTGCACCAAGCAGAATTCGCGCCATGAAAGCAGTGTGGACGACAATCAGGATCGCGGCAGCAAGCCGCCAAACTTCAGCAGGCAAAATGAACGCGCCGCTGCCCGCCGCGCCAAGAAACAGCCAGACATAAGCGATATGCGCGGCGAGAAATGCCGCCAATCCGGCTAGAAATGGCTTCTCGCCCCTGTGTGCCAGTAAAAAGTCGCCGAGCGCCGAAAGCCCCAAGGCAACAACGAGCGCTGTGGGCGCTGCCCCATCCTTGGCTACAATTGCCATGGCGGCAACAGGAATGGTCTTCAGCACCGCCCAGCGGTTACCGGATGCTTCAGCGGGCCGCAGCAGATAGTAGATTGCGGCCAGCACCGCCATAACCAGCAATCCGTTCTGGCTGTTCTGGATACCGCCGGCAAAAGGCAGAATGCTCATGCCGTGGCTTCTCTCGTAAATATCATGTCCTTGGAGGCCAGAATGGCACCGAATGTGATGAGCAGGCAGGCGAGGACCACCGGCACAGTGAATTCAGCCTTGCCTGCCAACACCAGCACAACAGTGGACAACAACGGCGAGGCATAGCTTGCCGCGCCGAGTATCTGGATGTTGCCGCGTTTGACGCCGTAATCCCAAGCAAAGAATGCGGCTCCAACCGGCAGCATGCCGAGCAGGGCCACCGCCACCCATTGGGTTGTGCTTTGCGGCCAGACCGTCGTCTCAAATGCCAAGTGGCATATGAGCGCCAGCAGCGCGGTCGCAGCGCAGAAGCCGGTAACTGCGTCCGTCGGCACTGCGGACAGGCGGCGCGACAACAGCGAATAGACAGACCATAAAAGCGCACAACCGAACGCCATCAGATAGCCGAATGCATACTGCGCCTCGAAAGAGATAGAGCCGCCTTTGGTGACAATCAGCCCGGCACCGCCAAGGCCAAGCAGCGCGCCTGCAACATGGTGCCGCTTCAGCACCTCGCCCGGCATCAGCGCCGAACCGAGCACAATGAACAGCGGCCAGAGATAGGCGATGAGACTGGCATCGACCGTGGGTGCATTGGCAAGCGCGGTGAAGTAGGCGAAGTGATAGCCAAACAGGCCACCGACACCGACGGTCCAAGCCACCAGCGGAAGTCTCAGCGCGTTCCACGCCCTAGGCCGGAATGACCAACTCGCAATGCCGCCAACTGCCGCGATGGCGAAGGTCATTGCCGTGAGCTGGAATGCCGGGATGTCTCCGGCAAGATCGGTCAGAAGCGCCAAAAGTGCCCACATGGCGATGGCCAGAAACCCCGTCAGTGTCGCCCCGCGCATACTATCCCTCGCGCGGGACTGCCCGCTTCAAATTATTGCCCAAACCGCGCCGCACGGATGGTGACGGTACCGATTTGCGTGCCGACTTTGGCAACGACCGGCGCATAGAGCCCCGTGTCGCCCATCGGCGCAAATGTCGCCTGCATTTTACTGCTGTTTTTCAGGTATTCTATCTGCTTTTTGCCCGCCCTGTAGCCGGAAAGCGGCACGAAGCGCATGGAGCAGGTCATCGCCGGACCGGAATAGCCGCTGGTCTCGACATCTGTCCGCCCGACCGGCGACAGCACGAAATCTGCACGGGTTTCACCGTCAAAGACATGAATGGTCTTGGAACAGACCTCGTCCAACGAGTTTGCCTTGACGACGAACGCCATGACGGGATCGCTGACATTGCGCAATTGCCCCTGCGTGACGTCAATCCACCCCGCGCCTTTTTTCACGGCAGGCGTATTGGAAACTGAACTCACGGCCCCATCGGAAAAGCCAAGTGCGGTGCGTTTCTTTTTGGTTCCGGTGGTATAGTCAACGACATAGCTTGAAGGCACCAGACCCTTTGAGCCCAATTGGCCGGACGCAGCGATGCTGCCGTGGGTGTCGTCAAAAAATTCGGCAAGGCCGGCACTGCGCAAACCGCCGCTGACGGAATAACGTGAACCATTCACATTGGTGGTGAAATTCGATTTGGCAACGGACAGGCCAAAAATCGAGACAACATACTCGCTCTTGAACGTCTCGGCACGGGCCGGGGCGGATCCCAGCAGCATCACGGTGGACAGCGCAGCAGCGGCGAGCGCCGTTTTGGAAACAAAACCAGTCATAGCCATTCTTCCCGTTCGGGGAAATTCGCCCCGCTTCGTCCCTTCGGCGGCGTCGTGCGCGGCAATTCCGGCGATTTTGCGGTACGGGTTTGCGTGACGACCAGTACGAGCGCACGAAAATGCCATCCAGAGTGCATGTCCGGCTTGACGATTGGGTGGCTGATGGGTATGAACCGCCAACTTTTCCCCTGAGGCTCCCCTCCGGAATAACGCGCCATGCGCGCCAATGCCGTTTGCCGGACGCCCGATACTTGAAGGTAAGACACATGTCCCGCTCATGCGAATTGACCGGCAAAGGCGTCATGTATGGCAACAATGTCAGCCATGCCAACAACCGCACCCGTCGCCGCTTCCTGCCGAACCTCGTTAATGTGACGCTGGCTTCAGAGGCTTTGGCGCAGAGCTTCCGGTTCCGGATTTCGGCCAACGCCTTGCGCACGGTTGAACATCGCGGCGGTCTCGACGCATTTCTAGTCAAGGCACCGGAGAGCGAACTGTCGCAGCGCGCCCGCCTGTTGAAGCGTCAGCTGACCAAGAAGCTCGCCTCACTGGTCGTCGCCGCCTAAGAGCCAGACTCTAAGACTAAACTTTGACGGCAGCAGCCGTCACTGGTTCCATCACCCAGGATAAAAAAATGCCGTCCTTGAAGTCCTACTTGCCGTTTGTGGCGGCCATGACGCTTGTTGTCGTGGCGTCGAACATTCTCGTGCAATTCCCGTTCAATCACTTCGGCTTCGGTGAGCTCCTCACTTGGGGTGCGTTCACCTATCCGGTGGCGTTTCTGGTCAATGACCTTGCCAACCGCCGCTATGGCAAAGCCACAGCGCGCCGCGTGGTCATCGCCGGTTTCGTCGTCGCGGTGATTTTATCGGTCTGGCTGGCAACGCCACGCATAGCCATTGCCTCCGGCGCAGCATTCCTGACAGGCCAACTGCTGGACATTCAGGTCTTTGACCGGCTGCGCCGTCAAACATGGTGGAAAGCGCCATTCATGGCGACAATTTTTGGTTCAACGCTGGACACGGTGATCTTCTTCACGCTGGCTCTGTCGCCAATGTTTGCTGGTATTGATGCTTTTTTTGGCATGCAGGACAGCTCACTGGGCTTTCCGGCCTCGCTGTTCGGCGCGGACGTGCCGCTGTGGGCAGCGCTGGCGTTTGGCGACTTTTGCGTGAAAATGCTGATGGGTGTTCTGGCGCTGATCCCGTATGGCGCGCTATTGACTGTGCTGAAGCCGGTTGAGGGCGCGCGCTGACAGGTAATAGGCCGCCCTCTATCCATGTTTCCGGGTTAAACATTCTCCGGGGAGAGAAGACGGCAAGTCACGAAAGCTCAAAGACAGCACTCAGCCGCCGTCGATGGCTGAGCCGATCTTGGCGATGGCCTTCTGATAGACGCCGGCCGCATTCCAGCCCTGAATTGCGCCGTAATTGCCTTCGCCCGGCTGGTAACCGCCACCGCGCGACCAGCCGTGACCGGCCAGAAATTTGGCCGTGGAGGCAAGCGCATCGGCCTTGGAACGGACCATGTCGATGCGGCCATTGCCGTCGCCATCTGCACCGTAACGCAAAACATTGAGCGGCAGAAACTGGGTCTGGCCGATCTCGCCATGCATCGCACCGATAGACGAGCCGGAGATGGTTCCATTTTGCACCAGCTTGAGGGCCGCAAGCAGCTGCTCGGTGAAGAAAGCTGACCGGCGGCAGTCATAGGCAAGTGTTGCCACGGCCGAGAGCGTGTTCTGGTTGCCCAAAAA
Organism: Phyllobacteriaceae bacterium; assembly: GCA_031422915.1. Lineage (GTDB taxonomy): Bacteria > Pseudomonadota > Alphaproteobacteria > Rhizobiales > Rhizobiaceae > JANMEX01. Next base: position 2,200 of record JANPEK010000218.1, on the reverse strand, counting down.
AGAGCCAAAGCCGGTTTCCATGCCCCAGATGGCAATCAGCGGGCCGGCTGGAACGCCATAGCGCTTTTCAAGCGAAGCAAACAGCGCGGCATTGGCTTTCTTGATGCCCTTGCCCTTGGAAATGATGGCATTGCCGCCGCGTTTTGCCATGAACTGGTCAAAAGACAGCTTGAAGCTTTTCTGGTTGCGGTCTGCTGCAATGGTCTTCGACGCATAGGATGTCGAATTAAACGCCTTCAGCGCCGCGCCGCTGACGCCGTATTCGGAAGCGAACTCCGATTTCCAGGCTTCGTATCCGCCGCCGGTGTTGCCGCAGGAGGCTGCAAACGCGCCCGTGGCACCAGAAATTGTAAGTGCGGCAACTGCCGCGATGATCAGTCCGCGCCGACGCGCCATGTGCCTGTCTCCGTGATGGGTGATTCGCCAGCCCCGCGCGACAATGCCAAGAACCCCTGGTTTTGTCATCTGGTGCTCTGAACGTAACCCAAAATTCACTTTGATGGCCAACTGGAGCGATTTTCTGCGCTTCCGGTGCTCACGTACCCAAACGTACGCTCCGCTCCGGTTCTCGAAAACCACTCCATTTGACTCATCAAACAGAATTTTGGGTCACGCTCACATATCCGAATAGCGCCCTGCCGCAAAGTCATGGCGAAAACTTGACAAAGCGCAAGACTTCCTGTTTATCCCGCGCAAATTCCGCAAGACGTTCAGTCTTCGAGCATCCGACCCGGACTTGGTCCCGTTTTGAACCATGATCCGAGAGGGCAACATCCGGCAGCGCGAGGCGCCCCCGGATGTCGTTTTGCTTTGGGCTTTGCGTTTGGCGGCATTGGGCACCATCTCTGGCCGATTGAGCCCAGAGACATGAGGTAATGTAATGTTCGAATCCTTGCAGGAACGGCTTGGCACGATCCTGAACAGCTTGACCGGTCGCGGCGCGCTTTCGGAGGCTGATGTTTCGGCGGCCATGCGCGAGGTGCGCCGGGCGCTGATCGAGGCCGACGTTGCGCTCGATGTCGTCCGCTCTTTCACCGACAAGGTCCGCGCCAAGGCGGTCGGCGCGGAAATCCTTAAAAGCATCAAGCCCGGCCAGATGGTTGTCAAGATCGTCCATGACGAGCTGGTCGAGCTTCTCGGTTCGGAAAGCCAAGGCGTTGATTTGAACGCACCTGCGCCGGTCGTCATCATGATGGTCGGCCTGCAAGGTTCGGGGAAGACCACCACATCGGCCAAGCTTGCCAAGCGTCTCACGGAACGCCAGCGCAAGAAAGTGCTGATGGCTTCGCTCGATACACGGCGTCCGGCTGCGCAGGAGCAGTTACGCCAGCTCGGCGAGCAGACGGGCGTTGCGACTTTGCCGGTTATCGCCGGTCAGTCGCCTGTCGACATCGCCGCTCGCGCCGTGCAGGCAGCCAAGCTCGGCTCTTACGACGTCATCATCCTCGATACCGCCGGCCGCACCCATATCGACGAGCCACTAATGCTCGAAATGGCCGAGATCAAGGCCAGATCCAACCCCCATGAAATCCTGCTGGTCGCTGATAGCCTGACCGGTCAAGACGCCGTGAACCTTGCGCGCTCATTCGATGAGCGTGTCGGCATCACCGGCCTTGTGCTTACCCGTATGGACGGCGATGGCCGTGGCGGCGCGGCGCTGTCGATGCGCGCGGTCACCGGCAAGCCGGTCAAGCTCGTCGGTGTCGGCGAAAAGATGGATGCGCTGGAGGAATTCCACCCCAAGCGCATCGCCGACCGCATCCTCGGCATGGGCGACATTGTCTCGCTGGTCGAAAAGGCCGCCGAGAATATCGACCATGACAAAGCCGCCGCGATGGCGAAGAAGATGCAGGAAGGCAAGTTCGATCTCGACGATCTTGCCGACCAGCTGCGCCAGATGAAGAAAATGGGCGGCATGGGTGGCCTGATGGGCATGATGCCCGGCATGGGCAAGATGAAAGACCAGATGGCCTCGGCTGGCCTCAACGACAAGATGTTCGACCGCCAGATCGCCATCGTCGGCTCGATGACCAAATGGGAACGGGCAAACCCGGAACTTCTCAAACATTCGCGCAAGCAGCGCATCGCCAAAGGCTCCGGCACCGACGCCGCCGAAATCAACAAGCTTCTCAAGATGCACCGCCAGATGGCCGACATGATGAAAGCCATGAAGGGCGGCAAGGGCGGCGGCATGATGAAA
>JANPEK010000217.1:0-24831 GCA_031422915.1 Phyllobacteriaceae bacterium | reverse complement strand
GTTTGGCTCGACGTCGAAGGCGCTGTCGAGCATGTCGTGCTCTTCATCGGAGGCGGGGTAGAGTTTTGCGGCCCATTCGGGGGCGACGTGCACGTGGCAGGTGGCGCAGGCGCAGGCGCCGCCGCACTCGGCCTTGATGTCCAAACCCCAGTCGCGGATAACTTCCATGACGCGCCAGCCGTCGAGGGCTTCCAGCGTGTGGCGCGTTCCGGTCTGGTCGGTGACATGGATTTGCATGGGCTATGGTCCGGTGGGGTGTTTTTACGTGGATTGAATTGTCAGGCGGCAGGCTGGCGGCGCCAGGAATAGCCTTGGGCCTTGGCAGACGGAACGGTTGCGGGCTGGTAGAAAATGTTGACAGCTGTCAACCGGTTTTCCTGAAGACGCTCGATGGCGATAGGGTTCCTGACCTCAAGCGTGTCGAAGCCGTTGCGCAACAGCAGCGGGATCTGGTCAACCAGCACGTCGCCGACCGCGCGCACTTCACCGGTAAAGCCATGGCGCGATTTCAGCAGCGCGGCCTTGGAATGCGAACGGCCGTCAGTGTAGGCCGGGAAGGACAAGGCGACGAGTGGCAGGCTAGCAAGATCGCCGACGATGGCATCGAGCTTGTCGCCGGGGGCGAGCAGGACGCCGAGGCGGTTGGAACCGGCCTTGCGCTGATCGGCACTGAGGCCCAGCCACGCTGCCAAAGGGAGAATGACATGGCCTTCGCCATCGTCTTCTTCCGCATGGCGCCAGACGTCATCGACGAAGGCTTGGTCTTTCCAGAGTTTTGCTGACTGTTCGCTCATGTCCTGTCCTTAAAGCGATGAATCTGTGAGCGAGGCTTCGAGCCCGCCAAGATGAATGCCACACTCAATTTTGGCCTGACCCCTCCAGCGTCCGCCGCGCTGGTCTTCGGGTGGCGACGGTTCGGTGCACGGGGCGCAACCGACTGAGAAATAGCCGTAAGGGATCAGCGGATGCTCAGGCAGGGCGTTGCGCTCCTGATAGTCGACAACATCATCTTCTGACCAGCCGGCCAGCGGATTGATGCGCAGGCGGTGGCCGACGGCCTCAAACAGCGGCAATTGCGTGCGGGTCGCCGCCTGAAAGCGCTTGCGGCCGGTGAACCATGCGTCAAACGGGACAACCGCGCGGGCCATCGGCTCGACCTTGCGGATGGCGCAGCAGCGGTCCGTCGAGACGGTGTGCAACTCGCCGTCCGGATCATCTGTCGCCAGCTTTGCTTCAAGCGGCAGGATTGAGCGAACGTCTGCGAGTTTTAAGGCGTTAACAAGCTGGTCGCGATACTCGAGTGTTTCGCCAAAATGCTTGCCGGTGTCGAGGAACAGGATTGGTGTCTTGGCGTCGACCTTCGAAATCAGGTGCAGCAGCACGGCAGATTCCGCGCCAAACGACGATACCGCGCCGACATGGCCGGTAAAGCCTTCGCGCACGACATAGGCAATCACGTCTTCCGCCTTCGCACCAGAAAACCGTGCGTTCAGGACCTGCGCCAGTTCTCTGGCGCTTTCGACCGGATCAGCCTCTGACAGCTCAGGCAGCTTTTTCAACAGCGCCATAAAGGGCCTCCTTGAACGGGGCTTGACCAAGGCGGCGATAGGCTGTGAGGAAGGTTTCACCGGCATTGAGACGATGGGCGAGATAGGTTTCGACGACCGTTTCAATGGCATCGGTGATTTCGTCCGGGCCAAAGCCGCGACCGATGATGTCGCCAATGGTGGTGTTCTCGTCCGCCGAGCCGCCGAGCGTGATCTGGTAAAGTTCCTCGCCCTTCTTTTCGACGCCGAGAATGCCGATGTGACCGACATGATGATGGCCGCAGGCATTGATGCAGCCGGAGATTTTTAGCTTGAGTTCGCCGATATCGCGCTGACGGGCAAGGTCGGCGAAACGCTCGGAAATCTTCTGGGCGACAGGAATCGAACGAGCAGTGGCCAGCGCGCAATAGTCGAGACCCGGGCAAGCGATGATGTCGGAGATGAGGTTCGAGTTGGCGGTGGCCAGATTGGCCGGAACCAGCAAATCGAAAATGGTCTTGAGGTCTGCCAGCGCGACGTGCGGAAGGATGATGTTCTGCTCATGGCTGATACGCAATTCGTCGGCTGAATATTGCTCGGCAATGTCAGCGATCAGGTCCATCTGGTCGGCAGACGCGTCGCCCGGAATGCCGCCAATTGGTTTCAGCGAAATGGTGACGGCTCGGTAGTCGGGATTGCGGTGGGCGACGGTGTTTTGGTTTACCCAAGCTGCAAAACCGGCGTCTGCCTTGCGGTCAGCCGCGAGTTTGCCATGGCCTTCGGCGCGCTCGGAAAGGTTTGGCATGGCGAAATAGGCTTCGATGGCGCGAATGTCGGATTCCGGCAATTTCAGCTCGGTGTCTTTCAAGGTTTCAAATTCGGCCTCAACAGCTTGGCGCAATTCTTCGGTGCCCATTTCATGGACGAGAATCTTGATGCGCGCCTTGTATTTGTTGTCGCGGCGGCCTTCCAGATTGTAGACGCGCAGGATCGCCGTCGAATAGGCCAGCAAATCCTCTTCCGGCAAAAAGTCGCGAATTTTCTTGGCGACCATTGGCGTGCGGCCCTGACCGCCGCCGACATAGACGACGAAGCCTAGCTCGCCCTTGTCATTTTTCACAAGATGGAGGCCAATGTCATGAACCTGAATGGCTGCACGGTCGTGCGGCGCGCCGGTGACCGCGATCTTGAACTTGCGCGGCAGGTAGGAAAACTCCGGATGGATGGACGACCATTGGCGCAGGATTTCCGAAGCCGGACGCGGATCGGCGACCTCATCGGCAGCGACGCCGGCGAAATGATCGGCAGTGACATTGCGGATGCAATTGCCGGAGGTCTGCAACGCGTGCATCTCGACTTCGGCGAGCTCGGCCAGAACCGCAGGCATGTCTTTCAGCGCCGGCCAATTGTACTGGATGTTCTGGCGGGTGGTGAAATGGCCGTAGCCACGATCATAGGCGCGGGCGATGTGGGCGAGCTTGCGAATCTGATTGGACGACAGCGTGCCGTAGGGAATGGCGACGCGCAGCATGTAGGCGTGCAGTTGCAGATAGACGCCGTTCATCAGGCGCAGCGGCCGGAACTGGTCTTCGGTCAATTCGCCCTTCAACCGGCGCTCGACCTGATCCTTGAATTCGGCAACGCGGGCGTTGACAAAGCTTTGGTCGAATTCATCGTAGCGATACATGGCTTCAATCCTTACGCAGCGGTCTGGCTGCGGTATTCGATGGTCGGGCCGTCGGCACGGATGCGCTCGCGAAGGCGGGTCGGGTGCGGCTTGCCGTCCTTAAGGATGACATCAATCAAATTGACATCGACGACTTCATTGTTGGCATAGGCCATTGCGCCAATTGTGGTGAGGCGGCTCTCGGCAGCAGCGTCAGCTGCGACTTGTGCGTCCGCAATCGACAGCGACCATTCTGACTGGCCATACCAGACAGCGATGCCCTCAGTGAGCGTGTTGGCGGTCAAGACTTTCATGCGGTCAGTTCCTCGAGATCAGTTTCGGCGGCCAAGCGGACGGCAAGCGGCACCGCGCGTGAAAGGTCTGCGCCTGCGACGGCCTCGCCGATAATGACCATCACCGGTCCAGTCAGTTCAGTGCGGAGGCCAAGCGCGGGCAGATCATTCAGCGTGCCATGAAACAGGCGCGCATCGGAGCGGCTGGCATTTTCAACAGCGGCAACCGGTGTGTCAGGCGGGAGCCCGGCTTCGATCAATTTGGCGGCAACGGACACCGCAACGCTGCGGCCCATGTAGACAGCGACCGTTGCGCCACCAAGCGCAAGCCTGGCCCAATCCGGCAACGTATCGCCGTTCAGATCATGGCCGGTGGTGAAAACCAGCGACGAAGCGGTGCCGCGCAGTGTCAGCGGCAGCGCAAAGTCGGCGGCAGCGGCGAAGGCGGCGGTGACGCCCGGCACAACTTCGTGGGAGATGCCTGCATTGCGCAGGGCCGACAATTCCTCGGCGGCGCGGCCAAAAATTAACGGGTCGCCGGATTTCAAGCGGACGACGCGCTTTCCTTCGCGGCCCAGCAAGACGAGCAGCGCATCAATCTCTTTCTGCGACTTCGAATGGCAGCCCTTGCGTTTTCCCACCGGGATCCGCTCGGCATCGCGGCGACCCATGGCGACGACTTCTTCCGGAACGAGCGCATCGTAGACAATGGCGTCAGCTTCCATAAGCAGCCGCTGGGCGCGCAGCGTCAGCAAGTCTTCGGCGCCGGGGCCGGCACCGACCAGCGCAACATGGCCATGGTCAACGCCGCGCGCGCGCAGCAGCCGCGTGGCGGCGCGGCGGGCTTCTGACAGGTCGCCAGCTTCGGCATGGCGGGCGGGCGAACCGGTGAAGAAATTTTTCCAGAACGCGCGGCGGCTAACGCCTTTGGGCAGCAGCGCTTCGGCGGCATGACGGTAAGAGGCGGCGAGGCGGGCGACACGGCCAAGATTGACGGGGAGCATCTGGTCGATGCGGGCGCGGATCATTTGGGCGAGCACCGGCCCTGCGCCTTCCGTGCCGATGGCGACTGCGACCGGCGCGCGGACCACAAGCGCTGGCGTGAAAAAGTCGCACTGGTCTGGCTGGTCAACGGCGTTGGCGGGAATGCCGAGCTCACGTGCGGCAGCGACGATGGCACGGTCTTCGGCGGGATCGCCTGTCGCGGCAAATGCAAGGACAGCTTCAGCGAGGTGCGCGGTGTCGAAGGCGGCGCTGATATGGCTGATGCCAGCCTCAGTGATATGGGCTTGGAGCGCTGCGGACGGCGCATCCGCAATCAGCCGGATTTGAGCTTGGGTCTGGCCAATCAGGCGGCATTTGGCGAGCGCTTCCTCGCCGTTGCCGACGATCACAACGATGCGCCCGGTGACCTTGAAAAAGGCCGGGAAGGACGCAAGCTTTTGATCGTGGTCGGCCATGCGGGCAAGCCTTTTCGAAAATGTCGCGCAAAATCGGCTATTTGGCCGGATTTTGTAAGAAACGGGCTGGCGAAGAATCGGCGGTGCGCGGTTTGCTGTTCCGCCAACCGGTCCAATACCGGAAATTCATTTCTGATGCGAGATTTTCGGGTCTGAAACGTTCCAATTTCGTTACACTGAAGATCACAATTGCGCCGGACAGGCTGCGCTGCCAGAATGACTCTCATGATTGATATTGCATTCCAATTCCCTGCTGCTTTCAGCGCGTTTCTGATCACGTCGATCCTGATTGAGCTGACACCGGGACCCAACATGGGATACCTTGCCATCGTCGCATTGACGCAAGGCAGGCGCGCCGGATTTGCGGTGGTTGCGGGCGTGTTTCTGGGCCTCTCGATCATCGGTGCGGCGGCGGCTTACGGTGTTGCAACGCTGGTCCAGGCATCGCCTCTGATTTATGACGGGCTTCGCTACGCGGGTATCGCGTTTCTGCTGTATCTGGCATGGGAAGGATGGCGCGGCGGCGGCGCTGAGGAAGACGGGACGCAAGGCTTGATGCCGCTGTTTTTGCGGGGTTTGACCAACAACATTCTCAACCCCAAAGCGGCGGTTTTCTATGTTGCGGTGTTGCCGGAGTTTGTTGATACAGCACAGCCTGTGCTGGCGCAGACCATAATGCTGACCATCACCTATGTTCTGGTGGCAACGGTAATCCACGGCTTGATTGTCGCGCTGGCGGGAAGCTTGCGGCCATGGCTTGCAGGCGGCGAGAAGGAAGTGTTTGTGCGGCGCAGTCTGTCAGTCGCTCTGGCCTGCTTTGCGATCTGGTTTGCAGTGACGACCGCGAGGTGAGCTATTGGCCGAGAATGACATCCAACACGGTTCTCTGATCAGACTTTTTCTTCTTGGACGGGCCGACATCGGCGGACGGGACCGGGTGTCTGGTCGAGCCGGTGGATTCCTTTGAAGGCCTGAGCGCAGGCATTTGCGGAGCGTCGATGAGTTGGGCAACCGGATCGGGTTGACGCTTTGCACTGCCGACTTCGACCATCGGGATCGGGGCTGTTTCGGGCTCCGGTGCAGATGGTTTCCAGCGGCCCGCCAGTTGGGCAACGTCCAGACCTTCGTGTGCGCTCGCCATGAATTCTTTCCACGCCAATGCCGGAAGCGAGCCGCCGGTGACTTTTTTGGTCGGCGTGTTGTCGTCATTGCCGAACCAGACGCCGGTCGTCAGATGGGCGGTGTAGCCGATGAACCAGGCGTCGCGGAAGGATTGCGACGTGCCGGTTTTGCCCGCTGCAGGCCAGCCGAAATCGGCCTTCTTGGCGGTGCCTTCTGACAGGGTGCGCTGGAGCATGTAGTTCATCATGGCGACGGCTTCGGGCGAGACAACACGCGGCGCGTCGTCCTGGCGGTTTTCATAGAGCACCTTGCCGTCAAGATTGGTGACGCGCTTGATGAGATGGATGTTGGCGTGGTTGCCGCCGTTGGAGAACACCGAATAAGCACCGGTGAGCTCGAGAAGGTTGACGTCCGAAGTGCCGAGCGACAGGGCGAGATTGGATTCAAGCGGCGATTTGATGCCAAGCCGCGCGGCGGTTTCGATGACGGCCTCCGGGCCGGTTTCCATGACCAGCTGCGCGGCGACGGAATTGAGCGACTTGGACAGTGCCGTCGTCAGGCTCACCTGCCCGTAATATTTGCCCTCGTAGTTTTCCGGCTTCCATTTGCCGATCCTTATCGGCGCGTCGTTGCGCCTGGAGTCCGGTGTGCGGCCCATTTCGAGCGCGGCGAGATAGACGAAGGGCTTGAAGGTGGAACCCGGCTGGCGTTCGGCGGTGCCTGCGCGGTCATACTGGCTGGCGGCATAGTCCACGCCGCCGACATAGGCCTTGACCGCACCGGTGATGTCGATGGAGACCATCGCGCCCTGAGTGACAGATAGCTTCGCGCCATTCTTGTCGACCTGCCGCTCGATGGCCTTTTCGGCTGCTTGCTGCAGGTCCGCGTCGATGGTGGTGTCGACGATGACGTCGGATTTGATGTCGCCGATCAATGGCTTCAACTCGGCCATGATGCGGTCGGCGACGAATTGCTCCGAGCCGTTCCAGTAGGCGGCGGCCTTGGTGACCGGCTTGGACTCGGCAGAACTCAGCTCCTTGTCGCCGATCATGCCTTGGTCGCGCATGGCGTTGAGGACGAGTTTGGCACGCTTGTTGGCGGCGTCCGCGTCTTTGGCAGGGGAGTAATAGGATGGCGCTTTCAGAACTGCGGCAATTGTTGCGGCTTCGGTAAGGGAGACATCGCGGGCGCTTTTGGCGAAGTAGCGGCGCGATGCGGCTTCAACACCATATGCGCCGGAGCCGAAATAGACGCGGTTGAGATACATTTCGAGGATCTGGTCTTTGGAATATTTGTGCTCAAGCCAGAAGGCCAGCAGCATTTCCTGCACCTTGCGCTCCAGCGTGCGGTCTGGCGACAGGAACAGGTTTTTGGCGAGCTGCTGCGTCAATGTCGAGCCGCCCTGCACCATTTTGCCAGCGATTACATTGCGGCTCATGGCGCGGGCAAAACCGACGGGGTCAAACCCGAAATGGCTGTAGAAGCGGCGGTCTTCAATGGCCACGACCGCTTGCGGGATGTAGGGCGACATGTCGCGCAGGCCCATCGCCTCGCCGCCAGTGACGCCGCGATTGGCAAGCAGCGAGCCGTCAGCGGCGACAATCTTGACGTTGGGTGCCCGGTTGGGAATGGCCCAGGTGTTGGCGCTCGGCATTTTCGCGCCGAAATAGCCGACGATCGCTGCTACGCCAATGACGCCCCAGATGGACAGCACAAACATCCAGTAGAACAGACGGCCAAGCCCGGTGCGGCGGCCGCGGCGGGTGGTTCTGGCCTTTGACGATTTGCGACCGGATTTGCGCGGCGGCGCGGCGCGGTCGTCTTCGTTCACGGACATGCCACGGCTGCGCCTTTGCGCGCCGTCAAACTCCGGTTCGATGCGTGGTCTGCCGCGATTTGCCAAATGTGTGCCGCCGGATTTGCTTTCAGAGAGCTTGCGTCTCACGACGCCAGCCAATGCAAATTAAATGCGGCGGTTTAAGGTGCGGTTAACTCAAAGACTGTGCAGAGATCGGCAGGCATTGATGCCTGCCGGTGCCGTTGACTTAAGCTTTATGCAGATTTGGCTGCCATGGTTGCGTTGGCCCACCAGACGATGTCGTCAAGCGTCGCCTTCGCGGCAGGCAGCAGATTGGCCTCGATGTCTTCAATTGGCGCGTTTGCGCCCAGCGGCGAGGTCTTGAAGAAATCACCGCCGCCGATGTGGACCGCATTGCGGACCGGCACCATTTGCAGCTCCACGGCGACGGTGCGCAGATGTTCCAGGGCGCGGGCGCCGCCCAACGAGCCGTAGGCTATCGCGCCCATCGGCTTGCGAACCCATTCCTTGTAAGCCTGATCCATCGCATTCTTCAGCGAAGCGGTCATCGACCGGTTGTATTCCGCGACGACGAAAATGTAGCCGTCAAATTCGGCCAGCTTGTTCTGCCATTTGATCGCGTTTGGATCCTGGCTCGGCATCCAGAGGTTCGACGCCATTTCATTGAAGAACGGCAGGTCATAGTCGCGCAAGTCAACGAGCTCGACATCCATATCGGTGCGGGCCTGCGCCTGCTTGAGCATCCACTGGGCCGGCTTGTCGGCAAAGCGGGTCGGCCGGGTCGAGCCGATGATAAGAGCGATTTTCGGTTTGGCAGATGATGGCATGATTGGACTCCTTCAGATTGAGGTGACTGAAGTATGGTGGCGCGGGAACCATCTGCAAGACGGCACTTTTTTGTGACCGGGGCACTTTGTGGTGACTTTTGGACATATGTGCGCTGTCAGCAAGATGGCTTTCAGGGTGCATGTTAAAGGCTGTCTTTCATATGCGAGGCTAGGCAGCCAATATGCAAGCGAGCCTCTAATAAGAAAGTGGGGACCAAAGTCCATCAGATGTGATGCCGCGCCCTCAGCTATGTGCGAAAATGTCTTCCTCCAGCCAACCGGCGAGATCAAGCGCGGCGCGGGTGGGGAGGAATTTGAAGCATGATGCGGCGATGTCTGTGCGGCCTTCACGGGCGAGGCGCTTTTCGAGTTCTGCCTTGAGGCGGTGCAGGTAAAGCACGTCTGAGGCTGCATATTCCAGCTGGGCTTGGGTGAGTTTATCGGCCGCCCAGTCGGAGGATTGCTGCACTTTGGAGAGCTGCACGTCGAGGAGTTCGGCGCAGATGTCTTTCAGGCCGTGGCGGTCTGTGTAGGTGCGCGTCAGGCGCGAGGCGATCTTGGTGCAAAAGACGGGGGCGGTGTCCGTGGTGAACGCATTGTTCAACACCGCGATGTCAAAGCGGCCGAAGTGAAAGATCTTGGTGATCTTGCGGTCCTTCAAGAGTTTGACGAGATTTGGCGCCTTCTTCTGCGCCGGTGCAATGCGAATGACATCCGCCGAACCGTCACCGGGCGAGATTTGCACCACGCAGAGACGGTCGCGGTGCGGGTTGAGGCCGAGCGTTTCGGTGTCGATGGCGACGGCATCGACGTTGTAATGTGTGAGGTCCGGCAAATCGCCTTCGTGGTAGCGGATGGTCATGTTGGTTCGGCCCTTCTTTTCATTTCTGCCGCTCTGTGGACCAAATCCACTTCATCAGCACAAAGGCGTCCTCGCCATCAGCGTAACTGCCCTTCCTCGTGCCGGTATGCCTAAATCGATGGCGGGCGTAAAGGGCCAGCGCAGCTGCATTGGTGGGCCGGACAAACAGTCTGAGCACCCTGCGCGGCGCAAACATGCAGGCAGAGTTGAGCAGTTTGCCGCCTATGCCTTGTCCAGTGCATTCCGGGGTGACGCCGATGAAGTCAATCGCAGTCCAGGGGCGCCACTTGCGCTTGCGCAAAACGATATAGCCGGTGATCATTGATCCGGTTTCAGCGGCCAAAATGATGACGTCCGCGTCTTGATCAATAGTGCGGAACTGATCAAGGGTGAGACGGTTGACATCTCCCGCGAACATTAACTCTTGCAAAGCGAACAGCGCCTCTGCATCGCCCGCTTTCGCTGGACGCACTGCGGTGAGAGAGTGTTTTTTATCCGGCATCGGAGTGGTTCACCCGGCCAGAGCGGCCAATATGCGCGCCCACGAACGGGCACCTTTGTGAAATGATGTCAGGTCGTATTTCTCGTTCGGCGAATGGATGCGGTCATCGGCAAGGCCAAAGCCGACCAGCACTGATTCCATGCCAAGAATGGTCTGGAAATCGCCGACCACCGGGATCGAGCCGCCCATTGCGATCATTGCGGCGGGTTTTGGCCATTCGTCCGACAGCGCTGTTTTGGTTTTGGCGAGCACCGGCGAATCGTAAGCGAGCTGTACTGCGGGTGCACCGCCGTGGTTGACGAAGGACACCGAGCAATCGGATGGAATGCGGGCCTCGACGAATGCGCGGAAATTGGCGCGGATTTTCTCCGGATCCTGTTTGTGCACAAGGCGGCAGGATATCTTGGCAGAGGCTTCTGCGGGGATGACTGTCTTAAAGCCCTCGCCGGTGTAGCCGCCGGTGATGCCGTTCACTTCCAGTGTCGGGCGTGCCCAGGTGAGTTCGAGCAGCGTGCGGCCTTTTTCACCGGCAAGCTCAGACAGGCCGATTTCGCCGAGCACTTTTTCCGTGGTGCGGCCAAGGCCATCCCACATTTTCAGGATGTCGGCCGGGGTTTCCTCGACGCCGTCATAGAAATCCGGGATCATGATGCTGCCGTCAGCATCGCGGAAATCGGCGAGGATTCTGGTCAATATATGGATCGGGTTGGCCGCCGCGCCGCCGTAATAGCCGGAATGTAGATCGCGCGAGGCAGCCTTGATGGTGATTTCCTCTTCCATCAGGCCGCGAAGACCTGTGGAAATGCCCGGTGTTTCACGGTCCAGCATGTTGGTGTCGCAAACCAGCGCGATGTCGGCTCTCAACTCCTTGGCGTTGGCGGTGAGGAAGGGCTTCAGCGAGGGTGAGCCGGACTCTTCTTCGCCTTCGAGCATCACCGTCACGCGGCAGGGCATGCGGCCCTGCACCTTTTTGTAGGCGCGGCAGGCTTCGAGGAAGGTCATCAGCTGACCCTTGTCGTCGGCTGAGCCTCTGCCGAAGATTTCCTTCGACCCGTCGGCGCGGGTGCGCAATGCGGGCGTGAACGGATCGGAGTCCCACAAATTCAGCGGATCAACCGGCTGGACGTCATAATGGCCGTAGAACAGCACATGCGGGCCTTCGCCATCGTGATGGCCAACGACGATCGGCTGACCTGATGTTGTGCGGACAGAGGCGGAGAATCCCATGCTGGTCAGGTCTTTGGCCAGCCATTCAGCGGCGCGGCGGCATTCCTTGGCATAGGCCGGATCGGTGGAGATCGACGGAATTTTCATCAGCGCGAACAGCCTTTTCAGGCTTTCATCCTGCGCGCGGTCTATTTCGGCCAAGACTTTCCCAGTCATTTGGTCGGACATATGCTGTTTCTCCGGTTCCGATTCGGGTGCGACACTACCTGCTTTGCAAGGCCCGGAAAAGGAAAGACCGCCATGGCGGGGGGAGCCATGACGGTCAGTCGGGTACTCAACAAACTGGTGCGGCAGCCTGCAAGAGGGGGATGAGGCTGCCGCGTGCCTGGACGGGCGGGGGACGGGCCGTTCCAGACGCCGATTTTTTACATCGACATAAGCTATTTGTGTCTCCGATTGTGGCAAATCAAGGACACGCGGATTACAGTTTTGTAACGAACGTGTGATGGCAAGACCTGTTTTGCGCGGCATGGACAGGACAGATGGCGACGCGCTATCCATGTTTCCATGAAACAAGGTGATCATCTCTTTCTTGTGGACGGTTCGGGCTATATTTTCCGCGCCTATCACGCACTCCCCCCGTTGACGCGCAAGTCTGACGGCGTGCCCGTCGGCGCTGTGTCGGGCTTTTGCAACATGTTGTGGAAGCTGGTGAAAGAGGCGCGGGATACCTCTGTTAGCGTCACGCCAACGCATTTTGCGGTGATTTTCGACTATTCGTCGAAGACATTCCGCAACGAGATTTACCCCGAATATAAGGCCAACCGCTCAGCCCCGCCGGAAGATCTGGTGCCGCAGTTCGGATTGATCCGGCAGGCGACGATTGCGTTTGATCTGCCGTGCATTGAGATGCAGGGTTTTGAGGCCGATGATCTGATTGCGACCTATACCACACAGGCGCTCGCGGCGGGCGGCGATGTGACGATCATATCGTCCGACAAGGACTTGATGCAACTCGTCGGGCCGAAGGTGACGCTCTACGATACGATGAAGGACAAGCGGCTCGGCATTGCGGACGTGATCGAAAAATGGGGCGTGCCGCCGGAGAAGATGATCGATTTGCAATCGCTGACCGGCGACAGTGTTGACAATGTGCCGGGCGTGCCGGGCATCGGGCCGAAGACGGCAGCGACGCTGCTCGATGAATATGGCGATCTTGAAACGCTGATTGCCCGCGCCAGCGAAATCAAGCAGGACAAGCGGCGCCAAGGCATTCTCGACAATATTGATAAAATCAGGCTGTCGCGCGAACTGGTGACGCTGAAGACCGACGTTCCGGATGTGGTGCCGCTTGAGGCGCTGACTCTTCAGGCGGTCAACGGGCCGAAGCTGGTCGCTTATCTCAAAGCGATGGAGTTCACGTCGCTGACGCGGCGGGTAGCCGAAGCGACCGGGACGGATGCGTCAGTTGTTGATGCTGCGGACGTGGCAGTGGACGGCGACCGGCATGGGCCGGATGTGGATGAGGGAATTGACTCTCCCTCACCCGGCCCTGCGGGCCACCCTCTCCCCGTGGGGGAAAGGGGAAAAACAGGGGCCTCCGCCTTCCCCTCTCCCCCCCGGGGACAGGACGGTTTGCGCAGCAAACCCGGTGAGGGACAGTCAACCCCGCAAGCGCTTGCCAAATCTCGCGCCGAGGCTGCAATCGCTGCCAAGATCGACACGACGAGCTACACCTGCATCCGCGATGTGGAGACGCTGAGAGCATGGACGGCGGAGGCTATCGAGTGCGGCATTCTCGCTTTCGACACCGAAACGGATTCACTCGATGCGCTGCAAGCCAACATTGTCGGGCTGTCGCTGGCGACCCGCGCAGGGCGCGCTGCCTATGTGCCGCTTGGGCACATGTCGGGCACGGGCGATCTGCTTGGCGGTGGGCTGGTTGAGGGTCAGATCAAGCTCAAGGATGCGCTGGCGATATTGAAGCCGGTGCTGGAGCATCCGGCAGTGCTGAAAATCGGCCAGAATATCAAATATGATTGGCACATCATGAACCAGCTCGGCATCACCATCGCGCCGTTCGACGACACGATGCTGATGTCGTACGCGCTGGACGCCGGGCGTACCAACTACGGCATGGATGAGCTTTCCGAGAAGCACCTTGGCCACAAACCGATCTCGTACAAGGAGACGACGGGTTCGGGCAAATCGAAGATGACGTTCGATCAGGTCGGGCTCGAACAGGCAACCGCCTATGCGGCGGAAGATGCGGATGTAACGCTCAGGCTTTGGCAGGTGCTGAAGCCGCGCCTTGCGGCGGAACAGATGACAGTCGTCTACGAGCGGCTGGAGCGGCCGCTGATTGACGTGATTGCGCGGATGGAAAAGCGCGGCATCGCCATTGACCGGCAAATATTGTCACGCCTGTCCGGCGAGTTTGCGCAGGTGGCGGCGCGGCTTGAAGAAGAGATTTACCTCGCGGCGGGAGAGCGGTTCAATCCGGGCTCGCCCAAGCAGCTTGGCGATATATTGTTTGGGAAGATGAGCCTGCCGGGCGGCAAGAAGACGGCGACGGGGCAGTGGTCCACATCGGCGGACGTGCTTGAGGATCTTGCGGCGGAAGGCCATGAGCTGCCGCGCAAGATCGTTGACTGGCGTCAGTTGACGAAGCTGAAAAGCACCTACACCGACGCGCTGCCGACTTACATCAACCCGCGCTCCAAACGCGTGCACACATCATTCGCGCTGGCCTCGACCACGACGGGGCGCCTGTCCTCATCCGAACCGAACATCCAGAACATCCCCGTGCGCACGGCAGAAGGCCGCAAGATCAGGACGGCGTTTATTGCAGAGCCGGGGAACCTTTTGATTTCGGCGGATTACAGCCAGATCGAGCTGCGCGTTCTGGCGCATGTCGCCGACATTCCGCAGCTTCGGCAAGCCTTTGCGGACGGCATCGACATTCACGCGATGACGGCCTCGGAAATGTTCGGCGTGCCTGTGGACGGCATGCCATCGGACGTGCGGCGGCGCGCCAAGGCGATCAATTTCGGCATCATCTACGGCATCTCGGCGTTCGGGCTGGCCAACCAGCTGTCGATCCCGCGCGAGGAAGCCTCGGCCTATATCAAGAAGTATTTCGAGCGCTTTCCGGGCATCAAGGATTATATGGAGGCCACCAAGGCGTTCTGCCGCGAGCATGGCTATGTCGAGACGATCTTCGGCCGCCGCGCGCATTATCCGGAAATCCGCTCATCTAATCCGCAGGTGCGCGCCTTCAACGAGCGCGCGTCGATCAATGCACCGATCCAAGGGTCGGCAGCGGATGTGATCCGGCGCGCGATGGCGAAAATGGAGGGCGCGTTGGCCAAGGTCGGGCGTGATGACACTTTGATGCTGCTGCAGGTGCACGATGAGCTGGTGTTCGAAGCGCCGGAAGGCTCAGCCGACAAAGCCATGCCGGTAATCCGGCACGTCATGGAAAACGCCGCAATGCCCGCGCTCTACATGAAGGTGCCGCTGAAGGTGGATGTGCGGGCTGCGAGGAATTGGGACGAGGCGCATTAACACCTACCCTCTGCGCTGCCCCTCATCCGGCCCTATCGGGCCACCTTCTCCCCGCAAACGGCGGGGAGAAGGGAATTGCCACCCTTTGTGATGTGTGTCCTTCTCCCCGTATCTTGCGGGGAGAAGGTGGCCCAACGGGCCGGATGAGGGGCGGCGCCGAGGGTCCGAGATTATTCCCTCAAGGACACGGGTTCATGTGCAACTGATGTATCGCATCAATCCTCGCGAGCGCCTCGCTTGAAAGCGTGACATCCACTGACGCCAGACACTCGTCCAGCTGCGCCATCGTGGTCGCGCCGATGATGTTGGATGTCAGGAACGGGCGTGAGTTTACGAAGGCCAGCGCCAGCGTGGTTGGCGAAATGCCAAGTTCTGCCGCAAGTGCGAAATAGGCCTCGAATGCAACATCAGATCCCGGCGTCTCGTAGCGCTGCAAACGGTTGAACAGCGTCTTGCGCGCGCCTGCAGGCAGGGCTCCGTTGCGGTACTTGCCGGTGAGGTAGCCTTGTGCCAGCGGCGAATAAGCGAGGAGCGAGACGTGTTCGCGACTCGTGATCTCTGCTGAACCGGTCTCATAGGTGCGGTTGACGAGGCTGTAGGAATTTTGAACCGACTGGATGCGGGCAAGGCCCAAACGGTCGCTTTCGGCCAGAAACCGCATCATGCCCCAAGGGCTTTCGTTCGACAGGCCGATCCAGCGCACCTTGCCGGATTTGATGAAGCCGTCGAGCACGTCGAGCTGTTCGGCGATGGATGTCTCATCACCTGCGGGCTTGAACGCGGCAGCGCGGAAGTTTGTGGGTGTCGAGCCCCACGGAACCGGGCGCTCCGGAAAGTGGATCTGGTAAAGGTCGATGTAGTCTGTGTTCAAGCGCTTGAGGCTCTTGTCGAGTGCCTCGGTCATTTGCGGACGGGTCAATCTCGACTGGGACTTGTCATCGCGAAACCATGTCATGCCGGAGCGGCCGACGACCTTGGAGGCCAAAATGATGTCCGACCGGTTCTTGCGCGCCTGAAACCACGTGCCGATGATCTCTTCGGTGCGGCCTTGCGTTTCGGGCTTTGGCGGGATGGCGTAGAGTTCGGCCGTGTCAAAGAAGTTGACGCCGGCCGCCACTGCCCGGTCCATCTGGGCATGCCCTTCCGCTTGTGTATTTTGCTCGCCGTAAGTCATGGTGCCGAGGCAAATCAGCGAGACATCAGCGCCGGTCGTGCCAAGCTTGCGTTTTTCCATCAGAATGTGCTTCCATTTTCCAGAGGCGGAAACTGGTCATGCTTTCCGGTTTTGTCCAGTCGGGAATTGAATAAAATGAGCCACGCCAAACCGCGCATCACCATTGTCTATTGCACACAATGCAACTGGATGCTGCGCGCGGCGTGGATGGCGCAGGAGCTGTTGCAAACCTTCGGGCAGGACATTTCCGAGGTGGCGCTCATTCCGGGCACGGGCGGAATATTCGAGATCGCGGCGGACGGCATACTCATCTGGGACCGCAAGGCTGACGGCGGTTTCCCGGAGGCAAAGGTGCTCAAACAGAAATTGCGCGATGCGGTCTGGCCGGAGCATGATTTGGGCCATTCCGACCGGCCACGCTGACGCCATCAGTATATTTGCGCCCGCCAAATCGCATAAACGACACCAACGTCGCAATTCTCACATTCAATGTCGCCAGAGGGCAGCAAGTTTGCCCTGATCTCCGTTTGTTTTTACGCATGGGCAGCCTGCCTGAAGTTTGCGGGAAAATAATAAGGCGCGGGGATACAAAGCGCCAAAAAGAGATGCCGGACGGGACGCTTTTGCGACCTGATCCGGTCCATGAATTTGAGGGCGCTCGTCCATTGGGGACCAAGGCCGGAAACTTCACCGCGTGGTGAAGCGGCAGCACTCCCCAATGATTTGTTGACAGGGCCGGTCATCTGTATTGCAATGCGATACCGGCCAAAAAATGGGAGCACTCTGTCTATGAACGACTTTGAACAAAAATTGAAACTTGCCGAGAAGCTTGCTGCCAGGAGCCAGGTTTCACGGCGCGATTTTCTTCAGCTGGCGGCACTCGCCGGTTTGACAATTCCTGCCGCAAACATGCTCTGGACAAATTCTGCCCACGCAGACGAGCCCAAGAAGGGCGGCAACTTCATCATCGGCATGGAAGGCGGCTCGGCATCTGATTCGCTTGATCCATCCACCTATGCCGACTCGGTCATGATCGCGGCCTCGCTTGCGGTCTGCAACAATCTTGTCGAATTTGACGAAACCGGCGTTCCGCGCGGCGAACTGTTCGAGAGCTGGGAAGCCAAGCCCGGCGCTGTCGAATGGGTCTTCAAGGTCCGTCAGGGCGTCACCTTCTCGAACGGCAAGGCGCTTGACGCAGACGACATTCTCTATTCGATCGCGTATCACCGCACTGCGGAGTCCAAGTCGCCGGCAAAAAGCATTCTTGAGCCGATTGCCGACATCAAGGCGCTGTCGCCATCCGAAATCGCGATCACGCTCAAGTCCGGCAATGCCGACTTCCCATACCTTCTGGGCGACTACCACGTCATCGTCGTCCCGAAGGATTTCACCGACTGGAACAAGCTGATCGGCACCGGTGCCTATACGCTGGAATCGTTCGAGCCGGGCGTGCGCCTCGTGTTCAAAAACCGCGGCGATTACTGGAAAGCCGGTCGCGGCAACTTCGACACCGTCGAAATCCGCAACATTCAGGACGTTGCAGCACGCACCGCCGCGCTTCAATCCGGCGAAATCCATGCAGCCAACCGCATGGACGCGCGCACGGTTGACCTTCTGATGAAGGATCCGAACCTCAACATCACCCGCACCAAAGGCACCGGCAACCGCTTCTGCTTTGTCTCGCAAGTCATGTCTGATCCGTTCACCAACAAGGATCTTCGCCTTGCCCTGAAATACGGCATCGACCGCGAAGCGATCATCAAGCAGGTCTACAACGGCTATGCCGTGCCGGGCAACGACCATACGCTCGACGCGCTGAACCCATACTACAACACCGTCATGCCGCAGCGCGCCTACGATCCTGACAAGGCTGCGTTCCACTTCAAGGCCGCCGGTCTTGCTGCCGGAACGAAGGTCGAGTTGCAGACGTCGGAAGGTGCATGGTCAACTGCCGTTGACTGCGCCCAGATCTATCAGGAATCCTTGAAGAAGGCCGGCGTAGAGTTGACCGTCAACAAGGTCTCCAGCGACGGGTACTGGGACAATGTCTGGCTCAAGGTGCCGTTCTGCGCTGTGTATTGGGGCCGCCGCATGTCTGCGGACGCGTCGCTCACACAGGTCTTTGGCGCTGATGAAAGTGGTGCACCGGCTGCCTGGAACGATAGCAAGTGGGTCAATGGTGATTTCCAGAAGCTCATCACCGATGCCCGCATTGAGCTCGATGATTCCAAGCGCAAGGAAATGTACAACAAGGCGCAGGAACTCATCGCGGATGACGGCGGCATGATCTGCTTTGCCATCACCGACTATCTGGATGGCTACGCCAAGAACGTGATGGGCAATGCACCGCATTCCCGTTACGACATGAACGACAACCGCATGGCGGAAAAGGGCTGGTTCGCTTGAGAATCAGTGACTTGACACACTAGAAACAAGCCTGGGGGGCGATCTGATGACGAAATTTATTCTAACTCGGATCGCCCTCGGCATCTTGTCGCTGCTGGCCGTCAGCGTCTTGATTTTTGCGGCCACAGAAATTTTGCCGGGCGACGTGGCGTCTGCCGTGCTCGGCCAAGGTGCCACGCCTGAAACGCTTGCCGCGTTTCGCATTGAGCTAGGCTTGGACCGGCCTGCATATGTGCGGTATTTCGAATGGTTCGGCGGCGCCATCCAGGGCGATTTCGGCGTTGCGATGACCAACAAGCGCGAAATTCTCCCCGAGCTGATGCGCAAGTTCAAGAATACGCTCTTTTTGGCCGGCGTTGCAGCACTGATTGCCGTGCCGATTTCCGTCGGCCTCGGCATTCTTGCAGCGATCAATGAAGGCAAGTGGCAGGACCGCTGGTCGAATGTCGTGTCACTGGCGACAATCTCGGTGCCTGAATTCTTTATCGCTTACATTTTGATTTTGGTCTTCGCTGTGAAGCTCCGCTGGTTTCCGTCGCTTTCGACGGTTTTTGACGACATGGGCTTTGGTGAAAGACTGTACAAAATCGCGCTTCCCGCGTTGACACTGACATTCCTTGTGGCCGCGCACATGCTGCGCATGACGCGCTCCTCCGTGCTTTCGATCATGTCACAGCCCTACATTGAAATGGCGTTCCTCAAGGGCATGCCGCGATCACGGGTAATCATGAAACACGCGCTGCCCAATGCCGCCGCGCCAATCATTTCCGTCATTGCGCTCAATCTTGCCTATCTGATCGTCGGCGTGGTCGTCATCGAAGTGGTGTTCGTCTACCCGGGCGTTGGCCAATATATGGTCGATGGCGTGACGAAGCGGGATCTGCCGGTGGTGCAGGCCTGCGGACTGCTGTTTGCCGCGACATTCATCATTCTCAATACAGTTGCAGACATTTTGGCGATTTTGGCCAATCCAAGACTGCGCAGAGCTTCAAGGGCGGATTAAGTCATGACCATATTCGGATACAAGCCAAACGGGCTGGCGTGGGTCGGTCTTTCAATTGTCGGCTTCTTTGTGATCATCGCGGTGTTTGCGCCATGGATTGCGCCCTACAGTCAAGCCGAGACCGTCGGTGAAACGTGGGCCCCGGCCTCTTCAGCGTCGTGGATGGGCACCGATCAAATCGGCCGCGATATGATGTCACGCATCATCTACGGCGCGCGCATGACCATCGGGATTGCGCTGGCGACAACGGTGCTGTCATTCCTGATTGGAACAACGCTTGGCCTTCTGGCATCCACCGGCGGCAATCTGATCGATCAGGTTCTGTCTCGTATTGTTGACGTCATGTTGTCCATTCCGCTGCTGGTGTTTGCGCTGATCATCCTGTCGATGTTCGGATCATCGATCCCCACGCTGATCATCACCATTGCGATCCTTGATTCGACGCGCGTGTTTCGTCTTGCCCGCGCGGTTTCCATGAACATTGCCGTGCTTGAATATGTGGAGGCGGCAAAATTGCGCGGCGAAGGCCTTTGGTGGGTCATGCGCAGGGAAGTGTTGCCGAATGTATTGCCGCCAATGATCTCCGAGTTCGGCCTGCGGTTTTGCTTCAACTTCCTGTTTGTCGCCGGCCTGTCGTTCCTCGGTCTTGGCATTCAGCCGCCGTTCGCCGATTGGGGCGGCATGGTGCGTGAAAACGGCAAGGCGATTTCATTCGGACTTGCCGCGCCGCTTTATCCGGCAGCGATGATTGCGTTGATGACAATTGGCGTCAATTTGATTGTTGACTGGATCCTTTCAATCAATGCGCGTCCCTCCGGCGCCTCGGCGGAGATGTGAAAATGGCTGTCGATCAGGTTCTTAAAATCCGTGATTTGCGCGTCGAGTCCGTCAGCGGCCTTTGCCTTGTCAACAATGTCTCTCTTGAACTCAAGCGCGGCGAAGTGCTGGGGCTGATCGGCGAAAGCGGTGCGGGCAAGTCCACAATCGGCATTGCAGCGATGGCCTACACCCGCGCCGGATGCCGGATTACCGGTGGCGTTATCGAGATTGACGGCGTTGCCATCCGTGATCTGTCCAGTGAAGGGCGGCGCGAACAGCGCGGCCAGCACATTGCCTACATCGCACAGAGCGCGGCAGCGTCGTTCAACCCGTTCCACACGCTTCTCGACCAGGTTTGCGAGATGCCGATCCAGCACGGTTTGATGAAACCGGCTGAAGCCAGAGAGTGGGCGATCGAACTGTTCAAGGCGCTGGATCTGCCCAATCCCGAAACCATCGGCAACCGTTATCCGCACGAGGTCTCCGGTGGCCAGCTGCAACGCGTCATGACGGCCATGGCCATGTCCTGCCGGCCGGACATCATGGTGTTCGACGAGCCGACGACGGCGCTGGATGTGACAACGCAAATCGAAGTGCTGGCGCTGATCAAAAAAGTCAATCGCGACTATAATCTGGCTGCGCTTTACATCACGCACGATCTGGCAGTGGTGGCGCAGGTTTCGGACCGCATCATGGTGCTTCGCGGCGGCAACATGATCGAGCTTGGCGAGACCGAGCAGATCCTGTCCAACCCGAAAGACCCTTATACAAGCGCCCTCGTCAGCGAGCGCAAACAGGCCGACCATCTTTCCAAGGAACTCGACAAGCCGCGCGGCGAAATCATCCTCGACATCAAGAATGCGCTCGGCGTGTACGGGGACTTCAAGGCTGTCAATGACGTGACGCTGAATGTCGCCAAGGGCGAGACTGTGGCTGTGGTGGGCGAATCCGGTTCCGGCAAAAGCTCGTTGGCGCGGTTGATCGTCGGGCTGTTGCCACGGACATCCGGCTCCGTGAAGTTCCGCGGCACCGAACTTTCTGTTTACCTCAAAGACCGCAAGAAAGATGATTTGCGGCAGATCCAGTTCATCTACCAATTGCCGGACGTGGCGCTCAACCCGCGCCAGACAATCGGCGAGATCATTGGCCGCCCAGTCGCGTTTTATTACAACAAATCCCCTGCGGAGGTAAAAGCCCGCGTCGCCGAATTGTTGCGGCAAGTCGGACTGCCGGAAGATTATGCCGGACGCCTGTCCACCCAGCTTTCGGGCGGCCAGAAGCAGCGCATCTGCATTGCCCGCGCCTTGGCGGCTGATCCTGACCTCATCATCTGCGATGAGCCGACCTCTGCACTTGACCAGCTGGTGGCCGATGAAATCCTCAAGCTTTTGAAGAAATTGCAGGATGAACTCGGCGTCGCCTATCTGTTCATCACGCATGATCTCGGCATCGTGCGCCGCATCGCGCACCGCACGGCGGTGATGCTCAAGGGGCAGCTGGTGGATGAGGGCCCGACGACAAAAATCTTCGCGCCGCCCTATCATCCATATACCGAGAACCTGTTGGCCTCGGTGCCCGAAATGCGCACCGACTGGCTTGAAAGCGTGCTGAAACTGCGCGGCGGGTCCAAGCGCGAGCGGCAGAAGGCGGCAACGCCAAGCAGCTGAGTTTACGTGTTGCCACCATCAAACAGCCGCTCGACATGCACCGGCCAGCTTCGCGGAAGTATGGCGATCAGGTCGTAGCGCACGGACAGTTTCGCGAAATCCCGTTGGCGCGAAAGCCAGATATCGCCTGCCGATTCAATGCGGCGCTGGGCTGTGGCCGAGATCGCATCCATGGCTTCGAGCACGCTCGGACGGGCCTTGACCTCGACCATGATGATGAGATCGCGCTTGCGGGCGATGATATCGACTTCACCAGTTTTGGTCTTGAACCGTTTGGCGACAATCCGGTAGCCCTTGAAACGCAGGTACCAGGCGGCAAGCCATTCGCCGCGGTGGCCGCGGCGTTCGGCTTCCTGTCTGGTCAGGCGCTTAGCCATTGGTCCCGGACTTCATGGCAAGGATGCGTTTGTAGAGATCGCCCTTCGGCTCGCCCGTCAGGCGCGAGGCCTCGGCTGCGGCTTTCGAGGCTGGCATTTCGGCGATCAGCGAGCGCAGCAGCGCGTCAATATCGGCAACTCCGGTGGCCTGCTCTTCAGGCGGTGCAACGACGATGACGATCTCGCCGCGTGTTCGAATAGCGCTCGAATAGCGCTCCAAAAGTGTGCGAAAGTCCGCGCGGGTGATCTCTTCAAAGCTTTTGGTGAGTTCACGACAGACCGCACCGGTGCGCGCGTCACCGAAGACGGACTTCATGTCTTCGAGCGTTTCGGTCAACCGGTGCGGGGCCTCGTAAAAGACCAGCGTTGCGTCCAATGCGGCGAGCGCGGCAAGGCGGCTGCGGCGCTGGCCCTGTTTGGCGGGCAGGAATCCGTCAAAGAAGAATCGCTCTGTCGCAATTCCCGCAGATGACAATGCAGCAAGCACGGCAGAGGCACCGGGGATCGGCACGACGCGAATGCCGCGCTCTTTGGCAAGGGCGGCGATGCGCTCGCCCGGATCGGATATCAGAGGTGTGCCTGCATCTGAGATGAGGGCAACGGACTTGCCGCCAGCGATGTCATCAAGCAGGCGCTCGCCGGATGAGGCTTCATTGTGAACATGGTATGAAACGGTCTTGGTGGAAATGCCGTAACGGTCGAGTAGAACGCGGGATGTGCGCGTATCTTCGCAGGCGACCAGATCGCAGGCGGCCAAGGTTTCCAGCGCCCGCAGCGTGATGTCGGCAAGATTGCCGATCGGCGTGGCGACAATATAGAGCGCCGGTTCCAACGGCTTGGCCTGCATGACGGCATCGCCGATACGGAATGCGCGGGTGTTTTCCATCAATCGGCTCTCGTTCAAAGATCGCTTTAGAGCATTGCGCCATAGACCGAAAGCACGGTGCAGAAAGAATTCGGCAACCCTGCCGCTGTAAGGATGATAAAAGACAAGGGACTTGCCGGTTTTCACCGGACGCGGAGATTTTATACATGTTGTCACGCCGGAGATTTTTGCATGGGGCAGCCGCACTTTCTGGGGCGGGGCTTTTTCCCGGGCGCAGCTTTGCGGCGGCGGGTGCGGCGAGTGCCGGCTATTTCTATCCGGAAGAATCCCTGCCGCATGAGCGCACCTTCATGCAATGGCCGGTGAACACGACTGTTCATCCCGATGCGGCGTTTTTGCAGACACTGCAGCAAACAATCGGCGACATTGCCAATAAAATCTCTGAATTCGAGCCGGTGGTCATGATGATGGCTAAGGATCATGAAGAGGCTGCGCGCAAACTGCTCGGACAGAAGGTTGAAATCTGGGACATTGCGACCGATGATTTGTGGGCGCGCGACAGCGGGCCGTCGTTTGTTATTGATGGTAAGGGCGGCATTGCCGTGACGCAGTTCAACTTCAACGGCTGGGGCAACAAGCAGGTTCATGACAATGACGGCAAGATTGCCGCCAAGGTGGCCGAGCGGCTGGGGCTGAAGGTGTTTGACGCAGGCCTTGTCGGCGAGGCGGGTGGCGTGGAGAGCGATGGGCACGGCATGCTGATTGCCCATGAAAGCTCATGGATCAATCCAAACCGCAATGCGGGCACGAAGGCGGACGTGGAAAAGATGCTGCTCGAAACAATGGGCGCGCAACAGATCATCTGGGCACCGGGCGTCATGGGCGCGGACATCACCGACTATCACATCGACGCGCTGGCGCGGTTTGTGCAGCCCGGCGCGGTGCTGATCCAGCTACCGGAGGAGATGGATGAAGGCGACCCGTGGTCGGTTTCGGCAAACCAGACCTACGACGCGCTGTCGCTGGTGCGCTTTGGCAATGGCGAAGGGCTGGAGCTGATCATCATTCCAGAGCCCAAGACCGGACGGGTCACATCGAAGGATTTCGTCAACTCATACGTCAACTACTACGTCTGCAACGGCGCAGTGATCGCTGCGGAGTTTGGCGATGCGGAAACGGACACGGAGACGAAGGCGACGCTGACTACGGTCTATCCGGGGCGCGAGATTGTGATGCTGAATGTGGACCCGGTCGGCGAAGTCGGCGGCGGGATACACTGCGCAACGCATGAGCAGCCGAGGGTGTGAGCACTTCCCTTCTCCCGGCCACTTGCGGGGAGAAGGTGTCACGAAGTGACGGATGAGGGGCACCACCGAGGGTGGAAGGTGTCCTAACCTATTGATATATTTATCTATTAAAAGGCCATAGCGGGTTCTATTTTTCGCTGCATCTTGATCGGTAGTGATAATTTTCAGCCCTCGGCGCTGCCCCTCATCCGTCCGCTTCGCGGCCACCTTCTCCCCGCAAGCGGCGGGGAGAAGTAAAGAAAAGGCCTACTCCATCGCCAAGTCCGCCACCACGGCATCGAGCACGATCATCCCTCGTGGTGTGGCACGCAGGCGGCTGTTGCCTACTGGCTCGATCATGCCCTCTTCGCGCAGGATTGACACGCGCTTCTGGTTCAGCGAGCGGCCTGACAGCTGTTCGAAGCGCGGGATGTCGATGCCTTCGGTGAGGCGAAGGCCCAT
>JANPEK010000216.1:0-3369 GCA_031422915.1 Phyllobacteriaceae bacterium | reverse complement strand
GGCTGGGTTTCAAAGCCTGCCATTGAGCATGTCGGCACCATGCTCGGCATGGCCTATATTCGCGTGCTTGAGGTTGCGACGTTCTACACGCAGTTTCAGCTGAAGCCGGTCGGCACGCGCGCCCACGTGCAGGTCTGTGGCACAACGCCCTGCATGCTACGCGGCTCTGAAGCGCTGATGGATGTCTGCCGCTCGAAAATTCACCACGACCAGTTTCACTTGAATGCCAAGGGCACACTGTCGTGGGAAGAGGTCGAGTGCCTCGGCGCCTGCGTCAACGCGCCGATGGTGATGGTGTTCAAGGACACATACGAAGACCTGACACCGGAACGTCTTGCTGAAATCATCGACGAGTTTGAAGCGGGCAAGGGCGACAAGATTCCGACCGGGCCGCAAAACGGTCGCGTCTTTGCCGCGCCCATCACCGGCTACACCACGCTGCAGGACAAGAAAGCGATCTCCAAGGCCGAGCGTCAGCGCCTCGCCAAGGAATATGCCAAGGAAACAGCCATCAAGGCGGCAGCAACGCCAGCTGCTGCCGTTGCACCCGCGCCTGCGGCAGCACCCTCCAACGCGGCCAAGCCAAAAACTTCGGCGATGGAAACGAGCCCGGCGATCAAGGGTCCGTCGCCGGTGAAGGTCAGCGCGAAGGTCGAGACTGCGGCATCCGCCGAACCTGCTCCAGCGGCGAAGAGCACGCTGGTGCGCGGTCTGGATGATAAGAAGGTGACGGCAGGCGGCGGCAAGAACCGCAAGGGCGCAGCCGCACTGGCTTCGCCGACCAAGGATTCCGCTTCGCAGATGACAGGCAAGGATGCCGCAGCGCCAGTTACGCTGATGGCTGCGCCCCCTGCCGCGCCTGCGCCGAAAAGCCCGCCGAAATCAGCCGCCAAACCTGCTGCTTCTCCCAAGGCGAAGGCGGAAAGCCAGCCGGAACTGCTCAAGAAGCCGCGCGCAGGCAACGGCGATGACCTGAAGCTGATCTGGGGCGTTGGGCCGAAGCTTGAAAAGATGCTCAACGACATGGGCGTCTGGCATTTCGACCAGATCGCCGCGTGGGGCAAATCCGAACTGAACTGGGTTGACGACCGCCTTGAGGGGTTCCGAGGCCGCGCGGCGCGCGACGAGTGGGTCAAACAATCCAAGAAACTCGCCAAAGGCTGGCGTCCGAGCAATTCCGTTGGCGACAAGCCGGTTTGAGAGTCTGAGCAATGCTGCATGATCAAGACCGCATCTTCAACAATATCTACGGCCAGTACGACAAGTCGCTGGCGGGCGCGCAGTCGCGCGGGCATTGGGATGACACCAAGGGCCTGATCGCCAAGGGCCGCGACTGGATTGTCAACGAGATGAAGGCATCGGGCCTGCGCGGTCGTGGCGGGGCGGGGTTCCCGACCGGGCTTAAATGGTCGTTCATGCCGAAGGTCTCCGATGGCCGGCCGCATTATCTGGTGGTCAATGCCGATGAGTCCGAGCCGGGCACCTGCAAGGACCGCGACATTATGCGGCATGACCCGCACACTCTGGTCGAGGGCTGCCTGATCGCCGGTTTTGCCATGGGTGCGAATGCGGCGTACATCTATGTGCGCGGCGAATACATCCGCGAACGCGAAGCGCTGCAGCGCGCGATTGATGAAGCCTACGATGCCAAATTGCTCGGCAAAAACAATGTGAACGGCTGGGACTTTGAAGTATACGTTCATCATGGTGCAGGCGCATACATCTGCGGCGAGGAAACCGCGCTGCTCGAAAGCCTCGAAGGCAAAAAGGGCCAGCCGCGCCTTAAACCGCCATTCCCGGCCAACATGGGCCTTTATGGCTGCCCGACCACGGTCAACAATGTCGAATCCATCGCCGTCGCGCCAACAATTTTGCGCCGTGGCGCGGGCTGGTTCTCGTCTTTTGGCCGACCCAACAATGTCGGCACCAAGCTGTTCTGCGTGTCGGGTCATGTGAATACGCCGTGCACGGTCGAAGAAGTGATGGGCCTGACGTTCCGCGAGCTGATCGACACCCATTGCGGCGGCATTCGCGGCGGCTGGGACAATCTGCTCGCGGTTATCCCAGGCGGCGCGTCGGTGCCGATGGTGCCTGCGGAGCAGATCATCGACGCCCCGATGGATTTCGACGGGTTGCGCGCGCTCGGCTCGGGTCTGGGCACTGCGGCGGTTATCGTCATGGACAAGTCGACCGACATCGTCAAAGCGATTGCCCGGCTTGCCTATTTCTACAAGCACGAAAGCTGCGGCCAGTGCACGCCGTGCCGCGAAGGCACGGGGTGGATGTGGCGCATCATGGAGCGTCTGGTGAAGGGCGAAGCGCAAAAGCGCGAAATCGACATGCTGCTCGACGTCACCAAACAGGTCGAAGGCCACACCATCTGCGCACTCGGCGACGCCGCCGCTTGGCCGATCCAAGGGCTCATTCGCCACTTCCGCCCGGAAATCGAACGCCGCATCGACGAATTCTCGCGCAATGCCCATCGGGCTGAGCCGATGCTTGTGGCAGCGGAGTAGGACGATGGCCGATGAATCAACCGACATCGTACTCCGCCTGCTTCGCGATATCCGCAAGGTGCAGGACGACCATTCCAAGTCGCTATCTAATCACGACAAGCGCTTTGATGCTTTGGACAAGAAGATCGACGACTGGCAGGAGACCACGGCGACTGCGGTCGGCTTGGCAACACACGCCAATCTGCGGAACCAGAATATGGAAGAGCAGATTGCCGCGCTGGTTGCCCGGGTAGAACGATTGGAGAAAGCAAAATAATGGCCGTTGACAAGCACAGCCAGGATGCGGTCGCCAAGCTCTATGCCGAATGGGTTTCGGCAGGGGTGAAGCTTTCCGTTGCCGGCTTTGCCGCAACGACCAAGATCATGGAAGCGGCGACACAGTCGATCGTTCCGTTGCGTGCGAGGGCGAGTGCTGCGGAGGCGGAAAAACTGACACCTGCACCTGCCGCTGGCCAACCGGAAGAAAAAGCTGCAACTGTTACGTCGCTAAAAATCGTGCAAAACGCAGCCGTCCCGACAAAGACTACCCCTTCAACGCCCCAAGCATTCGCCAAAGCAGCGCCGGAACGGATAGTTGCAGCAAAACCTGCAACACCACAAGCAGAGCAAACCAAGCCTGCCACGGTCGCCAACGACTTGAAACTGATCTCCGGCATTGGCCCCAAGCTTGAGCAAATGCTGGTTCGAAAGGGCATCACCTCGTTTGCCCAACTCGCGGCACTTAGCGCCGACGATGTGGCGAAACTGGATACCGGGTTGAATTTGAATGGCCGCATCCAGCGCGATGACTGGGTTGGCCAAGCGATGAAACTGGCGGAGGCGTAACGCATGCATCTCGCCGAGCTCAACATTG
>JANPEK010000215.1:0-28704 GCA_031422915.1 Phyllobacteriaceae bacterium | reverse complement strand
GTCAAACCGGCACTGCGCCAGACTGCGTTATTTGCGATGTCTGTGTCGTAACTCAGCGTACCTGCCGCTGCTTCGGTGGCCGCAAAACGCTCTGCGCTGATGCGCAACGCGTTTTCGAACCGCTTCTGCCGCGTGACGTTTTCCGTCACACCGATTGCCCGTTCAACAAGGCCTGATGCACCGCGCAGGAACTTGCCGCTTACCCGCCAGAACGCCCGGTCACTGCGCGGATCAATGCCGCGATATTCCAGTGTGTAAGTGTCGCCATGCGTCTGCGCCTCCTCGAACGCATAGAGGATTTTGGGGCGGTCTTCCGGCAACACGAAAAATGCACCGTCTTCCGGACGGTCACTCAAGTCGCTTTGTGGACAGCCGATGATCAGCGCCGCATTTTCAGCCCAGTGCACTTTGTGGCCGACAAGGTCAATCTCCCAGGCAAACATGCCCGCTGTTTCTGTCGCAAGGCGCAAGCGTTCCTCGGCCTGCAATTTTGCCTCATGTGCTTCCTTGAGCTGCGTGATATCCCATGCAACGCCGAC
Source organism: Phyllobacteriaceae bacterium (assembly GCA_031422915.1). GTDB lineage: Bacteria > Pseudomonadota > Alphaproteobacteria > Rhizobiales > Rhizobiaceae > JANMEX01. Next base: position 28,165 of record JANPEK010000215.1, on the reverse strand, counting down.
CAGACGCGTCGGTCCTTCAGAAGAACGCTCAAGCACACTGCCGCGTGCGGCTATCCAATGGGTCTTGTTGCCCCAGAAGGTTCTATACTCAAGTTCGTAAGCATTGAGGCCGGAACGCAATTGATTGTGCAGCTCCCGTTGCCGCCGACGGTCTTCGGGATGAATAAGTGCGTCCGTCAACACGACATTGTCTGTGTCAATTTCGTTTGGATTGATGCCGTGCAGGGCACAGGTTTGGTCGGACCAACGTCGTTGGCCGGTGACCAAATTCATCTCCCACGTTCCCATCCCATTGGCGGAAAGCGAGAGTTTGAGTGTCTCCAATTGCTTGCGCAGCCAGAAGTCATTGTCTGACGAGGCTGGTGCCTCAATTGTCTGGTCATTTGACGAGGATCCGGTCATCAGACCCCGCGCTTCCACTTGTTCATGCTATCCAACCGAATCGCTGATCCATCAGGCACAACTTCTTGTGTGCCAGTCAACTGGACAACGGTGCCCGACCGAAAATAGTTCCACATTTTCAAAGAGCTGAGCCGGAACTGGTATGGTGTGCAATGAAAAACGTCTCTGGAACCTTTTCCGGTGTGGTGCGTTTGAGTTGAGATAAGTTGTAAAATGTGTTTTGATTGCAGCTTGGAACAGGTTCTGGACAGAGGGTGCTGCCGACAATGAACCTATCTTCGGCAATTTTTCCACATTTGCCATTTTTGCGGCGGTTTTCCCGCGCGCTGACTGGCAGCCAGCAGAGCGGCGATGCCTATGTGGCAGCCGTGCTGGATTCGATCATTGCCGATCCGGCCAGCCTGAAATCCGGCATCGACGTCCGTGTTGCGCTTTACCGGCAGTTTTGCGGGATTTGGCAGTCCGTCTCGTTCAACATGAAGTCATCAGGACTGTCCGACCCGTTTGGCGGGCGGCCACACCAGATGATGGCTGCACTATCCCCGATGGCGCGTGAGGCATTCCTGCTTTCCAGCGTCGAAGGGTTTGGCGTCGATGAGATCAGTGTGATCTTGGACAGCAGTGCCGGTCATGTCAAAGCGTTGCTGGCTGAATCCACAGCGTCATTTGCCGTGCAAGTATCTGTCAAAGTTCTTGTTATCGAAGACGAGCCGATCATTGCCATGGATATTGAGGACATCTTGCTGTCGCTCGGTCATCGCATCACCGGCATCGCGCGCACCGAAACCCAAGCGCTCGAATTGGCGGCGCGCGAGCGCCCGGGTCTCATTCTTGCCGACGTCCAGCTTGCAGACGGCAGTTCGGGCCTTGATGCCGTCGGCAAGATATTGCAGCAGTTTTCTGTGCCTGTGATTTTCATCACGGCGTTTCCGGAAAGTGTCCTGACCGGAGAACGTCCCGAGCCGGCGTTCCTGATCAGCAAACCGTATATGCCGGATATGGTCAAAGCAGTGATCAGCCAAGCGTTGATGTTCCAAACGGATGAGAAAGCTGCTGCCTAGTTTAGCTGCGCCTGCTACCCCTCTGACGATTTAAAACAGGAACCTTTGGCAGGTGCTGCGCGTTGTCCATTGGGTGCCTTGCGCTCACAAACTCGCACAGAGTTTCGCCGCCATAGAATCTTGAAGGAGAAACCCATGTATTCCGCCAAAGACTATGATCAGGCGCTTTTAACGCCCGAGAGCATTTTCGACGAACCCATGGACGTGGTGTCAACTGAGTCTTTGACCCCTGAGCAGAAGATGACTGTCTTGAAGCGATGGGAGGCCAATGCGAAGGATCTGGAGGTCGCTTCCAGCGAGAGCATGACAGGCGGTGCCTTGTCCAAACTGCACGAAGTTGGTGCCGCAATCGTTGCTTTGATGGACCGCGAGACGGTGGATGAAAATACCGTGGTGCAGGTTGAGGCCAGCCGGTCAACGACCGCCGCCTGATACGACAAAGTTTGGCTTGTGATGATGCAAAGGCGGGACTGCGGTCCCGCTTTTTATGTTTCATGCCGCCGCTGGCTGCTTCCTCGGGATTGGAGTTCCTGCCACCTCGTTGGCATTGACCACACTGAGCGCCTCAGGGCTGGGCAAACGTTCCAAAAGCCGCTCCAGGCCTTTGCGGAAGGCGGGCCCGATGTCTTCGCGCATCAATCCATGGGCAACGTTCGCCATCAGGAACCCGAGCTTGTCGCCGCAATCAAAAGTCACGCCTTCAAACTTGCTGCCCCAGAACGGCTGCTCGGCCATCAGCGCGATCATGGCATCCGTCAGCTGAATTTCACCGCCTGCGCCCGGCTTTGCAGCTTCGATCTTGGCGAAGATTTCCGGCTGCAAGATGTAGCGTCCAGCTATGATGTGATTGGAAGGTGCCTTGTCGCGTTCCGGCTTTTCGATCATCGCGTTGATTGCCAACGCTGCGCCGTCAGTCTTGCTGAAATCGACGACACCATATCGCGAAACCTCGGCCCACGGCACTTCCTCAACGGCGATGATGTTGCCACCGCCTGTCTCGGCATAAATGTCCATCATCTGCTTCAGGCAGCCGGGTTCCGATTGCATGACCATGTCCGGCAGAAGCAGCGCGAACGGCTCGTCGCCGATCATGTTGCGCGCGCACCAGACCGCGTGCCCGAGGCCGAGCGGCTCCTGCTGCCGCGTGAAACTGGTCTGACCCGCGCTTGGCAGATCATGTTCCAACAGGTCAAGTTCGTCTGATTTTCCGCGCCTGCGCAGAACCGACTCAAGCTCGGTCTGCTTGTCGAAATGATCTTCAATCGCATTCTTGTTGCGCCCGGTGACAAACACGAAATGCTCGATCCCCGCCTCGCGCGCCTCATCAACCGCCATCTGGATAACCGGACGGTCAACAATTGTCAGCATTTCCTTCGGGATCGCCTTGGTCGCCGGCAGGAACCTCGTTCCAAGTCCTGCAACAGGAAAAACGGCTTTACGGATGCGCTGGTGCATGGAGCGGCTCCTGAATTTGAACGGGCGGCTTCAAAATTGGTTGAGCACTCGCAAACCGCCAAAGCGACACACTGCCCACGCTATCGAAACTCGTTCAACGCAACTTCGTTCCGTGCAACCGTTCGCTTTTTGGATCGGTGCGTTCAGGCGGCGGTTGCCAGTTGGGATATGAAGGTTGCCCGCGTCACGGCAATCGTCGTTCCGTCGCTGCCCGTTGTGGTCTCGACCTTGCCATCCAGCTGCTTTGCCAAGGCTTGGACCAACGTCGTGCCGAGGCCCGCACGCTTTTCTGTTTTCTTTTCCTTGATACCGCCGCCATTGTCGGACACCGACAGCTTCCAGTCATCGCCCTTGACTTCATATCCGACGACGACGCGGCCATCCTTCACATCAACCGGAAAGGCGTGCTTGAGCGCGTTCATGACAAGCTCCGTGACGATAAGGCCGATGCTGACCGCCTGCTGCGACGGAACCGCGCCATCGTCAGATACAACCTTCAGGGAAATCGGGCTGCCCTCCCGGATCATCGAGTCTGCGAGTGTCGCGCACAGCGTCGTCAAATAGTCGCTGATCCTGATCTCATCGCCCATTCCGGACGCTTTCAAATGCTGTTGCAGTGTCGCAATCGACATCACCCTGCGGTGTGCATCTTCAAGATGGCCGCGCGATTCCTGTGAACCCACCGTGCGCGCCTTGAGCATCAGGATGCTGGCAACAATTTGCAGGCTGTTGGCCACCCGGTGGCTCATCTCCGCCAGCAATGTGTCCTTTTGCTCGCTGAGAATGACAAGCTGCCGTTCTGTCGCGCGGCGCGAGGTCACGTCCTCAATCGCCAGCAACATCGCACTGGTCGAAGCGCCTTCGTAATGAACCTTGCGCGCGTTCAGCATCATCGTGCGCCGGCCAATATGGGGAAAGTCCTGCTCAACCTCAAAGTGATCCATCACGCCATGTTCCGGCAGGATGCGGTCCAGCAAATCGCGCAAGGCCGGATTGTTCCACGCGCCGGAGCCAAGGTCATAAACCTTGCGCCCCTCGGTCTCGTCAACGGTGGTCTGGAACGTTGAATAGAATGAACGACTGGCGGAAATCACCCGCAGGTCGCCGTCCAGCACGAGCAGTGAATCCCGCACCGTATCGACCATGGCCTGTGCCAATGCACGTCCGTCCTCAATGGTTTCCATCAGGTTCTTTCAGGCTGCGCATTTTTCAAGTGAACCACCTTACAGCTATTGCGTTCCAGTAAAAGAACTAATCGCGCAGGCATTGAAATAGCATTGAGAACATCCATATACCATCCAGACAGATGGAAAATTGCCATGAACGCCGAAATTCTCCGCCTACATGACCGCACCAGCGAGAGCGAAAAGATCACGATCAACCTTGGCTACGTTGATCTGGGCCACATCGACCTGTTGGTACAGGACGGGTTCTACTCCAACCGCACCGATTTTATCCGGACGGCGATCCGCCACCAGCTGGGCAATCACGCCGATCAGGCGAAGAAGCTGATCGTGCGACAAACGCTCGATCTTGGACTTCGCCGCTACAGCAAGGCCGATCTTGAAGCAGTGAAGGCCGCTGGTGAAACGCTGAGCATAAAGGTGCTGGGCCTTGTGACAATCGATGCCGACGTTACGCCCGCGCTCGCGGCAGAGACCATACAGTCGATCACCGTCCTGGGTGCGCTGCATGCGGCCAAAGACGTGAAGGCCGCCCTGTCCGGGCGGATCACTTGACCCGAAATCCAACTTGACCCGAAATCCGACTTGAACCACCCTGAGGCAACACTTCATGACATTTGATATCAAATCCACGATGGCGGAAGCGCTTCGCCTGACCAAGGCCGGGCGTCTTTCCGACGCGACGGCGGAGATTCGGCAGGCCCTGACCGGCAACGACACCAAGGGTGACAGGCCTCGTCAGCACTATCCACTCGGCGATGCGGTGAAGGCGCTTGGCACAATGCGAAAGTCCGCAACGGCGCGCAAACCAGCGCCAGGAAACGCGCCGCTATCGAACAAAACCCCCGCCGGCGCGGAATTTCTGACAAAGACCTTCTCGTGCCACGCCGGCAAACGCGACTACAAGCTCTATATTCCCGCCCATAAGCCGCAAGGCAGGCGACCGCTGCTGGTCATGCTGCATGGCTGCACCCAGAACGCCGACGACTTTGCCGCCGGAACACGCATGAACACGTTTGCTGAAGAACACGGCATGCTTGTCGCTTATCCGGTCCAGCCAAAGACCGCCAATGCATCCGCCTGCTGGAACTGGTTTAACCCGGGCGACCAGCAACGCGGAACTGGCGAGCCCGCCATTCTTGCGGGGCTCACGCGCGAGATTGCCGAGGAGCACAAGATCGACCCGACACGCATCTATGTCGCCGGGCTTTCTGCTGGCGGGGCGATGGCGATGGTCATGGGCGCTTCCCACCCGGAGCTCTACGCTGCCATCGGCGTGCATTCCGGCCTGCCTTATCAGTCGGCTAATGATGTGATGTCCGCGCTCGGTGTGATGCGCAGCGGCGCGGCAAACGCCCGCCCGCAACCGGACATCCGCACAATTGTCTTTCACGGCGATGCCGACACCACTGTCCATCCGGCGAATGGCGAAATGATCGCAGAAAGGCCGAAATTGCGCAGAAGCGTGACGAAAGGCCAAGTCACAGCGCCCAATGGACGACACTACACCCGCACAGTGTTCCACAACGGTGAAGCTGGAGTCGCAAGAGCCGAACACTGGCAGATCAAAGGCGCAGGCCACGCATGGGCAGGTGGCAGTGCGCAAGGCAGCTACACCGATCCCAAAGGCCCCGACGCATCAGCAGAAATGCTGCGCTTTTTCCTTTCGGAAGACGCATCCTAAGTTCCGGCGGGACGCGTTCACACACAGGCATACGGCCAACGTCAAAAACAAAAACGCCGCCGGTTGTCCGGCGGCGTGGTGCACGGGATCAGTACAATGGCTGACCCCGTTTGGAAATGAAGATGCCGCTACATCGCAACCTTGCCATGCTGCGCCGCATCTATCTCCGTCAGCTTCTCACCCTTGATATAGGCCTTCACCGCCGTCATCGCATAGCCAACGCCCTGGAGACCGGAATTGTCCCAATACTCGGCGTCTTGAGGATCAATTTTCATGATCACAAGCGACGGGTCGTCTTTGCCTTCAGGAAACCACACCTTCCAAGCCTCGGACCACAACCGGTCAATCAGAGCAGGGTCGGTGGACAGGTTCGCCGTTCCTTGCAGAGACACATAAACCGATCCGTCCTGCATGATCAGCGTCACTTCCGGATTAATCGAAATATCGCGCAGTTTGCCGGAATCGAGCGATGTGGCGAAATACAGTTCGCCGTCGTCGCCGATTTCAGCGATTGCCATCGGACGTGCATGCATCGACCTGTCACCCGACGTGGTGATCATCATCGCGGTGGAAAAGCCCTTGAGAAGATCAACAAGGTGACGTTTTGGTTTATGGTTCACGGTTTTGTCTCCGGTGCATCTGGCAACTGGATGAAGAACGGCTTTTCGCGGATTTGGTTCCAGCCTTTGCGAATTCTGTCTTGGACAGGAGACAGTTCCCGGCAAGATGACGCGGGGAACCAATTGCCATCCGGACGGTTTATTCGGTGCGGCAGCATTCCCGCCGCATGCAATCATTGGAGAAGATGATGACACACCTCACCACAAAACTTGTGAGCGCTGCGGCACTTTCGTCCGTGCTGCTGTTCAGCGCTGCCGCACATGCGGAAATGCTGACCTTCACGACAGAGATGCTGGGCTCTGCTGAAGTGCCCGCGAACGACAGCGCCGGCAAGGGAACTGCAGAGTTCATTGTTGATACGGACACCAAGAAAGTCGCTTGGACGATGAGCGCTGAAGGCCTGACCGGCGACGCGACGGCAGCCCATGCACACGGTCCAGCCAGTGCCACGGAGACTGCGCCGCCGGTCATCGACATGTCCGGTGCCATGATGATGAAGGGCAGCGCCGACATCACCGAGGCGCAGTGGACGGACATGAAGGCCGGAAAATATTATGTGAATGTCCATACCGCGAAATTCCCGGATGGCGAAATCCGCGGTCAGCTGGCGGCAAAGTAATCGGCCTAAAGTTTATAAAAGGCGCGTCTGCTTTGCAGGCGCGCTTTTTTGCACTTATGTGAAGGGGGATTCAGCGCTCAAATCGGGGAGGAAAATGCATGCTGCCGGCAATCCGGCTGTGCCGTCCACAACAGGCTTAAGGTCATGCCGCGCATCGCCAATGGTCTCGCCTCCCGCCTGCATTCGCGTCATCTGGCGATCTTGGTGCTCAGCTTCGAGCGGCGGCGCGTTGGCGTCTGTCGGACCATTTTCCATCTGCATTGCCTTGATTCAGGTCATTGAGATTCAACGCTGCGCAGCTGCTTTGGTTCCACCCAGTCAGAAACAGGCGAGTGTTCAATCAGGGAGCGCTAGCTCGACGGCATGGACCTTGCCGTCATCGCGCAGCGAAATCAGGAACTCGCCGGGTGACACAGTTTCGACATCTGCATCCGGCGCGCTGGATCCGTTTCGTTTGATACTGATGTCATACCTCGAAGTGCCGATCTGGATACCAACCTCAAAACCCGGCCATTCGTCAGGAATACAAGGCTTGATGCGCAGCTTCCCGCCTTCGCGCGTGACGCCGAGGATCGCTTCAAGGCCGGCACGATGCATCCAGCCGCTGGACCCTGTGTACCACGTCCAGCCGCCCCGCCCGACGTGTGGTGCCACAGAATAGACGTCTGCCGCCATCACATAAGGCTCCACCCTGTAGCGCGCCGCTTCGTCCGGGCTGCGGGAATGGTTGATCGGGTTGAGCATTGAAAACAGCTGCATCGCACGGTCAGCCTGACCAAGTTTCGCATGGGCAAAGATCGACCAGATCACGCCATGCGTATACTGGCCGCCATTCTCGCGGATGCCGGGCGGATAGGCTTTGACATAGCCGGGTTCTTGCGCCGATTTGTCGAACGGCGGCGTGAACAGCAGCGCCAGTCCATCCTCCGCGCGCACCAGATGCCGCCAGGATTGTTCCATCGCCGCTGCCGCGCGTTCAGGAGATGCGCCGCCGGAGATCACGCCCCAAGACTGCGCAATCGCATCAATGCGGCACTCCTCGCTCTGCGCTGATCCGAGCGGCGATCCGTCATCAAAAAATCCGCGCCGGTACCACTCACCGTCCCAGCCGTCGCGCTCCAGCGAGATCGCCAAATCTGACATCCGCAACTTCCATGCTGTGACGCGGGCCTTGTCCTTGCGCTTTTCGGCAACGGGGATAAAGGCTTTCAATGTCGCCAGCAGAAACCAGCCCAGCCAGACACTTTCACCTTTTCCAGCCTCGCCGACACGGTTCATGCCGTCATTCCAGTCGCCAGTGCCCATCAGTGGCAGTCCGTGTGCGCCTTGTGCCAGGCTGCGGTCGAGTGCGCGCGCGCAGTGCTCGTACAAGCTCGCGCTTTCGTCCGCAGCCTGCGGAATGAAAAACGCGTCATGTGCACCGGGTTCAAGATGCTGGCCGTCAATGAATGGGACCTGCTCATCCAGTATCGCCCGGTCATCAGTGGCCTTCAAATACTGGCTCACACTGTTGGCGAGCCAGACCATGTCGTCCGATATCCGCGTCCTGACGCCTGCCCCGGTTTCGGGCAGCCACCAGTGCTGGAAGTCACCTTCGACAAATTGCCGCGACGCGGCACGCAGGATTTGCTCGCGCGCGATGTCCGGGCGGTTGATCAGGAATGACAGCGAGTCCTGCAACTGGTCGCGAAATCCATACGCGCCGCTTGCCTGATAGAACCCGGAGCGGGCCCATATTCTGCAGGCGAGCGACTGATACAACAGCCAGCCGTTCATCATGATATCGAACGACCGGTCAGGAGTCTTGACCTCTATCGCGCCAAGCGTGTCACGCCAGAAGCTCTTTACGCCAGCAAGCACGGTGTCCGGCCGGGCCCGTCGCGCTTGCAGGATCAGATCCTGGGCAGCGCCCTCGTTTGGCGCCGCGCCAAACAGGATGGTGACCTCGCCGCTTTCTCCAGCTTCAATTTCCACAGCGGTTTGCATTGCGCAGCATGGGTCAAGCCCCGCCCCTGTGCGGTTTGACAGCACCATTCCGGCAGCCAGTGCTTTCGGGTTGGCAAGGCTGCCGAACGCACCAAGAAACTCGCGCCGGTCGCCGGTCCAAGCAGTCTGGTGCCCCAGCATGTCTGCGAATGCGACTTGGCCGCCGGATTGAATGCTCCAAGGGTTTTTGATGAGCAGCGCACCTGTCTTCTCATTGATGGCCGTGGTGATGAACGGAGCAGAGGCTGTGCGCGGCGGACCCAGAACCAAATCGGCGTAGAACGTGACGGTGAGGCGCATTGTTGCTGAGGTTTGGTTTGTCAGCTTGAGGCGCGAAATCTTGACCGAGCCTTCCAGCGGCACGGTTTGCAACAGCTCAAGCTTGAGATCGTCTGTCTCGCGCTCGAAGATCGAGTAGCCAAACCCGTGCCGCGCCTTGTGTGTGCCGTCTGAGGCATTCAATGGTTTGAGCGTCGGCGAGATCAGGCTTCCATCGGCGTCATTTCTGACAAAGAGCGCCTCGCTCACCGGATTGCTGACCGGGTCATTGGTCCAATGTGTCAGCTGGTTTTCGCGGCTGTTGCCGAACCAGGTATAACCGCCGCCGTCTGCCGAACACTGAAATCCGAATGTTTTGTTGGCAATCACATTCACCCACGGAGCGGGCGGCTGTCGGTCATTGCTGATTTGCACCACATACTCACGCCCTTCGTCGGCAAAGCTTCCGATGCCGTTTTGGAATTCACCGCTTTGCAACTCTCTGGTTGGAAGTGCAAAGGACCGCCGAAGCGGCAGGATTGCCGTGACCGGAGTTGTCACGGGTTCCGGTGCCTCGTTGATCCGGCTCAATTGACTGGCCAGATCACCGCGCCGGGCGATCAGCACCGCGCGTGCCACGGCAGGCAGAATGCGCTGGCTTTCGGGTGGCAAAAGGTCGGCGCGCAGCGTGAACACATCGCCAGCCCCGGCATTCGATCCGTCCACCTTCGGCGTCGTGCTCTTGCGCACCAGCGCCTCAATGGCGACCTGCAAATCCTGCGTATACGAAGACATCCGGTCATTGAGAATGATGACGTCCACCGCCAGCCGCTTGGTCTTCCAATATTCAAAGGCGCGCAGAACTTCGTGGACCAGATCAATATGTTCGATGTCGTCGATCCGCACCAAAAGGATCGGCCTGTCGCCTGAAATGCTGTGCGGCCAAAGCGCTGTCTGCGGTCCGATATTGTCCTGCAGAAACTTCGATGACGGACGAAGCGCGGCGTTCGGATGGATCATGTGGCCTGCAAGCGTTTGAAACTGGTGGGCCTCTTCATGATTGATCGACAAATGGCGCAGCTGGATTTGCGCCTGCGTCCACGCCAATGTCAGCGCACGCTCATACGCTGCCTCCTGGCGATGCCGGTCAACAAGGTCAAGCACCGCCTCACGCGAAGCGGCGGCGACCATCCAGAGTGTGCATTTGACCTGCCTGCCAGCCGGGATGCGCAGCCGCAGCTTGAATGCAAAGATCGGGTCCAGCACAGCGCCCACGGTCTTTGTCAGCGCTTGGCCGGACATGAACGCCTGCGGGTTGCGCCGCGTGTTGCCGGTGCCGATAAAGCGACCACGGTCAGTCTCGTATTCGAGCTCGCCAACCTTCAAACCATCGCAAACCAGAAACTGCGCGGTCCAGATTTCCTGTTCCGAAGGAGAACGTTTGCGCCGTGTCGCGATCAATGTTTCCAGTTCGGCAACATACTCTGTTTCAACAAACATTTTCGAGAATGCCGGATGCGCATTGTCAGCTGCGCGAGGTGCCAGCACCAATTCGGCGTAAGAGGTCAGTTCGACATCCCGCGCTGACGAAGAGCCATTGGTGATTGTCACCCGCCGCGCCTCCGCGTCGTCTTCGGGTGATACCACGCATTCCAGCACCGTTGTGAACGCGCCATCAGTCCGGCCAATCTCCGCCTTGTCTTCGCTGAAGGAGGCTTGATACGAGTCCGGCTTGCGCCCAAGCGGCATGAACCCTGCCGACCATCTCTGTTCGGTTCTCGGGTCGCGTAGGTAGATAAAGCTGCCCCAATCGTCGCTCACGCTGTCTTCGCGCCAGCGGGTGAGCGCGATATCCTTCCACAGACTGTAGCCGCCACCTGCCGCGTTCAGCATCACGCTGTAGCTGCCGTTTGACATGAGATGGGTGACCGGCGTTCCAAGCCCTGCAAAGCCGGCAACGCGCACAGTTGGCGCCAAAATGCCCGTCTCCGCCGCGCTGGCGGAGGTTTCCGCGCGTGCAAGCATGATCGGCACATCGCGCGGCGCGCGTTCCTGCAGCAACAATTCAGTCGCCCGGACGATGGGTTCGGCGTGGAACCGGTCTCGCATCTGGCCATCCTTCACCGTGTTGAGAATGGCGGTGATTGTCATACCTTGGTGATGGGCAAAGTAGGCGCGCACGATGGCCGCCTTTTCGCCAATCCTCAGGCGCGACGGCGTGAAGTCGAGCGCCTCGTAAAATCCGTAAATACCGTTGGCTCCCAGCGCAGCCAGACGTTCATAGTTTCTCGCCGCCAATTTGGGCGACACCATCGACGCCAGACCGGTTGCATAGGGCGCGATCACGAGATTTTCCGATAGCCCGCGCTTGAGGCCAAGACCGGGGATGCCGAAGTTGGAATATTGATATGTGAACTCGATATCGCGCGCATTGAACGCGGATTCCGAAACGCCCCATGGAATGTTGAGGCTATGTGCGTAGTCAATTTGCCGCCGCACAATGAGTCGTGTCGTTTGATCGAGCAGACTGCCGAACGGTGCTCTCATGACCAGCGAGGGCATGAGATACTCGAACATCGAGCCGGACCATGAAACCAGCGCGGCCCCTCCCCGTACTGCTGTCACGGTCCTGCCGAGACGGAACCAATGACGGGTGCGCAGATCGCCCTTGGCAATGGCGAAGAAGCTGCCAAGCCGGGCCTCGGAAGCCAGCATGTCATAACAGCTTTCGTCGCGCATCGCCTCTGGCACCCGGAACCCGATGGAGAACAGCAGCCGCTGCGGGTCGAGCAGAAATCCGAACTCCATTCGCGCGGACAGCGCGCGCAAGTCGAGCGCCAGTTTTGCCAACCTTTGACGCTGTTTGAGCACCGCTTCAGGGCTCATGGAACCGTCCCGGAAGTGGGCTTCAATTGTCTGCTGCAGGGCCTCGGCCCAGGTCAACAACTGCGTTCCGGCCGGAGACGTCAGCGCCGCATCAAACTCTTTCACGGCATCAAGTACGCCAGTCGCCTGAACCGCAAATTCAATAAGCCGCACTGTCAACAGCTCCGGTGTTTGCCGGGCGTCTCTGATTTTCACAGGAAACGCGGCCAGCTTGGTTTGAATCGACGCACGCAACGGACGCAAATTGCGCCGGTCATCCGGGATTGCTGTCAAATCATCCGCGAGAATATTGACAACGTCATTCAAGCCATCGAGCTTCGACATATTGTCTACAGGCTCTGCGATCCATTGATCGCAATAATTTGCCAGTGCAATCAAATGTCCCGCCAAATTGCCGCTGTCGACCGTTGAGACGTATTTAGGCTCGAGCGGCAAAAGGGTTTGCGTGTCGTACCAATTGTAGAGATGACCCCGGTAGCTCTCCATCCGGTGCACGGTTTCGAGCGTTTTTTCCAATCGCAGGACAGCATCGCCAAGACCCAGCCAGCCGAATTCTTTCGCGCTGGCAACAGAGAGCAGGTAAAGGCCGATGTTGGTCGGAGACGTTCGGTGGGCTACCCTCGGATCAGGGTCCTCCTGGAAATTGTCCGGCGGCAGCATCTGGTCGTCTTCGGCTACAAATGTCTCAAAAAACCGCCATGTCTTGCGCGCGATCAGGCGCAACGCCTTGACATCCTGCGGGGCGATTGGTTCGGCATCAGCCGGTGTCGGGCGACGGCTGAGCCAATAAGCGCAGCCGGGTGCCAAGAGCCAAGCCAAAGCAAATGGCGCGATGGCAATCGATGCCGCGTCAGTGCGCCAAACGGCTATTGCAAGCGCAATCAAGCCAACAAGTATGCTGCCGGTCATCATCCGCGACAGCATGGCAATTCCCGGCGTCGGACTTGAGGCGGATTGCGCGGCAGTGGTCCATTCCAACAGGTTCTTCCGGCTGAACCTGAGCCGATGAACTGTTCGCAAAACAGCATCGCCCATCAACCACGCCTGATGGCCAAGGAACATCAGAGTGGCGAGCGCATAGGCCAAAGCGTGGCCAAAATCGTCGAGGTTCGCCCTTACTTGGCTGTCGATCGTGACGCCTTTACGTTTGGGCACAGAACCAAGCACCGATGAGATAAACACGGGAAAGGCGCTTACAAGCGTCAATGCCAACGTCCATCGGAGTGCCGTATCAACCGGCAGAAAGAGCCAACCAATCAAGTAGCAAAGCACGAGTGCAACAGGCGTGAGCGAGCGCCTCAAATTGTCCGTCATCTTCCAGACACCCAAGCCCGGAATAGCCGCTGTTGACACGCCCTTTGTTCCAAACAGATGCGCCGTCAGCCAGGGCAGAAGCTGCCAATCGCCACGCACCCAGCGGTGCTGACGCGATGCTGCGACTGTATACCGGTCAGGATACTCTTCAACGACTTCAATATCTGTGACGAGAGCTGAGCGCGCAAATATGCCTTCAAACAAATCATGGCTAAGCATGGCATTATCAGGAATTTTGCCGCTGATCGCAGCTTCAAATGCCTCAATGTCATAAATGCCTTTGCCGGCAAACGAGCCCTCGTCCAACAAATCCTGGTACACGTCGGACACGGCGAACACATAGGGGTCCGTGCCGCGTGGTGTGGAGAATATGCGCTGGAAAAGTGAGCCATGGTGGCCCGTTGGCAACGATGGTGTGACGCGCGGCTGCAAGACGCCGTATCCGCTTGTAACCCGTCCCAAACCGGCGTCGAACACAGGCCGGTTGAGAGGATGGGCCAGTTTGCCGACAAGCCTGCGTGCTGCGTCGCGCGGCAACTTCGTATCGGCATCCAGTGTAAGCACGAACTTGACCGCATCCGGCACTTGGCCGCCGATTGTCGTGAAACTCGTGTCTGACGCACCCAGAAGCAAACGGTTCAGCTCGTGCAATTTACCGCGCTTGCGCTCCCATCCCATCCATTTGTTTTCCTGTTCGTTCCATTTTCTGGAGCGGTGCAGCAGGAGGAAACAAGTGGTGCTGTAAGTGGCATTCAAACGCGAAATGCCCGCCAGTGCTTCGTTCAGGAGATCATCATCCGCCGCGCATGTCTCAGTTGCCGCATCGGTCCAGTCGGTGACGAGCGCAAAGTAGAGCTCACCTGCCGAATTGGAGAGGTAGTGCACCTCAAGCCGGTCAATCATCTCCGCAATGTCGTCGCGTGATGTCAAAAGCGTAGGCACAACAACAAGTGTCCGCAAGTCTGCCGGGACGCCGTCGCGCAGGGCAAGACCAGGAATGACCGAGGCCTCCAACAGGCGGGTGACGGCAAAATTCACCACAGAGATCGCAGTTTCCACAAGTGGCAGAAGCGCAGCAATCGCAAGCGCGATGAGCAGAAGTGTTGAGGTTTCAGGAGTGAAGACTTTGCCCAGCAGGGTCCACAGCACTGCCAATGTAACCAGGAAGATCGCACTGGCGTAGCCTGCAAGCCCGGCCGACTTCAGTGTGGTCCTGACGCGCCGAAGCACCGGTGGCTTGAACTTCAAATGCTGTTCAAACCCGCGCCGTCCCGGTCCAATCAGAAAATAGCCCGGATCGCGCCGGGCCGCGCTGTCGTTGTCAGAAGCGAGTGCGACCCTTGCCAAGGTCATGTGCGTGACTTCAAGTTCATCATGGGCGGAGCCGCGCGACAGCTCTTCAACTGCCGTGCGGTAGAGCGTGCGGCTTGGAAAATCCATCTCGCCGAAGTCAGACTTCTCCCTCAGTTCGCGGTCAACGAGGCTGACCCCGTCAAACCAGTTCTCCCAATTCACATCCGAGACATAGCGCATGCTGGTGATGATGTTGCGCACGGTCACATTGGCGGCGCTCTGACGATGATGCTCGTCAGAAACGGTTGACTCAAGCGAATGGCCTTCAGTTTCAACCCGCCGCTTGAGCCAATCCAGTGTATGGGCCGCCAATCCGTCCTGATCACGCAGCCTGTGGATGAGCTGAACGGCAAACGCGTTGGAAAGATCCTTTCCCCCCAACTGCCGATACTGTTCCTCTGCTGAAGCTTGCGCGGTTTGTGGCTGCAAGACCATGTCCGCCAGCTTGTCCGCCTGTTCGCGGGCACGTCTGGCCGCAGTGATGCGCACGGATATGCGCCGCAGATTCTCGATCAAAATCAGCCGCAGACTGATTGCCACCGCCCAAAGTTCGCCGATGGTCAGCGGTTGCACTTGCTGATAGTCGTTGACGAAATCGCTTAACAGCGCAGGATTGAAGGCGCTGTCCGTGTGCGCGACGTGGGCCCACACCAAGCCGAATATCCGCGGATGCCCTGCAAGCGGACCCGTGCCAAGTTTCGGCAGCTGGCTGTAATAGCCGGGCGGCAAATCGGCCCGGGTCTGGCGTATCTGCTCTTCGACGAGATGATAATTGTCGATCAGCCATTCGGCAGCAGGCGTTACCGGCTTGCCCTCGCCGATCGCCGCCGTGATTTCGCGAACGCATTTCACCAACTCGGCAGCGTTGTCGTTAAGGCGGTTGATAATGGAATGGACACGCTGCGGATGATCGGTAACCGTTTGTGATTCTGCCAGTGTACGGGCGTGTTGTTTTGAGCGTTCCGGACCAAAAATCTCGGAGCTGATCGGCTGGCTGTCATCCCACCCGATCTTTGGCCGATCAATTTGTTGCAAAAGCTTTTGAAACATGAATGGCCGCTTTCCGGATACAATGGAAACTGATGACGCCACAAATCCGGTCGCGCTTGTGGACAGGCTTTGTGGCTCAATCCTATCAACGGTTGCGGACGCCATTGGTTCCCGGTGCCGGGATCACTGCCGCCCGAATCGTCTTGTTCAGACAAGCAAAGCCCGGCGCACCCGTTGAATAGGTGCGCCGGGCCATTTTGGCATCAATTGCCATCATCACATGGCGCGGCGGGCACGATCAATCTCATCCTGTTTGTCAGCCATGGACTCTTCGGCTGTTTCAAACTTGCTCCATCCGCTCTTGCGATATTCGGCACCCAGCTCGGTTGGATCCAACGGGCGGTGCTCATCAAGGATTGCGTGAACCTGCTCAACCTGACCATCGTTTGCCCGCACAGAGAGCAGCGTGCCGCCACGGCGAACCGCTTCGGAGTAGACATGGGCGTGCTCATCATCAAGTCCGGAGCTGACCAGCGAGCCGACAATGCCACCAGTCGCACCGCCTGCAACAGCGCCAACGGCTGTGCTTACAAGCCAGCCGGCTGCGACAACAGGTCCAACACCCGGAATGGCCATCAGGCCAAGACCAGTCAGCAATCCGGCAGCACCGCCGACGGCTGCACCGATGCCCGCGCCGGTTCCGGCTTCAGAGACAGTGTCGTCATTTGCATGGAGCTCTTCAGTTTTGTTGTTGGCGATCATGCTGATTTCGGACGAGTGAATGCCCGCTGCTTCAAGCGCGGTCACAGCGCGCTTTGCCTGATCGTAGTCGTCGAAAACTTTGGTGATCGTTTGCATTTTTCATGCCTTTCATGAGAGTTGAGGTGTTGGAAATTATTGGGCGATAACGTTGCCCTTGAAATCAACGGCGACATTCACTGACTTGCCGTCTTTCATTGCAGTGCCGCGCCAGATGCCTTTGTCGTCTTTCGTCAACGATGTCGGCGCAATCATTCCTGCTGCCACGATGCGGTCACCGGCCTGGCCTTCGGTGAAGCTGTTTGCGCCTTCAAGAGGTGCGCCTTCGTCCAGCGCAGCAGTGGCAAAAAGGTCAGCCTTGCAGTTTTCCTGGAACATCGCCTCGTTCAGCATTGTCCCTTCGGCCATCGGCTTGTCTGCAAGTCTCATCCACGCCGCATACCGGTCGCCTTCGGTGCCGTTGAGCGTTCCATCGGCGTTTGTGTCCGCTTGCTTCCACATTGCAGTGCAATCAGCGTCGGTCATGGCAAATGCAGGCGCGCTGACAAACAGGCACGCGGCCGCTGTGAGAAGTATCTTTTTCATGGGGTTCATCCTTGTCGTTGGTTCGATGATCGCAATCATGTGCGGCTCATCAGAACAACGCCGCTGACGGAGCTATGTTCCGGTTGAAATCTGGATGAGTTTCGAAAATCACGTTTGGACTTGCAGAAGTGATGCCGCAGTTGCGGCAAATTCTGTTTGGTGCAGACGCAGCCGCTCGATATGAAATGTCCGGCGCAGTCACGCTGTGGCGGCAATCTGTTGACGCCGGGAAATTGCGTTAGTTGGAGGCCAAGGCAAATTCGTAGGGTCAAAAGTTGTGTGACGGTCAACCCAACAGGGAAGCGGAAGCTCATTGTAGCCACGGCTCGAAATGCCGAAATCACCCGAAAGAGTGAAAATCAGCGACAACATCAGCGCCTTGGTTTGCGCTCCAAATCCACAGGCGGGGCGAGCGTTTGCGGCGACAGGAAACGCCTTGCGATGCGGCGTTCCCATGGGGCGGTGCCGGTGATAATGCGCTCCTGCACCGCACCGATCAACCGGTTGTAGGCGGCAAGTGCGGCGTCGGTTGCTGACCAGTAGCCCGGTGTATTCACATCTTGAAACTGCGCCGCCTTGAAGCCCGCCATCATCTCTTCAAACGCCGAGCCAAGCTCAGCATCTGGCCAGGGCGTCTCCGGCGGCTCGTAACTGGCCGACACAGAATGCGGGGAGACGCCAAGGTGGGAAATCAAATCGACCAGATCCTTGTAGGCGGCATTGGCGTGAACAATGCGCCCGAATGGCGTTCGCGCCGTTTCCAGAGCATCCAACGAGGCCAGCACCCCCGCAAAGTTCAAGCGTGCCGAACGGTCATGATGATCGTGCCGCCCGGCTATGCCATTGCCACCGGTGTTGTTGGGCTGATGCATCGCGTGATCGGGCAGCACTGTCAGCTCGCCATCAAACCGCGCAAGAAATGTTTGGCTATCGAAGAGAACCTGTTGGTAAACTGCGCGGTAATCCGCACTTTCGTCTGCGCTCAAAACCGCGCCCGTCTCAACCTTTGCCAACAGTGCGGTGTTTGCCTGCCGCACTTTATCGCTCATCAGTTATCCGTGCGGCACGCCTATCGCGGCAGCTTCGTTGAGACCGATAGTCAAGCGGTTGATCTCGTCGCGCGTCCACCCGTCCGGACTGGTCGCAAAAATAATCACCGCCATCGCGAGAGCCAGCAAAATCGCCAATGCAGCAGCGAGCCGCCTCAGCACCCGCATGGCAGTGCTTTCGCGCAGTTTTCGCACACAGTGCGTGCCATATTCGAGCGAGTTTGGCCTTGCCTCTTGCGGTCGAAATACCTTAACTTGTTCAGCAAGGAGTTGCTTGTCTCAGGGCCGGAATGAGGTCGGATGTCGAGCGTGGGGAAAGTCCGATTGGCATGGATGCAGACGATACCGATCTGATCTCGCGCATCTATGACACGGCGCTTGATCCATAGATGTGGCCAAATCTGATGCTGCGACTGGCGCACAAACTTGGTGCGCGCGGGTCGTTCATATTCGAGTTGCGGCTCGATGAAAAACGCCCGCAAATTGCCTCGCGCATTTTCTCGTCCAACTATCTCCACGATATTGTCCGGGACTATCTGATCAGGTTCAACGACGAGGAAATCCGCGATCAGGGCCGTTTTGCTGAACTTTCGCATTAGGGCGATCCTGTTGATTTGATCAGCGACATCCATCTTGGGTCCAACGTCAGCGCCTTGCTGGCGCAGCCGAACACAGCCTTCATGATGAAGCACGGCTTGAAGCACCGCGCGGGCGCGCTTTTGAACAAGGACCTGGTCAACGTAGACCGCTTTGCCCTGCAATATTCTCTCGACCACGGCCCCATACTGGATTCCGAAAGGCGCAAGGCCGCCCTGTTTCTGCCGCATATCGCCAAGGTCATTGGCCTGTCGCGGCCGCTTAAGCAACAGCTTTTGGCCAGCGGCATTTTTGAGGATCTGCTGCAAAACGCCAGCCAAGGCATTGCCGTGCTCAGCCCGCGCGGCACGGTGGTCTATGCCAATGCCGAGTTCGAGCGGGTGGTTTTTGAGCACCCTGTCTTCCGCAAGGCTGCCAACGGTGCTCTGCAACTTGCAGACAATGCAGCGCAAAACGGCCTTGCCAAACGCTACCGCGACCTTGTGTCGGATGACGGCGGGCACGGGCGGTTCGGCGCGCGGGCGCGTAAAGAAGCGCTGGTCATCGAACTCGCTAAGCCCGGCACGGCCTTGTTCATTGAAATTTGCCCCGTTGAAGAAAGCGCGCGCACAGGCAAACTTGGCGCGGGCTGTCGCCTTTTGACCATTATCGACACCAGCCGCCCTGTTCGCCATGACACCAGTCGGCTCAAGACGTTTTACCAATTGTCCCCCACTGAATGCGAAATCCTTGAGCTTGTCGCGCTTGGCCACACCAACATCGAGATCAGCGATATTCGCAGCCGCTCTCTTGATACGGTGAAAACGCAGATGAAAACGCTGCTGCGCAAGACCAATTCGGCGACGCGCACCGACCTTGTGCACATGATCCACAATCTCAGCTCCACCATTGGCTATCAGGCTGAACGGTGAAGCACTGCTCATCGCGCTGCCATGCATGGTGCGTTCGCGCCAAGCGCAGAGAGAGCCGGGCGAGCCTGCGTTCCGTTTGCGAGCCAGCCTTTTGAACCGCCCGGCACGCTCGCCAGCGCCCAGCCGTCTTCAAACTCTTCGATCTCCAGCAATGCCCCTGCCGCCAGACTGGCAAGTTTGCGTGCCGACGGTGCGGGACGCTCACGCAGGTTTGTCTCTGAGTTGAGTCGGCAAAGCTTGCGCCAGAGCGGGGAGGCCTGCGCCAACAGCATGTCCTGTCCGTCTTTTGGCAGTTTGCGTTTGCGCCAGTAGACCGCAGGTGCCGAAGCATCGGCAAGCCATGCCGCAGCTGTGGTTGCTCCTTTGCCCTTGACCGAGCGCGCCAAAAGGCCGCTGACCAGCGCGGCTGCGCCAGACGTGCCGTTCGATGCCACATAGCCGCCGCGCACGCCTTCGCTGACGGCGGTCAAAAGTTTCCCCGGTGCATGCACATCGACGCAGGTACCGAAATTGCTGAAGCCGGGCGTTTCGTCTTGCGGTCCGGTAGCGGCCACAGTCACCGCGTCCTTTGCGGAGGCTGGCGAGAAGCGGCAGGCATCTTCGCCATTGTTGCCAGCGGCTACGACCACGGCAAGGCCGTTTGCCGTCATGACACCGACGGCCGCGTTGATTTTGCGCGACCATTTGCCTGCCAGGCTCATGTTGACGATCACCGGCTTGCCGTCGCCATGGTCAGCTTCGCGTATGAGCAGCCATTCCGCCGCTTCGATCAGGCTGGATGCTTCGCCTGTCATTTTGCGCGAACAAGGCAGCACGACCACATCAA
Organism: Phyllobacteriaceae bacterium; assembly: GCA_031422915.1. GTDB lineage: Bacteria > Pseudomonadota > Alphaproteobacteria > Rhizobiales > Rhizobiaceae > JANMEX01. The sequence continues at coordinate 7,625 of JANPEK010000215.1, read as the reverse complement.
CAATCTCCGTTTTCGGAGCTGCGCCGGGGGTGGTCCCGGCAATGGCCCGAGGTCTCGGGTATGGGTCTGGCAAATCGCGCGCCCCATTTCACCCTGCCGCCAAACTCCGCCTCATTGCTGTCTATGCCTGTGTCGAGCAGATAAAGCCGCGCAGTGTAGTCGCCGCTGTCACGGTCAAATTTTCCGTCAAGCGGCAGCGTTGGCAGGTCGAGGCGGTCGAGGCCCCAAGAAAGTGGCAGCTTGCCCTCGCCGCCTGCGGCCTTGATCTTGGTGTCGGCGTGCACGGTGCGCACCAGCGGATTGCGCGCCATCGTTGCCGCCTGTTCGGGCGTTGCGCGCAGCACCACACTCAACAGGAACCGCCGTTGCACCGAGCGGATTTGGTTGGGTTGAATGCCGAGCTGTGCGGCAAGGTTGGTGACGGGAATTGTCAGCAAGTCAAGCCCGGCTGCGGCAAACGCGTCCGGGTCAAGATCGACGATATATTGCCTGGCGATATCGTCAAAATCCGCGCCTGCAAGCACGGGCACCGGCATTTCCCGCAAGCGTGCCCAGCTTGGTCTTGGCGGCAGCACAGGCCGCACCGCAGCTTTGCGCACGGGCACAAACTTGAACTTCTGCACCGGCTTGGCGATTTTGACCGGTTTTTTTGCCGCTGTTTTTGGGGGTACAGCATTTGGCAGCGCCACACTTTCTGGCAACGCCACCCTTGGCTTCACGGGCTGGATTTCGATTTCCAGCTCAAAGTCTTTCGATGGAACGGCGTGCTCGCAGTGCGGATTGAGTTCACAAGGAATCGCATCTTGCGCCAGTGCGTAATGACTTTCAGCAATGGCAAGCCACAAAATGGCAATGAACATCAGCGTTTTCACACTCAAGGGCCCTTCACAAAGGCGATCAAATCCTGCCGCTCGCGCTCGCCCAAGTCTGTTCCATATTCATGGCCGCCGTTCCAGTTGCCGGCGATCACCGTGCCATCCTCGCTGTAGACCGAAAAGATGCTGGCACCCTTTTGCGTCGACCGGTCGGCAAGCCCGAGTTTTTCCGTGTCCATCTCGCCGTCCAGATAACCCCAGGTCACCGGGCGCTGGTCCTGCGGCTTCAAGAGATCGTCGAGTGTCGGCACCGAGCCATTGTGCAGGAAGGGCGCGGTCGCCCAGATGCCGTTGAGCGGGCGGGCCTTGTAGACAGGCACCGGCGACTTCGGGTCCATGACCAGTGCCTGGCGCATTGCCGCGACGCAGTTTTGCATCCGCGCCCGCAGCGGGGCCAGCGGATCACCGTCTGCGGACTGGCCGTCGTAAATGTCCTCGAACGGCTGATAGGCCCAGGTCACCAGCTGTTGGCCAAAGGATTCCAGCTGGTTCACCGCGAAAATCTTCGCATTCTCCGCCTTGTGGCTCATGATGTCGCGCTGGATCAAAACACGCAGCAGGTCGGTGCTGAGTGCCTCTTCGCCGAAGGGCCTGTCTGTTGTCGTCGCCACTGTGCCCATGACATTCAGTTTGCCTTGCAGCCGCCCGGCCGGGACGATGTGCATCATGGCGTTGCAGGCCATGCCGGGATCGGTGCCGATACAGTCATCGTCCTGCGCGATGTTATCCGCGAAATCTTCCGGTCGCGCATTGGTGGCAAACAGCGGCTGCAGATAGATGAAGCCCGGCGTCGTGGCGGTGCCAGGCCTTTCGATGAGTGGCAGCGGGGTATCCGTGTCGCTGGAATCAACCGCACCGTGGCACCCGCTGCATTTGTCCTTGAAAAGCACCGCGCCGCGCGCCGCCTCAGCGCTGTCCACCGGTCCGAATGCCTCCGGCCATGTTGGTGATTGCAAGGTGGCCAGCGCCTGTTCGATGCGCAGCAGATTGTCGAGCCGGATGGACGTGCTGGCGCTGTTTGTATCTTCCGACAGTTCGCTTGTGGCAAACACGCCGAACGCCTCGGTCCAGTTGCGGATCAGCGCACCGATCCTGGCGACATTGGCCACGCCGAAGTCTGTGCCATTGTCGACAACGCCATTGTGCTGCAACCGCGCCTGCTGGTTGGTGTTCCACACAAACGGATAGCCGACCGGCGCGTTGCTGGCGGGAAACGGCCGCTTGGTGTCCGCCGGCACCTGCGGATCATCGACCAGCTTGGCGACCGTCGCCAGAATGATGCCGACAGCATCGGCCCGCCCCCTGCCCCAGTGCGAATCCTTGCCCGTGTCATTGATGGTCTTGCGCACGTCCAGCCATGTGCGCCCATGTGCGCATTTCAGCGCGCAAGCGCTCGCGGGCTTCATCGTCAGCCGAAATGCCCAGCACCATGCCCGCAAAGCCGCTGAATTCAACATCGTCACTTTGCGCCAATTCCACCGCTTCAATCAGATCGGTCGTGCACGCTTGAAAGTCTGCCATTGTTGAGCCGCCATGCACGAACACTTCGGTGCCGTTGCCTTTCAGTTTGGACGTATGACAGGCCGAACAGTTGAATCCGAGGTGGCTTGCACCGTCTGCATCCATGTCCTTGACAAAGCCGACCGGCAACGGCCCGCTTGAGCCGGGAAAATAAAGATAGCCGTAGCCCTCGAGCGTCTCGCGCGACAGGAACGCCGCACCGGTCACTGTTTTCAGCGCGCGCAGCCAATCCATCGGGATCAGGCGCGAGCCTTGGGTCAGCTCATACCAATCGCGCATCTGTCGCGGCCCCCAGCCTTGTGTCGCCGGATAGTCAGCTGCGATCGCTGGCGCCATTGCCGCCAGTGTCATTGACCCGAGCGCCCACGCCGCCGCCCTGCCCTTGCCCAATAACTTTATGACGTCCCCAAGTCTTCCCCACGCCATGATGGCTATGCCGGTGTGGCAATGCAATCCGTGATTGGGAGGGATATTAGGCCGGGCGATGAACGATGCAATCACCCGTTCGGGTGAATGCGGAGCGAGATGTGTCGGGGGTGTTTTGGTGGCCGTGAGAGAGGGTGTTTGGTGCGAGATGGTTCATGTGAAACGATGCGGCGGATAGATTGAGGAAAGTATTTAAGGCATTGAAATGATAAGATATTCATTGCAGTTCTGAAGAGTTGACAGCTGTCAACTTTGGTTGGTTTGGCGGCGGTTTTGGGAAGCCGCCGGGGTTGAAAAGAAGGGGATCTGGAAGAAGTTGACAGCTGTCAACTTTCGAGCTCCCGCTTCTTGATTTCATGTCGTCGTCAATTTCAGTTGTCGTGCGGCGCGATTTCAATATGGGCCCGCTTTTCCTTCATCGGGTTTGCAGTTGAATTCTTGCCAAACTGCGCAGCGAGATTTGCCAATGCCTGCATGTCGGCAATCATCGAGTTTGTATTCACCGCTGACAATGGATAGTCTGCACTGGCAAGTCCTTTCTGAGTCTGCGCGGCGGTGATTTGTTGTGCCAGATTTTTTTGGTTCCACTTGCCAGAAAAGCCGACCAGCATGTCAGTCATCACCCTGTGCGCCAGCAAAAAGCGACGCCATTGGTGCTCTTGAAAGTCAAAGGCGAACTCGTCATGGTTTTCCGGTGCACCGGTTAGAAGTTTTGCGGCTCTAAGTCCGCGCGCATTCAAACCACGGACTACATCAGTTGCCATGCCCAAGTTTAGTCCGCCCTCGCCTCTTGTCAGATAAAGACGCGCTATCCGCTCCTGCCAGCCGGGGATGCGAGCCTGCTTGCGGTCCTGCCATTCCCGGGCGGTATTTACGGCTGCCATCAGGAAACCCGGCAGACTGCTGATAGAACGAATTTCATAGGTTCGGTTAGACTCCTTCGGCATTGGCAGGAAGACGGGCGGTGCGTGGGGCACAGCTTCGCCGGGGTCACCTGCATCTTCGCGATCATCCAGCGACAAGCCGAATGTAGGCCTGGTCGGTATGAGGCTGTCGAAGAAGCGGACGGGGAAATTCGACGTTATGCCGCCATCGGAAAACCAAACGCGGCGCAGCGTGCACATCCTGTTGGAATTTTGGCCAGTGGAAACCGGGCCGGAGGAGATTAGTACCCCTTCGGTGTAAACTTCGTCTTTGTCTGGCAATGGACGATTGCGGTTAGCCAGTTGCGACAGCCATGCCGCCTTTGCTTTGAGCCACGCCGTTACGCCGCCATCAGATGTGTCAGTCAGCGCGCCCTGCTCAACAAGCTCGGCCTTGTAGAGGGGAATGGCCGTGAACAGAATCGGAAATGACAGACTCATTCGCACCGCGAGCAAGATGGGCATCGCGTCTCCCATAGGCAAATTGCATAGGGAAACACCGTTGTGCTTGATCACAAGGCCGTTGCCGCGGTCTGTGGCGAAGGTCTGTGGATTCATGTGTCTCAAGACGGATTCCGGAAGCAATTCGCTCAGTTCTTCCGGCTTGAAAAAATAGCGCCCCTCTCCCAGCGACGGCAGAGCATAACCAATGCCAAGCGACAGGTTGGTCGTCATCATCCGCAAATCAATTTGCGGATCGCCGTCATCCCTATCGCCCTTCAAATGGCCAAATGTCAGTGGGGGATCATCCTTCCCCATGCCGGCCGCTGTCTGGATCAATTCGTGGAGCCAATCCATCAATGCCATGCGGGTGTATCCGGGCTGGGTTTTGCCGGGGCACATGCCGAATTTCAGAGACTTCAGTCTGTTCATGTCAAAGTAGAACACCGATGCAACGGCGGCTAACGATAGGACAATTGCAAGAAGGAGAGCCCCTAAAATTTCGCCTCTGGTCCAATTTGCAAAGGGTGTAAGCCATTCCAAGCCGACGCAAACAAGGATGACGGCGAGATACAATAGAACTGTGGCTAGCACTGCAAACCAATAGGCACGCATGAACGCCAACGAGATTTTGGCAATGGCACCGAAGCCGCTGCGGGTTCCGGTTTTGGCTTCGATGATATGCACGGCAAGGCCAAACAGACGCCGAGTGCCAGGCTGCGGCTGAAACAGTGGTATCAACTGTCCGCCGAGCGACGCGAAGGACTTGGTGATGGTACCAAAAGAGTTGCTACTCCCCTTGGCGCGGCCATATTCGGCTGCTGCGACTGCGGCGGCAGCTATGGCCCCCGCTGATGTGCCGCCAATGCCACGGAAGCGGTATTTGCCAGACAAATGCACCATGGCGGCTGGGAAGACGACGCCGGATGTTGTACCTCCTGCCATGACAATATCGCATTCTAGTTCCGGCAATGTGGACGATAAATCAGAGTGTTGTGCGGCTTTGCCTGCCCCGTGTCCGTTTTTTGCTGTTTTCATGGAAGCCTCCTCGCGTTCAACACTTCACGCCGAGGTATAATTGAATAATCAAATCTTGCAGGAGTCAATAAGAAAACAATTTCTATTTGAACTATTGGACAGGCCTTGACTTATATGCCAATCGGCGTAACGAATTTGAATATTAACACGCCGGAGACTGCAATAGATGGCCGTTCAATACAGCCGTATCCTCTATGATCCCGCAGGAAAGGCCTTTCGCAAAGATGTCAGCGATCTGCCGTTTCCTGCCTACGCCTCAGGCAACATGATTGATATCAATGGCCTGCAACGCGGGGCATTCCGGATACTTGAAGTGAGCCACACTGAAGAGCGCACCACTGCGCCACCGTCGCCCGCAGGTGATTTGACTTTTGTTGTCCATCTGCGGCTGCTCAGCGAGCCCGGCACATAAGTGTTCTGGCGGTAGTCATCCCGCCACAAAGGTTAATTTCCGTTAACCCTCTTTTTCTTGACAGAATCGCCCGCTCCGCGCAATCTGGTTACGGTTGCTTGGCGTCATGACGGGTTTTTTGCGTAACTGGATCGGGGGATTTGACCCCTGCCCCCGAATCGTGAGTGACTGTTTGAGGCTGTGAAAGCCGTTGTTTGCGTGGCGTTTTATTGGTGTGAAATGCGCTCGAACCTTGCGCGCAAGAGCATCGAAATCTGCGCGAATGTTGCGGTTTGAACGAAGAATGTGGCGGGTCCGGTGTTCGGGCTGCGTGCGCCAGACTTGAGATCTATTGAGGGAATTTGGCATGGCCGAGGCTTTGCGGCGGGCGGACATCGGGACACGGCAGACTGCCGATCAACAGATCGCGGCGGATGCGGAAGGGCTGTCTGCGCAATTGTCAGCCATGCGCGACCGGTTTTTTCCGCCGGCGGCGCGCAAGGTGTTGCGCTCGTTTTCATCCGGCGAGGCGGCGCGGCTGATCGGGGTTTCAGACGGCTATCTGCGGCAGCTGTCGATCTCGGGCGAGGGGCCGCAGCCGGAGACCGGGCTTGGCGGGCGGCGCTCGTATACGCTGGCCCAGGTCAATGAATTGCGCGGGTTTTTGAGCACGCAGGGCGGGCCGAAGGCGAAAGCCTTTGTCAAGCACCGCGCGCTGCATGAGCCATTGCAGGTGATTGCGGTCACCAATTTCAAGGGCGGATCGGGCAAGACGACAACATCGGTGCATCTGGCGCAGTATCTGGCACTTGAAGGCTATCGCGTGCTGGCGGTCGATCTTGATCCGCAGGCCTCAATGTCGGCTCTGTTCGGCTATCAGCCGGAATTGGACCTGACCGGCAACGACACGCTGTACGGTGCGATCCGTTATGACGGCGAGCGGCGGCATCTGCGCGACATTGTGCGCAAGACCTATTTTGACGGGCTCGACATCGTGCCCGGAAACCTCGAGCTGCAGGAGTTTGAACACACCACGCCGCATCATTTGAGTGCGCGCCAGACCGGGGCGGCGGCAGCGGACGCGGGCGACATGTTCTTTGCCCGCGTGCAAACGGCGCTGCAAAGCGTGGCGCACAATTATGATATCGTGGTGATCGACTGCCCGCCGCAGCTGGGGTTTTTGACGCTCGGCGCCCTGTGCGCGGCGACATCAGTGCTGGTGACCGTGCATCCGCAGATGTTGGATGTGGCCTCGATGAGCCAATTTCTGTTCATGACGGCTGATCTTTTGTCGGTGGTCAAGGCGGCAGGCGGCGAGCTCAACTTTGACTTTCTGCGCTATCTCATCACCCGCTACGAGCCCAACGACGGGCCGCAAACGCAGATTTCAGCGTTTTTGCGTAACCAGTTCGGTGAACGGGTTCTGATCGCGCCGATGGTCAAATCAACGGCCATATCCGACGCCGGGCTGACCAAGCAGACGCTTTACGAAGTAGGCCGCGAGAACTTTTCGCGCGTGACCTATGACCGCGCGCTGGAAGCGCTGACGGCGGTCAACGTGGAGATCGAGCAGCTGATTTTGCGCTCGTGGGGGAGGGTGTGATGGCGTCAGAACTTTACTTCTCCCCGCCGTTTGCGGGGAGATGGTGGCGCGCCGCGCCGGATGCGGGGCAGCGCCGAGGTTTGAAGGTTCCAACCACTGCTCATGCCAACATCCCCGACGTGTCAAAGTTGACAGCTGTCAACTTTTCCATTTTCCCGCACTTCGTCATCGTCCGGCTTATCCCGACAACCCGGACTTCGCCCAATCCTCGGCGCGGGGCCGCATCCGGCGCGGGGCGCCCCCATATACCCCCAAAAGGCGGGGGGGAGTAAAATTATTAAGCCAACACACCCAACAAAACTTGTAATCACGGTCTACACCACAACTAGGGTTTTTGTAGAAATGGACGCCCACTCCTTCCGAAGTATGACCGCACTTTCGGCATTTGTATTTTTTAAGCTTCATAC
>JANPEK010000214.1:0-4008 GCA_031422915.1 Phyllobacteriaceae bacterium | reverse complement strand
CTCGATATGTTGCGCAGGCCCGCGATGAACAAAAGCACATTGAAGCCGACCAGCCACCAGATGGTGATGAGGGCAACAGCGGGCATGAACAGCGGCAGGGTGCGGAAAATGGCAATGTTTTCACCGGTGAAGTAGGCGATTGGGTATTGGGCAATGCCGAGCGTTGAATCGAGCATCCACATCCACATGCGGTAGACCACGGAGACAGGCAGAATGTAGGGGAGAAAGAAGGCAGCCAGAACGAGACTTTGCCACCAGCCCTTCAGCCGGTTGACACCGAGCGCGATGACCAACCCCAGCAGCGTGGAGGGAATGACAGACAGAAGGACAAAGTAGAATGTGTTCCACGTCGCGACCTTGAACAGGCGGTCGGAAAACAGGCGGATGTAATTTTTCAAGCCGACAAAATTTCCCGGGCCGATGAGCGGAGCATCGGTAAAGGTCATGACGACCATCCTGATCGTCGGATAAACAAACAGCAGGCCATAAACGATCAGAAACGGCGTGATCAGGATCAGCGCGGTTGTGGTCTGTGATCGTCCGTTTTGATGCATGTGTGTGCTCGCCTGCTTTATAGACTTATGTCCGACCCTCGGCGCTGCCCCTCATCCGTCACTGCGTGACACCTTCTCCCCGCAAGCGGCGGGGAGAAGGGAAAGGCGCCCCATTCGTGATAAGCCTCCTTCTCCCCGCCGTTTGCGGGGAGAAGGTGCCCGAAGGGCGGATGAGGGGCAGCGCCGAGGATTGAGAGTAACAGCGCTTTTACATCTGACCCTGGAGGTCGTCGCGCATGCCTTCCATGGCTTCCTTGGCTTCCATTTCGCCGTTGATGGCGGGCATCAGGAAATTGCCGGCGGCATCATAGACCGGTGAGGCTACGCCTGCGAGCTTGGAGCTTGGGTCAAACACGGCTGTGTCAGCAAGCACCGAGTAGGTGGCGTTTGGCTGCATGGCCTTGAATTCCGCGCTGGCGCGGACTGGCGAGTAGGCTGGCAGATGGCCTGCCGTTGCCCAGAACAGCGAGTTCTTGTTCATCCACGCGATGACTTCCAGGACAGCCTTTTTCTTTTCCGCAGTCATCGGCTTGCCGACATTGTTGGGAATGGCGAAGGCATGCGAGTCTGCCCATGTGCCCGGATGATCAAAGAACGTCGGCAGGGCGACTGCGCCCCAATCGAAAAGCTCGTTCTTGGCCTTGAGGTCGGTCATGGTCGGGACTTCCCAGACGCCGTTGATGTGCAAGGCGGCCTTGCCACCGGTGAACAGCGCGATGGAAGCCGGATATTCTGTAGAGGCCGGGGCGAACCCTTCGGTCACCCAGGATTTGATGACGTCGGTTGCCTTGACGGCCTTGTCGAGATTGTCGCCGTCAAGGAACTTGCCGTCCTTCAGGAACACGCCATCCTGCTGGCCGAGGAGCGAATAGAAAATCCGCCACATGGAATCGCCTGCGGCAGAATGGATGGAAATACCATAATCAGCAGCGCCGTCCTGCAACGTTTTCAGCGCGGCCTTGAAATTGTCGACGCCGTCGAGGCCCTTGGGCAAGCCATCATCACCCAGAAGACCGGCAGCCTTCAGGAGGTCCTTGTTATAATAGAGCACGACCGCATGGATATCGAACGGCACGGCATATTGCTTGCCATCGACCTGACCGGCCTTGAAATTGGTATCGGCGTAATCAGCGGCAGAAAGGCCGACGCTGGCGAGATCTTCCGGCGTGATTTCGGCAAGGACGCCGGACGAGACGCCCAGCGGCAGGCGCGAGAGATGATAGGTCATCACATCCGGGCCTTCGCCGACGGCGGCTGCGGTCTGCGCCTTGGTGTAGAAGGGAACGCCCCATTCAAGGGTCGTCGGAGAGATTTCAATCGTATCAGCGTGTGCCTTGTTGAAATCGGCAATCAGCTGCTTCATGCGCACGCCGTCGCCGCCGCCGAGGAAATCCCACCAGATCACGGTTTCCTTGGCCTGCGCGCCCGTCGCGATCAGCGCCGATGACAACAGCGCGACTTTCAGAATGGTCTTCAGCATTTCATTCCTCCAATTGGCGGGCTCAGCACCCGTTTTTCGTTTTTTCAAGCCGTGCCGCTTGGGCGGCGCGGGTGATTTTCAAAGATTGAACTCCGGGTTCCACTAATTCAGGACCTCTCGAAGTCTCTTCCTCCAACCTTCAAGAGCAGCGTATCAAAGGCTTGGTTCATGTCAACCAACATTTAGATACGTATCGGATATGTTGATATGAATGTCTTCAACCTCCTATTTTTCCGTCGATGCTTCTGCGACAGTGGTGACAAGCGCATCGAACAAAGCGGCAGCGACGGGATCAAAACCGGGCTTGTCATTGGTCAGCCGGAAGGTGGTGGCAATGAGCGCGCCCTTGCCGACGCGGCGCTCGCCGATCAGCACGGCAGGCTTGTGCGCCCAGCCGACAACCAGACCGGCATGGACGTGGCCGTCATATTCCCAAGGCCGGAAGCCGGTCATCACGTGGCGTGGTGCGACGCGGTCGAATGACAGGTCGAGCAGCGGACCGCCCGGAATGGCGGCAAACGCGTCACTGTGCTTGATCCAGGAGAAGCTGGCGATCCAATCACCGCGCCACATGGTGCCTTGCCGGGCAATCAGGTTGATGTTGGGCAGATGGCTCTCGGCGTTGGCGGGGTTGCCGGGTGTGTCATCGACGATGGCGATGAAGGGCTGTTCGCGGTTTGGCAGATCGGTGCGGAGGTTGCCATGGGTTTTGGCCGAGCCATCTGCGAGGACCACGTAGCGCGCGCCGGACTGCAGGTCGGCGATGTGGTTTTTGCCGAGGCCGTTGACGAGATGGATGGTGTCGGGGCCGGACGGGGCGATGGTGTAGCCGAGGCCGCTAGCGAAAGCGGCGAGCTTCGGGTCGTCTGTGGAGACGGGCGGGAGGCTGGCGATATTCCGCTTGGGGTAAATGGAAACTGCAACCGTGTTTTGCGCCAGTTCACTGTTGTTCGCGTCCAGAGAGAGGCTCAAATGTTCGACACCACCGCTATGGCTTTCGGGGATGGCGACTGTGGTTTCGCCGAGATCGACGGCGTCGAGACTGCCGGTTGCGGGGACGTTGATATATCCGGAGGCGATGTCGCCCAGCGACCATTGCAGCGTTGCCCCTGCCGGAACCGCCTTGCCGCCGGTGGCAATTTTCAGGGTGAATTTGAACGGCCTTCCGGCGGAGGCCGCATAGAGTTCAATCAGCGGCACAATCACGATATCGCTGTTGATGGAGGCGAACCGGTCGTGGAAGACGCGCGGATTGCGTTCCATATCCAACAATCCGTTGGCTTCCCAATGGACGTCAGTGAGCTCGGTGATGACATAGCCCTGGATGGCAGGCCGCGCGCGCATCGACTCGATTTGGTATTTGAGATTGGCAAATTGGTACCACTGCACCTGTTCGATGAAGTTGGCGAACGTGCCGAACACGGTGCCAAGCTGGTAGGCGGCGAAGCGGCCTTCGATGCCGTGCGGATAGGCGGCACCGTCGCCCCAGCCGGGGCCGGTTTCCATCCACCATGGCTCCTTGCCGTCGGCGCTGATCATTTTGCTGATGTCGGGCAGACCCCAGACGCCAAACTCGGAAACCACCAGCGGCTCATCGCCTTTCCAGACCGCGTCACCATGCGGCGAGTATGTCCATTTGGCCGCGGAAGCGAACTCGTCGGTCAGTGCTTCCCACTCCTCGCGACGCTCGGGCACGGAGCGGTAATAGTGGTAGTCGTTGATGTCGGACTTGACGTGGAAGTTGGTGTGGCAGGGCGAATTGTCGACGACGAGGCGGGTCGGATCGAGCGCTTTCAGCCAGTCGTAAGTGTCCTTCACCCACGCGCGGTGCGAGGCGTCTTCGACCAGCCGCGTGCCCCAGTCCTCGTTGATGATGGTCCAAATGACGATGCACGGATGGTTGCCGTCGCGGGCCAGAATGCCCTGCATCGTGTCGCGCATGCGCTGCGCGGACTTCTTCGTGAAGGTCGCGAC
>JANPEK010000213.1:0-4571 GCA_031422915.1 Phyllobacteriaceae bacterium | reverse complement strand
GAATAGCGCCTTCTCGTTGGCATTCAATCCGTCCAGCGTGTTGTCTTTTCCGCGGTTGACCATCTGGTAGGTCTTGACCAAAAGATCAGCCTTGCCCGGACCGAAGCCGACGTAGCCCTGAACCGCATCGCGTATCTGGTCATACGAGTTTCCGGCATCGCGGCTGGCCTTCATTGCCGCCTTGATGTCGTCGGGGAACGTGTAGACCTGATCCTCGTTGCGGGTGGACAGCTGAGGTTTGATCTTCAAATCAGCGTCGCGTACCTCGTTGGCCTCGTGCGCATCAACGTCAGCGTCCGTGAATGTTTGACTGGAGGTGTCGCTGGCCTTGTCACCTGAGAATTTCGACTGAATCGTCGTTTCAGTGCGCAGGCTGTCAACTTCGTCAAGCTGCATGTCGAGCACTGCTGCTTTGACCTTTATGGTCGAGTCGACTTTCTTCTTGCCGCCGGCAACCGGGCGCAGCACACCATCACTCACAATGTCTACCGTGTATTTGACCCAGAATTTTCTGTCATTGACCCAATTTTTGACGGTCGTTTCGATCAAATTGCTGTGCTGCGCATTGGCGCTCGCGGTGATCGGGAACAGGTTCTTGTCTTGCCCGGGACCCCCAAGATTGTCGTTGAGCAGATGGCCCTGAATGAAGCGAAGGTTGGTGTCACCCTCCGTGCCACCGGGAAGCTTCTGCATGAACGATTCCAGATCGCCACCCGGGGGCGTGCCTTGATCATGTTCCGGTCCCAGTGGAAACGCCGTCATCTGGATGCCGACGCGCTGACCGTCCAATTGTGTGACACCAAAGCCAACTTTTGAAATATGCTTTTTGGCAATATCCGTCGGCAGACCGGTTGAATTCAGCGGCTCGTGCGTTTTCACTTTGAGTGTCGGGTTGATTTGCCCGACGATCTCAAAACCTTTGCCGAAATCTCCCACATACCCAAGTGAAGCCAGCCCAAACCGGGCTTTGATCCTCGGAAAATATTCGTCAAGCGCATTGGTGTCGGAGGCCGCGGCTCCTGCCAGATCAATCGCTGTTTTCGCTGCGTTGATGTCTTCCTGCTCCTGATCCTTGGTGCGCGGCATCGGCGCAGGCGGCTCATTCAGCATTTCAAGCGTGATCGGGCTTGGATAGCGCACGGTTTTCGCATTCGGGATCGCCGATTCGGGCACCGCCCCTTGCTTCGAAGTGTCTTTCTTGGCGGCATCATCCACCGCTGCCGATCTGGCTGGCTCATTGCCCGGCGTTGGCGCTGCTCCGGGGTCCTTGTTGGCCCCCTCGCCTGTCGCCTTCGCCCCACCCGCAGGCGGCCCCGGCTTCTTGCCCGGTTTTGCCGGAGCGGCTGGCGGGGCCTCGGTCTTCTTGGCTTGCGCTGCGGTTTCCGGCGGCACAGGGGCCTTGCGCTGCTCCTTCAGCGCGCCCTTCCACTGCGCCTTGTTTTCAAGCGCCTCGCGTGCTCCGGATGGGGCGGGGCCGTCCTTCGGCATCGCGCCCTGTACCAGCGCGTCTGTGTCGATGTCCGACGTCGTCATTTCGACTTCAGGCGGGTTTGGCTGGCCAAACTTGTAAGACATGTGCGCCTTCAGCCCGAGGTCCGGCCCGATCGGCACAACATGCTCGGCAAGCTTCCAAGTGTTTTCCCACACCGTTATCCAAAGCGCCTCAACTTCAGCCCACGCATTCAAACCAACCTTCAGCCTTGCGCCTGCGGCCATCGTGGCGGTACCTTCAATGCCCCAGTCGCCACCTTCATAGGTCAGCTCTGGAACGACCGAAATCGCACCATAAATGCCCGCCGTCGCCACAGCTTCAATGCCGCCTGTGAGCGAACCAAGCAACACATCAAGACCGAGTCCCGCGCCAAACGCGACATAGCCTTCGACAAACGCCGGGATGAACATTTCGCCCGAGATCGTGAAGCTCGGATCAGTCTTCTCCGACCCGAATGTGTAGGAGCCCTCAACCTTGATGTTGCGGAAGACACCGGGGCCGATGCCAGCGCGCACCCCTGCCCTCACGCGGATGATGGCGACCAAAATCGCCCACAGGGGGATGTTCTGCGAATATTTGAACAGTTCCTTGTCGATGCGTTTTTCGGGAAACAGTTCCAGCGGTTCGGTGACTTCGATGGCGCCCGACACATCGACACCGCCTTCCGGCAAGATGGTGGCCGTCAGTGTGCCCGCAAGGCGCGGCATGATCTGCGCACGCACCTTGCCCGAGCCGCCGAGCGCCAGCGTTTTGTCTTCCTTCTGCGCCACTGTCACCAGAACGTTGCCCGACAATTTTCCGTCATCGGCGGAATAGGCAAGATTGGTTTCGCCCGACCACATCGCGTCCTTGTAACGAACGGTGACGTTTCCAGTTAGTCCCGGTATCAGATCGCTGTTGATCGGAACGCCGACCTCGCCTTCGATCAAACCCTCCTTGTATGCCAGCACCACATGCACCGGCTGGAGACCGGGCACCGTGATGTCGGCGACGACGCCGAGATTGAGCTGGCCGGTTTCCGAATAGGACGCCTCGACCTTGCCGGAACCGATCTTGCCGAACGTCGCCTCAACACTGCCGGAAAAGGCGAGCTTGCCCTGCTCGGACAGTTTGGCGGTGATCGATCCGCCGGTGACTGGCACGCCCTTCGGGAATTTGTCGGCGCTGACAGTCAGCGAGCCGGAGACCTTTCCATCGTTCAGCGCGACTGTCCCGGACGCTTCTTTCAGTGCCGGAACAATCAGCTTGAATGTGCCCGCGCCGGAGAATTTGCCGCTGCGATCAAGCGCTGCCGTCGTGATGGCTACACTGCCGAACCCCTTGTAGTCAGCGGCAAATGCCGAAAGCGTGGCGCTTGGCTTGCCGTTCATGTAGCCGATGTCGATCTTGCCTGCACTCAGCATCAGCGCCGGGATTGGCGATGTGTGCGAGGCAATGTCGATGGATGCCGTGGCGACAAGGTTTTTCGCCTCATCGACCGAGAACTCGCCCTTGATGGCGCTGAGGAATGGCGGGGTCATGGTGAACGAGCCGGACGCGGAAAACGTGCTGGCTTCGCCGAATTTGAACGAGATGGAGGCCGCGCCAAGGTCCGGATAGGCAAGATCAATCTTGCCCTCGCCGGTCATTTGTCCGGCAGCTACATTGATCGTGCCGGAGCCGGTGGCCGATGCCTTCTTGAATGATTTTGGCAACAGGTCAGCGCCCTCAACGGTGGCGGAGCCGGTGATCTGCCCCTGCTCGTTGATCGCCGCCTTGAGTGTCGGGTTGCCGAGCGCCGGTATCGCAATGGTCTTTTGCACTTCGCCTTCAAAGGTAGCTGTGCCTGCCTTGTCGACCTTGATTTTAAAGCCGCCATCGGCGACCGCCGGTATTGCCAGCGCGGCCTGCAGAGTGGCCTTTTCGTTGGCGACATAGACCTTTTCGATTTTCAGGCCCGGAATGGGTTGCGGACGTTTGGAAAAATCGATTCCCTTTCGGCCCGTCGCCTTGATGTCGGCGTCGAGGATGCGAAAACCGAGTGGCCCGCCAAGCATGGCGACGAAGTCGCCATTCGCCTGAAAGCCGAACTGCGAGGCAGGCATGCCAGTGTCCGTGGCGGGCGCGGGCGGCGCAGGTACAGGCGCAGGCGGCGCAGCTTGCGGCGGTGCATTGGCGGGTGCGGGTTCGCCTGCCATCATCAGCCTCCGGGTGGCGGCGCAGGTGGCGCAGCGGGTTTGGAGACGATGACTTTGCCAAGCTTGGCGCCTAGCAGAACAACCAGCTTGCACCCGCGCCAGGTCCGCATGGCGGGTGCAAGCACTTTCAACAACGGCGCGCGTGCCTTGGCGGATGTGCGCAAGAACGTTGTCGCCAGCACAGTTGCCGCCGCCGTCGTCTCCTTGTCCGGAGCTTTGGTGTAAAGGTCAAACAGGTCTGAAAATGTCCGCCCATCCGGACCGGATTGCATCGAGCTGACAGCCTCGACCAAAGCGTGCTGACGCTTCTGCTTGTCCAGATCGGCAACCGCTGGGATTGCCACGGTCACCGGTTTTTCCAGCTTGGTTTTTCTCTGCGGCGCGGCCGCCATCATCTTGATAGCTTGCGCCGGTTTGGCGATCTTTTTGGCCACGAATTTTGGCTTTGGAGTCGCCTTGGTTTTGGGAGTCGCCTTGGTTTTGGGAACTGCCTTCAACGTCGCCGGGTCTTGCGTTGGGTTTTTAAGTGCGGCCATTTTTGACACATTCGAGACAGGTTTTTGCGTCAAACCCGCTGACTCCGCCGTGCCTGTCGCCCCCTGCAAACCAGCCAGAGACTGGCGTGCACGTTGATGCATTTCTTTCTGATTTTCCTGCTCCAGCAGCGGCGGTTCAGAGGCTTCCTCGGCAACCAGCGGTTTGACGAACTCCATCATGGCGCCGCCTCGTCGATGCGCAGCCGCGCATAGGCGTCGCCAAATGCGGTCTTGCGCACCGGCTTGCCCTGTTTGACCAGTTCGCGCCCGACCGCCTGCAAGATGATGTCCATGCTGATCTCTGTTCCGCGCTGTGCTGCCTTGTGCGCGGCATCGAGCCAGCAGTTGCGGATTTCAGCACCCGTC
>JANPEK010000212.1:0-24732 GCA_031422915.1 Phyllobacteriaceae bacterium | reverse complement strand
CTTCGCCGACACCTCTCCCCGCAAGCGGGGCGAGGTTAAATCAACCAGCGCGGCTTTAACCTCGCCCCTCCGGGGAGAGGTGTCGGCGAAGCCGACGGAGAGGGGACTGCTACAGCGGTTGCGGCTTGGAAACCGAACTTTGCGTGTTGCGGTTCAGATTGTGACTACTGCTTTAGCTCAAACGTCACATTGACCGTCACGCGGTAGCTGTTTTCTCCGGCGGCTACCGGGACGGACGGGGCTCCGGCGCTTTTCATCATGGCCATGTCGGCCTGCATCATCGGAATCGGGCCGGGCTGGAAGCTTTGCTCGGACATGTCGAGAATGCGGCCGATGCCGATGCCTGCGGTGGAGGTTATTGTTTTGGCTTTGGCGATGGCGTTTTCGACGGCTTTCTTGCGCGCTTCTTCCATGACGCCAGAAACATCGTCTTTGACAAAGGTGATGTTGCCGCCCTGATTGACGCCGAGAGTCACGGACTGGTCGAGGACTTCGCCCACCTTGGCAAGATCGCGCACGCGCACGCCGAGCGTGTTGTAGACGCTGTAGCCGGTGATCTTCGGCTCGAAGGTTTCGCCCTTGTTGGGGTCGGCGTAGACGTAGCGCGGCTGGATCGAAAAGCCGGAGGTTTGCAGATCTTTTTCGGCAATGCCGAAGGCTTTCATCGCGGCAAGAACATCGGTCATGGCAATGTTGTTGGCATCGAGCGCGGCGCGGGCTGTGTCGCCTTCGCGCAGGACGGTGACACTGACCAGCGCCATGTCCGGCGCTGCTGCTGCCTCACCCTCGCCGCTGACTGTGATGCGCGGTGTTGGCTCTTCAGCGGCTTGTGCGGGAAATGCGGCGTTTGCGGCGAGTGCCGCCAGTGCCAGGGTCAGTAGTTTCTTGCGCATGTGTCTCTCCGGTGGCCTTTTTTGAAGGCTTCGATGTTGCAACGGATTGTGGCGGATTGTTGCTGGCGCGATCGGGTCTGGGCGCCAGGCCCCCGAGTATCTCCCGCAGCTTGAGAAGCATGTCGCCATGAGGACCGCCGCCGCCATTGGTGCTGCCGTCATCCTTGAGTGTTGCGGGCGGGTCGCCATTGTCCGGGAATTCGACGTTGTCTTTGCAGCGCAGCGCGTTGTTAAGCGCGTGGAAGCCGAGCGCGCGGTAGCATTCAAACTGTTCTTCGGAGAAAAACTGGTCGCCGGTGGTTTCATGCGGGAAGGCGCGGTAGCGGCGGGCGTAGTCGGTCATGTAGTCGTTCTCATCGCCGCTGATCGACAGTTTCACGTAAAGCAAAATGCCATCATCGGTGTCGTCCGGGTTTGGCGGATATTTGATCCGCCCGAGCGCGCAGTGTGGCCCGGCATCGCGCGGCGGGAAGTCGGCAAGTTTGCCATCCTTGCCGGTTTTGCCGGTCTGGTTCAACATATTGCGCGTCTCGATGGCGTGGGCGGCAATGGCTTGTGTTGAGATATCAATGCGCACGCCAAGATCAATGCGTGCATAGCGCTGGGCGATGGCGAAGGACGGAAAGCGCATTTCCGGATCGGCCTCGGCGTCGACGACGATGATGAATTTGCAGCGGCGCCTGAGCAGGGAATAGAGGCCGAGATTTTCAAAATGGCCGCCGTCAGTCAGGTAGACGAATGGCTTCTTTTCGTCGAGTTTGCCGAAAATTTCATGCGTGAGATATTTGTAGGGCGAGCGCCGCAGGAAATCCCAACGGTCATTGTCAAGCTTCTTTTTGTTCTCTCCAAGCCACCAGTCCGGATTGCGCAGCCAATAGCCGAGGCGGATGTTGAAGAAGGCGAGGGTGAAGCCAAGAAGGCCGATCTTGTTTGAGCCCATCGCTGTGGAGGCCGCTGCGGCCGATGTCGTCATGGCTGTTGAAAGGTCGAGGTCTCTTGGCGCTTCATCCGTCGGGGCATAGTGCGTCGCCTCTGACCCGGTGTGCAATTGCGAAAAGGTGAAAGCGTCAGCGTCTCGCCCGCGACTGTTAGCATATTGTGAACCCTGAATGTTAAGCGCCGCGTTGATCAGATGCAGCGGTGTCACACCATTTGACATTGATGCCAGATCCTTGAGTGCGAGCGAATTGAACGACGCTGTATCTTTTGCCGTCTCTTTCACCAGAAACGCGGTCGCAAGCCTGTCCTTGTACAGAATGTGCGCCGAGTTGGAATTCGGCCTTTGAAACACCGAAAGCATGCCGAATACGAACATCAGATAGACGTAGGACATTCCCAACACTTCGCCGGGTGATGCAGGAAAAAGTTTGGTTTCCGAAGCCCAAATCGCAAATGACTTGAGACTTTCGGGAAGATGGCTGATGGCGCCAATGCCAACCGCCCCCTTCGGCGTGATCGCCCAATAACAAAGATAAAGATAGGCGAACCAAAACAGCAGTGGCACGGCAAGTCCGGCAAGCCAGACAAGCGACTTGTTGGCGATGGAAAGAATGATGCCCTTGGCACCTGTTGGCTCGGTGCCCGGCTCTCCGGACCCGAGGACACTTTTCAAGGTTGCCAAGAGGCCGGCCAAGGCCGTCAGCGGAATTGTTGCGCGCTGCACAAGACCGACGAAGAGATCGAGCAGGTTTGATGGCTCCGTTGCTGACGCCGTCATATACTCGGAGCTGCCAAGAAAACCTGTGATCTCCAGGCGGCGCAACGCATCAATCATGTAGGGCTGAAATTCGATCCACGCGATTGCAACAATGACAAGGAATCCGATGCTCGCGGCCCGATTCTGCCAAGGCTTGATGTCCAGTGCCGTGGCTATTCTTGCCGACGCAGCAAATGACCACACATAAATGGCCAGAAACGTGATTGTCAGCAAAATTCCGGTAATGACAAAGTTTCCACTGATGTCGGGAAGTGTAAAACCGAAAACGTCGGGTTGGCTCAAATGTTCGAAAGTAGGGTTGGATATGACCGTTATTGTAACGAGAAACAGAAGCCCTGCCAGGAAAAACGGCAGATGACCGATAAAGCCGCGCAGGAATACTGCAAGATTGGGCCCGAGACTTGCAAGAAATCCGCGTGGAAACAGGTAGTTGGAATGATCGCGGATGTGGCGCAGCACCGGAGGCTCGTCTTTGTAGAGGCGGCTCGGAAAGGGAAACCGGCCTGTGGCCGCCAGCGAGGAGCTGACGCAGGATGCGGCATAGCCGCCGCCGGAGACGCTTGACAGATAGTCGAGGCGCGAAAACAAGTCGGGTTCCTGTGCGCCGTCTTTGGTGAGCCGGTCCGGCAGCTGGTCTTCTTGCGGAAACGCCTCCAGCGCCTGCATCGCGCCGATGCAAAATGCCGCCGAGCGGATGCCGCCGCCGGAGAGCGCGAGGCCGGCTGCATCAATGCTGCCGGTGGCCGGTGCTATTTGCTTCAGCTGCTTCCGCCGATTGCGGATGTAGGCATTCTCGTCTTGGATGACTTGTTTGAAGCCGAACGAGACCGCAGGCGGCTTGGCCGTCTGGGCGGTTGTTTCAATGGTCTGTTTCATCGCGCTGCCCCCTTTGGCCGCGCCCCGCGACAGGGTTGCATAAAAGCTGTCCGGCGGCAATCTCGCGCTGCAAAATCACTGTGTGGGTGTGCCTTGCCAGCATCAGCCGATTAAGTTAGGACCGCGACCGGATCGGCTTTTTCGCCGGTCCGGGTGGGGCCTGTAGCTCAATGGTTAGAGCCGGCGGCTCATAACCGCTTGGTTGGGGGTTCGAGTCCCTCCGGGCCCACCATTCTCGCATTTTATAAATCTCACGGCAATTCGCTTCGCTCATGCCTCCGATGGGGCGGGCGACGCCCGGGCCGCAGTCGCGGCCTTTTTCCGCTTCAAGGATACTCCCCTCAACATTTTGCCAAAGTTCTGGCAGGATGCTTTCCAAATTGCGAAAGCGTGGTTACGAGTTGATCCCGATACAGACATTTTGGAGAACGACATGAAACTTTTGCGCTATGGCAAGGCCGGTCAGGAAAAGCCCGGTATCATTGACAAAGATGGGCGCATCCGTGACCTGTCGGGGCATGTTGCCGATATTGGCGGCGCGGCGATTTCTCCGGCTTCGCTGAAAAAGATCGCCAAGCTGAAGCTTGAGGAGTTGCCGCTGGTCAAGGGCAATCCGCGTTTGGGGCCATGCGTTTCGGGGACGGGGAAGTTTATTTGCATCGGGCTCAACTATGCCGACCATGCCGCTGAATCCGGGATGGCGGTGCCGCCGGAGCCGGTGATTTTCATGAAAGCGACGTCGGCGATTATCGGGCCGAATGACGAGGTGGAAATCCCGCGCAATTCGGTGAAGTCGGATTGGGAGGTTGAGCTTGGGGTGATTATCGGCAAGACGGGTAAGTATGTTTCCGAAGACGATGCGATGGACCATGTGGCGGGTTATTGCGTGATCAATGATTTGTCCGAGCGGGCATTCCAGATCGAGCATTCCGGCCAGTGGACCAAGGGCAAATCGGCGGACACATTCGGTCCGACCGGACCGTGGCTTGTGACCAAGGATGAGGTCAAGGATCCGCAAAACCTTGGCATGTGGCTCGAAGTCAACGGCAAGCGGTTTCAGGATGGCTCGACCAGGACGATGGTTTATGGCGTGAGGTTTCTGGTGTCCTATCTGTCGCGGTTCATGAGTTTGCAGCCGGGCGACATCATCTCCACCGGCACCCCGCCCGGCGTTGGCATGGGGCAGAAGCCGCAGGTATTCCTGAAGCCGGGTGATGTGATGGAACTCGGGATTGACGGGCTTGGCCGGCAGCGGCAGACAACACGGCAGGGATAAAGGCCCCTTGTCTTTGTGCCCGGTGCTGATGTGAACAGTGCGCTGCCCAAGGTGTCCGTGGTGATGCCGGTGCGCAACGGCGAGCGCTATCTGGCGCTTGCGGTGACGAGTATAGTTGAACAGTCGATGACAAATTGGGAGCTGATTGCCATTGATGATGGCTCGACCGATGCGACGCTGGCGATACTGCAACGGTTCGCGAAAGGTGATGCGCGGATCAGGGTGCTGACGGCCGATGGCACGGGGATCGTTGCCGCGCTCAATCAGGGGATTGCGGGTTCACGCGCCGACTTGATCGCTCGGATGGATGCTGACGATATCGCCATGCCGGACCGGCTGGCGCGGCAGATTGGATTTATGGATGCGCATCCGGGAATTGGTGCGGTCGGGAGCGCGGCGATCAGGATTGATGGTGCGGGCGAAGAGACGGGCATTGTTGATGTGCCAACTGATGCGGCATCCATTGCGGCTGAAATGTTGCGCCGCAATCCGTTCATTCATCCGACGATGATGATGCGCAAGGCGGCGGTTGAGGCTGCGGGGTGCTACCGTTCTGGCTGCACTTATGCGGAGGACTATGACTTGTGGCTGCGGATGGAGGAGGTTGGCGGTCTCGCCAATTTGGCCGGGCCGACGTTGCGGTTCAGGGTGCATGCGGCGCAGACATCGAACACAAAGCGCTTGGCACAGCGGGCCGCGACAGCGCTTGCCCGGCAGGTGGCGCTGCGGCGGCGCAGTGGGCGGGGTGAGGCGGTGCACATGGACCGGCCTATGCCGGGGTGCTGCACTGAGTATCTTTTGATGCGGGTCGCAGAACCGGTTCCATTCGGGGAGAGTGAGTCGAACGACGTTGCAGTGATGCTGCGCTTCGTTCATTTGCAACTGCCGCGACGGACGGTGGCCTTGCTGCTCAAACGGTTGAGCGGCGAAGGCGGGCTGAAGCGGCCTTGGCTGCTGCGTCTGAGGTTGGTGGCGGGGCGCGTGGGGACATACTTCGTTTCCACAATGCATTCAGGCGGACGACATCAGGGCGGCGATGCATGAGCGGGCATGTCTACATTGATTTGACGACACTGTCCTGCTGGCGCGGTCCGCCTGTCGGCATTGCGCGCTGTCAGGAACGCTATGCAAGCTATGCTTTGCGGCACATTCGCAACGCCCGTTTCACGCTGTTCGACCCGGTCATCCGGCGCCACCGTGTGGTGGCGCAGGCCACGGCACGGCGGCTTATTGAGGGGTCGTTAAAGATCGACACCACGGCGTTGCAAGACCTCAATGCCCATCGCCGTCACTTTGTTGACAAGGTGCCGCCAGTGCTGCAGCCGCTGTTCTGGTGGATTACCAAGCCGAGGCGGCGCATGATCAGCGCGCTTGAAACCATCAGGCTGTCGCCGCGGTTTGATGCCGTTTCTGGAATGGCCGAATGGCTGCAGGACCGGCTGATGAAAAACAAGGACCGGCACCGGTATTTTGACGCGGATGGAAAGCGTCTGGGTGTTATGACGTTGTCGGCGATGAGCGGCGACCCGGTGGCTTACAAGCCGGATGATATCTCGATCGGCATGCAATCGGACTGGATACACACGGATATTGCCGCCATCATCAGGCAGAAGGACAGGGCAAACTGGCGGCATATCGTACTTTGCCATGATCTCATTCCGATCCAGTTTCCGCACTGGTACGAGCAAAGCGATGTGGATGGTTTCCGGAGTTACTATGATCAGGCATTGAAGCGGGCGGACCGGGTGATGTTTACCTCCAATTGCACGGCGCGCGAGGCGAAGCGTTATGCCGGATCGCTGGGCTTTGACTTGAACGTTACAGCGATTGTGCCAATGGGCTCCGACATTGCGCCCGCCAAGACGGCAGTGGCGGAGTTGCCGGACGGGCTTGAGCCCTCGAAATTTGCGATGTTTGTCTCGACCATTGAGCCGAGAAAGAACCATCGACTGCTGGTCGAGGCGTGGCGGGGGCTTGTCAGGTCAGGCGTGATTGAGCGGTCCGGTTTCAAACTGGTTTTTGTTGGCAGGCCGGGCTGGAAAATGGGGGCATTCTACGACGAGATTGCCACCGATCCGCTCATCAAGGATTCCGTCTTGCATTTGAGCAACATTGACGACGACACGTTGTCACGTCTTTACCGCGATGCCGCATTTTGCCTGTACCCACCTTTGCATGAGGGGTTCGGGCTGCCGGTCATCGAGGCGCTGGGCTACGGCAAGGCACTGCTTGTTTCAAACGCGGGACCAATGCCGGAGATTGCGGGCGATTATGCCATCGCGCTTGATCCCAACGATGCGGGCGCATGGGAGCGTGCAATGGGCGACTGGATCGAGCATGTGGACCAGCGCGAGACATGGGCGGCAAAGGCGCGAGAAGGTTATGTGCCCTTGTCTTGGGATGCTTCGGCGAAGTTGTTTTTTGAGAAGGCGCTTGCGGCGTTTGCATGACAGCGTTTTTTGCTCAACGCGGCATCATGTCCCGGCTTCAATCCAGTCGCATATAGTCTTCACGCCGTCGAACAAGGCAACTGTATTGCCATATGCAATGCCGTTGGCCGAATACGTTGAGGTGTTTTGGTGGACATCTCGCAAGGCATCGACGTAGCGCTCCATGCTGAATGGCTCGCTGATGATCTGGCCGGCGTTTGCTTCGACAACATGATGCGCGAAGCCGCAGAGGTCTGTTGCCACCACCGGAAGGCCGTTGATGAGCGCTTCGAGAATGACCGCGCCGGTCACTTCTGTTCTTGCGGGATGCGCCAAGACATCGCTGGCTGCCATGGCGGAGAAGAGTTTGTCGCCTGACAGGTAGCCAAGTCGATGGACACGGTCTTCAACATGCAAGCGTTTGGCTAGCGCGACGGTCTGGCGGGCCTTTTTGTCATTTGCGTCTACGCCGCCGATCAGAAGGTGTTCGTCTCTGCAGGTGGCGAGCGCCTCGATTGTGCGGTCGAGGCCTTTGACCTTTGGCATCAGGGCGAGCGACAGCCAAACCGGTGCTTTCGCATCAATGCCGAGCGCTTGGCGCAGTGTGGCGCGGGTCTCTGCGGTGCGGCTTTCGGGGTGGTGCTTGTTGCGCGAGACCGTCGGTGGCGCGATGCGGATGCGGTTGGTGGCGGGCTGGTAGAGTGCCACGAAGGGGTGCATTTGCTGGCTGGACAGGCCGATGATCTGCGTGTGGCTTTGCGCCGAAAATGTTTCCCGTTCGAGCGCGGCAAATGTCCGGTAGCGGCTGCTGATTCTTCGCCAAAATGGCGCGGATGGATCGTTGCGGATGTTGTCGGCAAGGAAGAGGAAATCAAAGCCGGGCATGGTTTGAAATGTCATCGAGCGGTCAAACCGGCCTTGCTGCACGGCTTGCCAGGCGTTCCGGGCAAAGGTCTGCATGCGCTTGTGGTTGGTTCGTTGCCGCAAGGCATCCTTCAGGCTGACTGTGTTCAGGCCCGGCAACAGGGCATCAGCCGTGGTGAAAATGGTGATCGTGTGCCCGCGCGACTGTAATTCTTCGGCGATGCGCAGGCAATTGTCCTCAAGCCCGCCGCGCGGATGCAGCCGGTAGATTGCCAATGCAATTGAAAGTGCGGTCATGTCCGGTCTTACATCGTGCGGGCAGACAGGCTTGCGATCTGTCAGGAGTTTCAGGAGCGTTGTTGCAAGCCCTCTACTATAGTAGTTGCCGTATCGCAAAAAATGGACTTGGTTGACCGCATGCCGAGACGATTGTCAGAATATAAGATGGCTGATCTGTTGCGATTGCAGCCGCTTGTCCATGCGGTGAAGGACTACAGGTACCGGCGCATTGATGAGGCGTTTGTCATCAAACCCGCGCGCGGCGGGGACGCTGATGAACTGGCGGCGGCGGTAACGGCGAAAAATGTGCTGCTCACGGTGGCATTTGAGGACTCGGAGATACTTCAGGCGCATCTGCGGCTGTGCCGCAAGTTTGTTGCCCATGATCTGCACATTGTTGGCGATAATTCGCGGAATCCATCTGTCGTCGAGGCAAACCGGCGGGTGGCTGACGCGCATGGTGCGCGCCATATTTGGCTGCCTGAAAACCCGTGGACCGCGCGCAACGCCGGCAGCCGTTCGCATGGTGCTGCCATGAACTGGCTTTGGCGCAATATCCTTCGGCGCGGTCGGCCGAAGGCGTTTGGATTTCTTGACCATGACCTTTTTCCGACAGCACCGGACGCTCCCTTTGCGCTGCTGAAAAACCATGCTTTTCATGGCGATCAGCGCAGCGCGGGGAGCCGCTGGTTTTTGTGGGCGGGCTACTGCTTTTTTGATTTTGAGGCGGTGAAGAGTTTTGAGCTTGATTTCGGTCTTGACTGGTTTGCCGGGCTTGACACCGGCGGTGCCAATTTCGAAATATTGTACAAGCATGCCGAACGCGCGGCGTTGCCGCAGCGAGAGATCGTCGTTGTTCCGGCGCTGGACGGCGTTGAAATTTCGAGGGCTTGCTTTGAGTGGCGCGGAAGCTGGCTGCATGAGGTTGGCTGGAGCACTGATCCGGCCTGCCGCAAGGCAAAGCGCGAGGCGCTTTACCGCCTGCTCAAGCCGCTTCTGGAATGATCCGACTTCACTTTGCTGTTGGGGCGACGGACATCGGCGGTTTTGCGATGGAATGCCGGAAAAGGGCGGTTATCTTTGCCGGGCAAATCAAAACTGGAAACAACACACATGCGATACGGCTACATCGGGTTGGGCAATCTTGGCGGCCATCTGGCGATGAGCCTGATCCGCGCGGGGTTTGCTGTCACTGTTCATGACCGGGAAGCCAGACTTGGCGAGCGCCATGTCAAAGCGGGCGCGACGTGGGCGGACAGCGCTGCTGACGTGGCTGCGAACTCTGACGTGGTGCTGACCTGTCTGCCATCGCCTTCGATTTGCGAGGCGGTGCTTACAGACTGCCTTTCGGGCATGAGGCCCGGTTCGGTTTGGATCGAGAATTCGACGTTGGGGCGTGATGAAATCCAGCGGCTTGCGGCGCTTGCCGAGGCGAAGGGTATCCGTGTGCTTGAGGCACCGGTGACGGGCGGTGTTCATTTGGCGGCGCAGGGCGTCATCACGGTGTTGGCTGCCGGCGACAAGGCGCTGTTTGACGAGCAGATGCCGACGCTGAAAGCGATTGGGGATCAGATTTTCCACATGGGGCCGATCGGATCGGCGGCGGTGATCAAGGTGATCACCAACATGCTGGCGTTCATCCATCTGGTTGCCGACGGCGAGGCGCTGATGCTGGCAAAACGCGGCGGGATTGACCTGGCCCAGGCTTGGGCGGCGATCAAGGCGAGCTCCGGCACGTCGTTTGTGCATGAGACGGAGGGGCAGCTGATCCTCAACGGGTCCTATGACATCGCCTTCACGATGGATCTTGCGCTGAAGGATCTCGGCTTTGCGATGAATTTCAGCAAGGAATTCGGTGTGCCGCTCGATCTTGCCAGCCTGACCAACGAGACGTTTGTGAAAGGCAAGGCGGCCTATGGCGGGACAGCGCAGTCAACGCAGATCGTCAAGTTGCTTGAAGACGCGCTGGGCACGGACCTTAGGGCAGCGGGATTTCCGGCACGGCTTGAATAGCGCGCTGATTGATTCCCTTGATTTGTGTCAAGGCAACCACTCACTGCACTGTGACAATTCGTTTCAGAATGATTCCAAAATAGGAGTCCCGTTTGCCGCGCAAAACGGCTACACGGATTTTGCAATATGCGGGTATTTCGGCCTGCGCAGCGTACGGAACCGAGCCTGTGGATTTTGAAGCCTATTTCTGTGAGCGACTTGGCAAGCTGAAAACAGCGGGCAATTATCGTGTTTTCACGGATGTCGAGCGCCAGTCCGGCAATTTTCCGCGCGCCATTCGCCACCGCGCTGATGGTTCGGTACAGGACGTGACGGTCTGGTGTTCAAATGATTATCTGGGCATGGGCCAGCATCCGGTTGTGACGGAGGCGATGAAGGCGGCGGTTGATACTTATGGCGCGGGTGCTGGTGGCACGCGCAACATTTCCGGCACCAGCCATCAGCATGTGCTTCTGGAGCGCGAGCTTGCCGATCTGCATGGCAAGGATGCGGCACTGCTGTTCACGTCGGGCTACGTGTCCAACTGGGCGGCGCTTGGGACGCTGGCGTCGCAAATTCCAGGCTGCATTGTTTATTCTGATGCATTGAACCACGCCTCAATGATTGAAGGCATTCGCTATTCCAAGGCTGAACGGCGGATTTTCAAGCACAACGACCCGAAGGATCTGGCCCGCCTGATGTCGCTGGACGATCCGAAGGCACCGAAACTGGTGGCGTTCGAGAGTGTCTATTCGATGGATGGGGACATTGGTCCGATCCGCGAAATCTGTGATGTTGCTGACCGGTTCGGGGCTATGACCTATCTCGATGAGGTGCATGCGGTTGGCATGTATGGTCCACGTGGCGGCGGGGTTGCCGAACGCGAAGGGCTGATGCACCGGCTGACGGTCATCGAAGGCACGCTCGGCAAGGCGTTTGGCGTAATGGGCGGCTATATCGCAGCGTCGGCGAGCCTGGTTGATTTTGTCCGCTCGTTTTCATCGGGATTCATTTTTACCACCGCCATTCCGCCAGCGGTTGCGGCGGCGGCGCGGGCGTCGATTGCGTTTCTCAAGGAGCATGACGAGCTCCGCAAGTTGCACCGCGACCGGGTTGCGCGCGTGCGCCTGAAGCTTGACCGGCACGGCATTCCGCATCAGCACAATGCCAGCCATATCATTCCGGTGATGGTGGGTGATGCTGCCAAGTGCAAATGGATTTCGGACATCATGCTCGATCAGCACGGCGTCTATGTGCAGCCGATCAACTATCCGACTGTGCCGGTGAAAACCGAGCGCCTGCGCATCACGCCGACGCCGTTCCATACGGATGCGGATATCGACCATCTGGTGCATGCGCTGGGTGAGCTGTGGTCGCAATGCGCGCTCGCACGGGCAGTCGCTTAGAGTCCGCCTCGAAATACGCTTTGCCGGTCTGCAAATGGCGCTTTTCTGCGCTTCGGTGCTCACGTACCCAAAAGTACGCTCCGCTCCGATGCTCAAAAATCACCATTTTCGACTCGGCCTTACGAATTTCGAAACGGACTCTTCGAGCCTGGCTGAAAATCCACTTTGGTGGCCAACTGGAGCAATTTTCTGCGCTTCCGGTGCTCACGTACCCATTTCTGCCCCGCCCTTAAGCGACAAGCCGCTGGCGGGGACGCGATTTCTGCCCCGCCCTTAAGCGACAAGCCGCTGGCGGGGACGCGATTTCTGCCCCGCCCTTAAGCGACAAGCCGCTGGCGGGGACCCCGGCGTACGCTCCGCTCCGGTTCTCGAAAATCACTCCATTTGACTGAACCAAACTGAATTTTGAGCCAGACCCTACCCCGCCTTCTTTTCCAACACCAAACCAAGGCCGAGCCTTGAGGCCATGTCGTGGCTGGAGCGCGTGAGGAGAGTTTGCAGGGTGTCGATCTGATCGTTGCCGACCGTGTTTCCGCTCTTGGTCTTTTTTTCGAAGTCTGCGGCGGCTTCTGCTAGGCGCAAGGCTCCGGCGCTGCGAGATGATGAGGCGAGGGTTTGCAGGCATTCGGCTTGCAGTTCGATGTTGCCGTCTTCTGATGCAGCGCGTAACCCTTCAATCGCGGTCGTTGTGGTTGCGGCAAAGAGATCGTGAATGCGCCGCGCGCTGCCGATGGCCGCACCGGATGACAGCCTTGAGATCATGGCAATTGTCGGTTCATCAAGCAGCGGCGTGAGGAGGAACCCGTCGCTGGCGGCGTTTTTGCCCACGGTCGCGGCGCTGGCTTTGTTGTTGAGGACGAGGTCGGAAATGCGCGCGGCAATCGAGGGGATGGTGAATGGTTTGGATATCCACCCGTCCATGCCGTTGGCCCGCCAGCCTTTGTCGCCGGTGCCCTCGCTGAGCGCGGTGATGGCGACGACTGTCGTGCGGCGGCCTGTTTCCTTTTCGCGTTCACGCAGTATCCGCGTTGCGGTAAAACCATCCATGACCGGCATGGAGCAATCCATAAAGATGACGTCGTAAGCGCTGGCCGCTGCACATTGCAGCGCTTCCTCGCCGTTCACTGCGCAGTCCACCTTCATGCCCATCGATGACAGCGCTTCGTTCAGCACCTCGCGGTTGACGTTGTTGTCGTCAACGGCAAGCGCGCGCAGTCCACGGAACGCTTCGTATGCCTGGCCCTGTTGAGCCGCGCGGTAAAGGTTGCGGAAGGCGGAAAAGTCGCTTGTTGTGGATGCCAGGGCGAGTTTTGCGAGTGCGTCACGGCTGGCGGGAAGGGCAAACTCCAGGCGCCCACGGGTGCGATAGCTGGTTTCGGTTATGCCAAGCTGTGGCACAAGGAAGAGCAATGTCTGGCCGCCTGCGGGGCGTTCACTTTCGCGGTCTGTCAAAATCAGTGTTGTGCTGTCGTTGGTATCTTCCTCGATGACTTTTGCGCCGTGGCTGCGCAGTGTTTCTGTGAGCAGCTGCGCTTCCATGACCGAAAAACAGCTCACACGTATCGGCAATCCGGCAAAATCAGCAGATATCGTTTCGGACTGACCGGCCTGTATCAGAACGTCTGCTGTGAACGTAGACCCTTTGCCTTCCGCGCTTTTCACCGAAATGGTTCCGTCCATCGCCTCGACCAGACGTTTGGAAATGGCAAGGCCAAGGCCCGTGCCACCAAAGCGGCGCGTGATGGATTGATCGGCTTGCGAGAAACGGTCGAAAACGAGCGGCAGCTTGTCCTTGGCGATGCCGATGCCGCTGTCCGTCACTGATACTGACAATTTCACACCCGATGACGTCTTTCTCGCGGAAGCGCGGAGGATGACACTGCCTTTTTCCGTGAATTTGAGTGCGTTGTTGACCAGATTGGTGATGACCTGATTGAGGCGTGTCGGATCGCCGATCAACAGGTGTGGAACAGACGGATCGACGACGAAGCCCAGATGGACGTTTCGCTCGCGGGCGCGCTCGCTGAACAGGCCGTAGACATCGGCAAACAGCTGGTCCAGTGAGAACGGAGTGGTCTCAAGCTCCAGCCGCCCGGCCTCGATCTTCGAGATGTCGAGCACATCATTGATGATCGACAGAAGATTTTGGCCCGAGCGGTTGATGATCTCGGCAAAGCGAAGGTGGCGCGGCGAGAGGGGCGCGGCGGCAAGCATCTGCGCCATGACCATCATGCCGTTCATCGGCGTGCGGATTTCATGGCTCATCATCGAAAGGAATTCCGACTTTGCCGCATTGGCGCGTTCGGCCTCATCGCGCGCGGTGACCAGCTCGGCAGTGCGCCGTTGCACCGTGTCTTCCAGCCCGTCGGAATGGGCCCGCAGCGCCCGATCGCGCTCGTCTATGCGGCCCATCATGTCGTTGAACGCGTCAATGAGCACACCGACTTCATCATCGGATTCGCGGCTGAAGTTATAGCTGAGCGTCTCCGTGCTGCCGATGCCGGACAGCGTGTTGGCAAGATTGCTCAATGGACGTGTTGCGCGCCTTACGAGCCGTTGGCCGATGAAGAACCCTGCGCCGATGGCGCTTGCGGCAAAGATCGAGGCCGAGAGCAGCCGCTGCCAGAACATCGTTGCCATCCATGAGATGTCAACTGTGAGTTCAAGTGTTCCGACAGTTTTGCCGCCGTCGATGACAGGTCTTTTGATCTCCATTGTGTCGATTTTGAACAGGTCTGCGAGATCGACCCTGTCTGAACGCAAAACCGAGCGCTCGAGAACCGCGCCGCCGCCCATTTCGGCAAGCAAGTTTCCGCTTTCATCATGCACTGATGTTTGCAGGATTGATGGCAGGTCACGCAGCGCGCGCAACGCATTGCGGGCAGCGTTCGCATCGCCTGTTGCGACCGGCTTGGACAGGACCGCGCTGAAAATGCTGGCGACGGATTGGAGGCGCGCCTGTTCGGCCTCAACGCTTTGCCGGAAATTGCCGATCAGGAACACGCCGACGGTGGTCATCGTGCACAAAAACATCGTTGATGCCGCAATCAACGACATTTTTGTGCTCAGCGACCGTGTCATGGCGTGCAGTTTCAATTGGTGTTCCCGCTTTAGAGGCCGTCTTCAAATACGCTATGCCGGTCTGCAAATGGCGCTTTTCTGCGCTTCGGTGCTCACGTATGCATTTCTGCCCCGCCCTTAAGCCGCAAGCGGCTGGCGGGGACCCCAGTGTACGCTGCGCTCCGATGCTCAAAAATCACCATTTTCGACTCGGCCTAACGAATTTGAAAACGGCCTCTCAATTTTCAGACATTGACGCGAAAAAGCGAACAGGCCTTTAAGGTTTGGCATCGCAGTCGAGAAAATCGCTTTGAATTCAGAACAATCAGTGCGTTTTTTCGTACAGTTAACAATTTGCTATGGGTCTTGGATTATCGTTTCCTCTTCAGGGGACTCTGTCTTGGCCGACGCAATCGAAAACATATTCATCGTGGACGACGATCCGGTGTTTGCGGCGGTGGCGGAAATGCTGTTGTTCAGCCTTGGCGCAACGTCGGTCATAAAGGTGGCCAACACCTGCGAAGCGCTGGCGGAGCTTGCAAGGACGGCTGATCCGGCGAGCCTTGTCATTGTCAATCTGACAATGCGCGGGCTCGACGGGCTTGCGGTTTTGCGCGAATTGTCGAACGCGCATTTCCAGGGTTGGGTTGGAATTTCGACGGGTGAAGTCAATTCGATCCGCGATTCGGCCACCAGGCTCGCCGGGCTGCTCGGACTGAAATATGCGGGCGAAGTTCAAAAGCCGTTGCGCGAGGGGGAAATTCGCGCGCTTTTCGAGACGATTTCGCGCAATGTTCGTGTCAGCCCGCAATCGCCGGTGCAGCCGTTTCGCAACGCAAAAATCATTGGCCTGCGGCCGGTCTATCAGCCGAAAATCGATGCGCTGACCGGAGAAACGATTGGCGCTGAGACCCTGATGCGGCTGGAGACGTCTGATGGTGAGCTGCTGTCGCCGGTTCAGCATGTGGAGCGTTTGACTCGAGAAGGGAAAATGGCTGCCGAAACACTGCGTTTTCTTGACCTCGTGCTTGCAGATATCGTTGACTGGAAGTCCGCTGGCCTCAATCCGGTGGTATCGTTCAACGCGCCAGCTCCGGTCATTGAGCATCCCGAGTTTCTGGTGGATTTTGCGCGAAAGGTGCGCACCAGCGGTGTTTCGCCGTCGCAGATCACCATTGAGTTGACCGAAAGTGTACTGCCGAATGATCCTTCCGTGCTGGTGGAAACTCTCACCCGCTTGCGCATGGCAGGGTTCGGCTTGGCACTCGACGATTTTGGCACCGGCATGGCGAACTTTGACATACTGCGCATGTGTCCGTTCAGCGAACTGAAGATTGACCGCAGCCTGTCGCAGACATGCGTGAGTGATCCGCTGTCCTGCGGGATCATTGAAACGTGTGCAACGGTCTCGCGCGAGCTTGGCATGACGCTGGTGGCTGAGGGTATTGAGACTGAAGCGCAGGAATTGACGCTGAAACGGCTTGGGGTTGCTGTGTTTCAGGGCTTTCTGTTCGGGCGCGGGGTGCCTGCGGCAGAGTTTGCATCGCGGTTGAGATCAGAGGGATCAGGACAGGATTTGACCGCGATGGCGCGCTGACGGTGGTCAATTTTCACTGTTCAAAAATTTCCGTGATTGAATAGAAGGCGGGTGGCAAGATTCACCATGACTTAAGCAGCTGTTGCTAGTTTGCTCAGATGCATTTTGGTACATTTTTCAGTTTGGCCTTGGAATTGATGCGTTGCCGCTCAGGCAATTTCGCGTCGATATTTGCCATTGCCGCGCCAGTGCTGCTCGGACTGACCGGAGGCGCGGTTGATCTCATCGTTTACAACAGGCAGGAAGCTTCCATGCAAAATGCGGCGGACGCTGCCGTGCTTGCCGCGACGCGTGAAGCGACGCTGAAAAGTTGGGCGCAGGGTGAGGTTGAGTCGGTTGGGCAGGCTTATGTCGAGGCCGAACTAGCGGATGCAGGGATCACATCGACTGCCCTGTTCAGTGTCAAAACGATTGTAGACAATGTTGCCAAGCAGGTCTCGATCACCGTTGACATGGATCAGCACAGATATTTTCTGCTCGGCTACTTTCGCAAAAGTCCGCAAATCCGCGTCGAGGCGACAGCGAAACTGTCGTCAGAGACGCCTCTGTGCCTGATTGCCCTTGAAGGGGCGGCGGCTTCCGCACTAGGCGTCCACAAGTCTGGCAAGGTCTATGCCGACGGCTGTGCGGCCTTTTCGAACTCAACGTCCACTGCTGCCATCAACGTTGAAAAGCTGGCGCTTTTGAAGACTGCGTTCGCGTGCTCAGCGGGCGGATACAAGGGTTCAGGATCAAGCTTTGCGCCGGCGCCAACGACAGACTGTCCGCCAATGCCAGATCCATTGTCAGACCGTCCGCAGCCAAGTGTGGGTTCATGCGACCATACGAAATTCTCCATCAAGAACAAGACCAAGACACTGGAGCCCGGCGTTTATTGTGAAGGGCTGGAGGTTGACAACAGCGCCGTCATTACCTTGAAGCCCGGCGTCTATATCATCAACGGTGGTTCGTTTTCCGCCAAGAACAATGGTGTCGTGGTCGGAAACGGGGTGACGATATTTTTCACCGGCGCTGACGGGCGGATGAGTTTTGATGGCTCGACAACCATTGATCTCAGCGCTCCCGCGACCGGGCCGACGGCAGGAATGCTTCTGTTCCAAGACCGTGCGATGGCGCTTGCCAATTACGAGATCTCGTCCAAATCGGCGGCCAAGCTGCTTGGGACAATCTACCTGCCGAATGGCAATTTCATCGTCAACGCACCAGGAAAAGTTGCCGATCAATCCGCTTTTACGGTCATTGTCGCCAAATCAGTCGACGTTGGCGACAGTGCGCAAATGTATCTGAATTCCAACTATGGCGCGACCAATGTGCCGGTACCGACCGGCTTGGGGCCGTCCCGGAAAATCATTCTGGCAAATTGATCAGGGTTTGAAACTGCGCATTGACCATCGATTTTGGTGCGTGCCTGTTTGGCTGGTTGCAAGGCGCTCCCGACGAAATGAAGCCTGCGATCTCAGCGGAAAAACATTCTCTTGAAGTGACCCTTCGGCGCATTGCTTTTGCCGCTGTCATCCGATTAGACTTTCTCATCTGATGTATCGTTACAGGTAGCGCCCAATCTTGCATGCTTGTGACTGACAAAAGCGATCGGGAGGGATCACATGCCGTCAACAATCAAGGGCCCTGCAATATTTCTCGCGCAGTTTGCGGGCGACGCCAAGCCGTTCAATTCGCTGCCAGCCATCACCAAATGGGCGGCCAACCTTGGTTACAAGGGTGTGCAGATTCCGACTTGGGACGGGCGGCTGTTTGACCTGAAGAAGGCTGCTGAATCGAAGACCTATTGTGATGAGGTGCAAGGCATTTGCAAAGATGCAGGCGTTGAAATCACTGAGCTTTCGACGCATTTGCAGGGTCAGCTAATTGCGGTCAATCCGGCCTATGACATGGCGTTTGATGCGTTTGCTCCTGCGGCTGTGCATGGCAAGCCGAAGGCGCGGCAGGCTTGGGCGACGGAACAGCTGATGTTTGCCGCCAAGGCGTCGCGCAATCTCGGGCTGGACTGCATGGTTTCCTTCACCGGGGCGCTGGCATGGCCTTATGTCTATCCGTGGCCGCAGCGGCCGGATGGTTTGATCGAAGAATCGTTCAAGGAACTTGCCAAGCGCTGGAAGCCGATCCTGAATGCGTTTGATGAAGTTGGCGTTGATGTCGCTTATGAGATTCATCCGGGTGAGGATGTGTTCGACGGCGCGACGTTCGAGATGTTTCTTGATGCGCTCAAGGGACACAAGCGCTGCAACATCAACTATGACCCGTCGCATTTCCTGTTGATGCAGCTCGATTATCTTGCCTTTATCGACATCTACCATGAGCGCATCAAGGCGTTCCACGCCAAGGATGCCGAGTTTAATCCGGATGGGCGGCAGGGAGTTTATTCAGGCTTCCAGTCATGGATAAACCGCGCCGGGCGGTTCCGGTCTCTGGGCGACGGGCAGGTTGATTTCTCGGGGATATTCTCAAAGCTTTCGCAGCATGGCTATGAGTCCTGGGCGGTGCTGGAGTGGGAATGCTGCCTGAAGCACCCTGAGGATGGGGCGGCAGAAGGTGCGCCATTCATTGCCAACCACATCATCCGCGTCACCGAAAAGGCGTTCGATGATTTCGCCGGCGGTGCGAGGGACACGAAGCAGATCAAGAAAATGCTGGGGCTATAAGATCATGGCTATCGAGGGTTCAAAGGTCACAAGTTCAGCCAAAATCCGGCTCGGCATGGTTGGCGGCGGGCAGGGGGCGTTTATCGGGGCGGTGCATCGCATTGCGGCGCGGATCGACGGCGAATATGAGTTGGTTGCAGGGGCGCTGTCGTCTGATGCTGCGCGAGCGGCTGCTTCGGCGGCAGAACTTGGCATTGACGCGTCGCGCTCATATGCATCGTTCGCCGAGATGGCGAAGGCGGAGGCGAAGCGTGCGGATGGCATTGAGGTGGTGGCGATTGTCACGCCGAACCATGTGCATTTTCCGGCGGCCAAGGCGTTTCTCGAGGCGGGCATCCACGTGATCTGCGACAAGCCGCTGACATCGACACTGGCGGATGCGAAGAAGCTGGCAGCGATTGCCGCAAAGTCCGGCAAGCTGTTTGTTTTGACGCACAATTACACCGGCTATCCGATGGTGCGGCAGGCGCGCGAGATGGTGCAGAAGGGGATGCTTGGCAAGCTGCGGCTGGTCCACGCGGAATATCCGCAGGATTGGCTGACCGAGCCTATCGAGCAGACCGGCCAGAAGCAGGCTGCGTGGCGGACGGACCCGACCAAGTCTGGCGCGGGCGGCGCGACTGGCGACATTGGCACCCATGCTTACAATCTTGGCTGCTTTGTTTCGGGGCTTGAGCTGGATAGCCTGTCTGCTGACCTCGACTCGTTCGTCGATGGCCGTCAGCTGGATGACAATGGCCATATCATGCTGCGCTACAAGGGCGGAGCGAAGGGGATGATCTGGTGCAGCCAGGTTGCGCCGGGTTATGAGAACGGGCTCAAGGTGCGGGTCTATGGCACCAAGGGCGGGCTTGAATGGCTGCAGGCTGATCCGAACTATCTCTGGTATACGCCGTTCGGCCAGCCAAAACAGCTGATCACCCGTGGCGGCCACGGCGCCGGTCCGGCGGCGGCGCGTGTCACCCGCATCCCGTCCGGCCATCCGGAAGGCTATCTCGAAGGGTTTGCCAACATCTATTCAGAGGCTGCGAAGGCCATACGCGCCGTGCGCAGAAAGGGCGGCAAGGTGCCGAAGGATGTGGTGTTTCCGACGGTTGAGGACGGCGTCGCAGGGGTGGCGTTTGTTGAGGCTTGTGTGAAGTCTTCGAAGAAGAACGGGGCTTGGATGAAGCCTTGAGGTGGAAAAGCAAGCCGTTCTGGTGTAGTTGGCCGGTATGAGACGACAGGAAGCGATAGATCAGTTGAGAGCCGCCGCTGATGCCGTGGCGGGCATGGGCGCGACTGGTCTTTACCTTTATGGCTCTACGGCGCGCGACAAAGGGCAGGATGACAGCGATCTTGATCTTTTCGTCGATTATGATCCTGCTTCCAAGTTCAACGCGCTCGACCTCATTGGCATTAAATTGTTCCTTGAGGACCGAATGGGGATTGAAATTGATTTGACGACGAGCGACGGTCTTCATCCGCGCTTGCGCCCGGCCATTACCAAAAGTGCGATCCGGATATTTTGATGCCACGCGAGTTCCGGCATGCGTTGGACGATATGCTCGCCTCGGCAAATGGCATTCGCGAAGCCACCAGTGGCAAGGTATTGGCCGACTACCAGTCAAGCTGGGTGCTGCGTCACGCTGTTCAGCGCGGGATCGAAATTATCTCGGAAGCAAGCAGGTCTCTGCCTGATGAGATGATCGCGCTCGAGCCGCAGGTGCCATGGAAGCAAATAAGGGCAATTGGCAACATCTTGCGCCACGAATATCATGGACTATCGGATCGGATTATCTGGGGCGTTGTTATTGACGAACTCCCCGAATTGACTTTTGCCATCGAACGAATTTTCGAGCGTGTTGGCAAATAACTGGCAATCGACATAGCTCAACGCCCAGTTCATTGCGCAAAGTTTGAAGAATTGTCCGGCAGTTCACCAAACGCTTTGATCTCATTTTGACTCATGCTGAGCGCCGCCCGGATGTCCGTATCGAAGCCGGACGGGTTTGCGAACGCTTCCATCGGTAGGTTACACCGCAAGTTGGGTCAGGCGCTCAGCTAATCAATCAACGCATCTCCCCGTTGACCGGCTCGCTCGTGGTGGATGGGGAGTGTTCTTCCATAAAGTTGCCGGGTGCGCTCGACGCTGCCCACCATGCCTTGCTCTTGGACATAGGAAAAAATGGCCACAAAGCGGGGTGTGGTACCTTCCAACGGCGCGACACGATGAAGGGAGTAGCGACCTTTGAACAACTGCAGATCGCCGGGTTCGAGCTTCAGCGAAATCATTTTGTCTGAGGTGCCGTCGAGGACCTTTTGAACCGCGTCAAAATTCTCGTCTTCGTTGGAGCGTATCATCGGGGCGTATTCGAAGGCTCCGCCGCTGTCTGCGTTCTGGAGCGCCAGCGTGACGGTGAAATTGTTGGTGTCGAAGTGCCACGGGAACCCGTTGCCCTCCCATGCCGCATTGACGATCATGTCGGCCAGCGGGTCGGCGTAGCGGAAGAAACTGTCTTCGGGCTCCTGAAGGCATTCGCGAATGAACGTGTCGAACCCCGCGCTGTCGAAGACGGTTCGCAGTACGCCGTCGACATGAAAGTTGTCCGCCGGAATGAATGCGTTTGACCTGTCAAAGAACCGGCGTCGCGGATCCGTTTCGGGAAGGCTCACGTCGTCTTTGGTGAAATAGGCATTGGTGCGCGAGTGGCTGCGGTGGCCTTTGTCAGCTACGCCTTCGGCCTCCGAAACGGCAGCGGAAATCCCTGCAGGTGTCAGGAAGCCCTTGAGGACCGCACATCCCCGTGATTCAAGCTCACTGCGCACCCGGAACAGAATTGCATCGCGCAAAGGTCCGGGCGTTGAAATCGGATAGGTTTCGACGTTTATCAAGTCTTTGGCCGAAAGTCGCATTGGCCGACCCGTGATTGAGTTAGGATGGGTTAAAGTAGTCCCGATGTAGCGGAACTCTTTCAAAATTACGACATTGCGTGGTCGATTTCAGTTGGATTTCGCGAGGCGTTAGAGGGCCGCTAGCCACCCTTCGCCAACATCTCCAATCGCTCCAACTCAGCCTTCACCTCATCTGTATGCTGCCCCAGCCTCGGCGAAGGCGTCTCATAGCGCAGTGGCGTTTGCGACATCACAATCGGCGTGCGCACTCCGGGGATGGTGTTGCCTTCAAAATCTGTGAGATCGACGCGCAGGCCGCGCGCTTTGACTTGGCTGTTCTCGAACATTTCGCCGATTGTGTTGATGGTGCCAACCGGCACGGCGTTTGCTTCGCAGAGATCGAGCAGTTGCCGCTTGCCGAATTTTGCGGCGGCTGGGGCAATGAAGCTGCGCAACAGGACGCGGTTTTCGACGCGGGCTTCGTTCGTGGCGAAGCGCGGGTCGGCGGGCAAGGCGTCGAGGCCGAGGATTTTGCAGGCGCGCTGGAACTGTCCGTCGTTGCCGACGGCAAGGATGATGTGGCCGTCGGACGCCGCGACCACTTCATAAGGCACGATATTCGGGTTTTCGTTGCCGATGCGCTTGGGCGCGATGCCGGTGGCGAGGTAGTTCATGTTCTGGTTGGCGAGCACGCCGGCCTGTGTGTCCAACAGTGACATGTCGATGTGCTGGCCCTGACCTGTTGCCTCGGCATGGCGCAGCGCGGCGAGGATGCCGATGACAGAATAGATGCCGGTGAACAGGTCCGCGACGGCGACCCCGGTTTTCATCGGCAGACCGTCCGCTTCGCCTGTGATCGACATCAGGCCGGACATGCCCTGAATGATGAAATCATAGCCTGCAAACGATGCGTAAGGCCCGGTGTGGCCGAAGCCTGTGATGGAACAGTAGATCAGTTTCGGATTGACCTGTTTGAGACTTTCATAATCGAGGCCGTATTTGGCGAGGCCGCCGGTCTTGAAATTCTCGATCAGAATGTCCGACTGTGCGGCAAGGCGGCGAACGAACTCCTGGCCCTCCGGGGTCTTGAGGTCGGCTGTCACCGAGCGCTTGTTGCGGTTGACGCCGTGATAGTAGGCGGCGTCGAGGGTGTCGCCATCCGTGCCCTTAATGAAGGGCGGGCCCCAGCCACGCGTATCGTCGCCGCCATCGGGGTTTTCGACCTTGATGACATCTGCGCCAAGGTCGGCGAGCGTCTGGCCTGCCCATGGCCCGGCCAGTATCCGCGCCAATTCGACGACGCGGATGCCTTTCAGCGGCGCATGGGACATATCAATGGTCCAGCTTTCCAGCGTCCGTCAGCAGCTTGCGCTGGTAGCGGCTTTGAACAATTTCTACGACGACCAGCGTAAATAGCACAAAGTAGAAAGTTGACTTGGCCATTGGCTCAATCGGGTAACCGAAGAATGCCAGTTGGGCGATATGGCCGCCTTCTGACATCAGCATGAAGCCGACCAGCAGCAGCACGAACAGGCCCAGCACTTCGTACATGCGGTTCTTTTTGAGGAAGTTGGCGACAATATCAGCCATGACGACCATCAGGATACCGGAAATGATGATGGCTGCGGCCATGACCGGGAAGTTCTTGGTCAGCGCCACGGCAGACAAAACAGTGTCGAACGAGAAGACGATGTTCATCAGGATGATCCAGATGAAAGCGCTGGTCACTGTGCGCGTGGCGACGGATTCTCCACCGTGTCCAAGTTCATGGGTGGCCAGCAGATGGTATATCTCCTTCATGGCGGTGTAGATAAGAAACACGCCGCCAACCAGGACTATCAGCGCATGCCCGCTGATTGATCCTTTTGCATAGGCCCAGTCAAATTGCAGGAACGGTTCCTGAAACAGGTCGATCAGCTTCAGCACCACGAACAGCAGGACGATGCGCAGGCCGATGGCTATGAAGATGCCCATGCGGCGCACATAGGCTTCGTTCTTTTCACCGGTGCGTTTGGCCTCGATGGAAATGTAGAGGAGATTGTCGAACCCGAGCACTGTTTCCAGCGCGGTCAAGATCAGGAACGTGGTGAGATGTTCGAGCGTGAAGAGTTCGGCAAGCATGGCGGCCTCCGTGAAGCATGCTGGTGCCTAGCAAAGGCAAACTGCCTTGTCACGCCAAGATGCGGTCGAGCCAGTCA
This sequence comes from Phyllobacteriaceae bacterium, assembly GCA_031422915.1. Classification (GTDB taxonomy): domain Bacteria; phylum Pseudomonadota; class Alphaproteobacteria; order Rhizobiales; family Rhizobiaceae; genus JANMEX01. The sequence continues at coordinate 611 of JANPEK010000212.1, read as the reverse complement.
ATGAAGTCGCGGGTGACTTCGTCACGGTTGGTGTCATTGAGGCTTTCGTGGCGGTTGTCCGGGCCGATGACAGTCGTGACATTGCCGAACCCCATCACAGCGAGGCGGTCCGAAAGCTGTCTGGTTGCCTTTGCAAAGTCAGTTGCCGGATCATGCCCACCGCCGCGCAGATGGATCGGCAGCGACTTGGGGAGTTTGGTGAAATTGGCATTGTTGGCGCCCTGAAAGATCAGCTTGAACACGTCCTGCCACATGCCGACCGAGGCATCCCAGCCGCACAGTGGATCGGCGATGTATTTGTCCACTTCGACAGGGTCGCGAGACAGCCAGTCGAAAGGTGTGCGGCCGCTGGTCTCCTTTTTGGCCCAGTCGTGAAATGTCAGTTTTGGCAGCATCACGGAGGGCACGTCAGAGCCGAGCAGCATCTTTTCGACGACCAGAATGAGCTGCCCGGCTCGTCCCAAGAGACCCGCCGAGAAATTGGCGTTCCACACTGCGAGCCCTTCAAGCCCCTCTGGATCTCGCAGTGCACTGTTCAGCGACACCAGCCCGCCCATCGAGTGGCCGAACAGGATAAGCGGCAGGCCGGGATGGTTTGAGCGCGCCTGCTC
>JANPEK010000211.1:0-10647 GCA_031422915.1 Phyllobacteriaceae bacterium | reverse complement strand
AGGGGCAGCGCTGAGGGTGGAGATAAGCAGGTATTTGACAAACTGCGTTTGTCGCTACCTGGCTCATCGTCAAACTTTGGCGCTGCCCCTCATCCGGCCCGTTGGGCCACCTTCTCCCCGCAAGCGGCGGGGAGAACGGGAGAACCGCCGAATTCACCGCCTTCACCATCTCTAAAAATCAGTCTTCACGCCACCCTCGCGGATGCGGCGGTTTACGAAATCGTTGACGGCTTCTTCGGTGCCGGGGTCGATGGCGGGCTTTTCCCAAGCCGCCAGCCGTTCCTTCCAAACCCGGTTTGCCTTTTGCAAGGCGGTCGGCGAACCAGCCTCCTGCCAGGTTTCATAATTGCGCCAGTCCGACAGGATCGGGGCGTAGAAGGCGTTCTTGAAGCGGCTTTGCGTGTGCGGGGTGCCGAAGAAATGGCCGCCGGGGCCGACGTCGTTAATGGCGTCGAAACCTAGGGCGTCTTCGGACAGATCAAGTGGCGTCATGAATTCTGCGACCATCTGCAAGAGGTCGATGTCGAGGATGGTTTTCTCGTAAGAACAGGACAATCCGCCCTCCATCCAGCCCGCGCCGTGCAGCAGGAAATTGCCGCCGCCGTTTATTGCGCCCCAGAGGGAGAACACGCTTTCATAGGCAGCTTGCGCATCCATCGTGTTGGCGGCGCAGACATTTGAGGTGCGGTAGGGGATTTTATAGCGCCGCGCCAGCTGTCCGCCGACATGCTGGGCTTTCATGTATTCCGGAGTGCCAAACGCCGGTGCGCCGGACTTCATGTCGACGTTCGATGTGAACCCGCCGTAGCCGACCGGGGCGCCTTTGCGCACCATCTGGGTAAAAGCAATGCCCGCCAGAGCCTCGGCATTCTGCTGCACCAGCGCGCCTGCCACTGTGACTGGTGCCATGGCACCCGAAAGCGTAAATGGCGTGACGATGATGATCTGGCCTTTGGAAGACATCTGGATGATGCCTTCCATCATCGGCACATCCAGCTTCAGCGGCGAGTTGGTGTTGATTATCGAGTAGATCGACGGCTGTTCAAGCAATTCGTCGTGGCTGATGCCCCGCGCCAGCCGGGCAATCTCGATACCGTCGATATTGCGGTCCGCCCCGAGCGAATAGACATGGAATGCCTTGTCAGTCAGCAGCGACAGGTCGCGCAGGCATTCGAGGTGGCGGATTGACGGATGGATATCGATCGGCTCGACTGGATAGCCGCCGGTGGTGTTGATGATGTTGTGAACCTGCGCCAGCTTGATGAGGTTGCGGAAGTCCTGCCAATTGCCGCCGCGGCGGCCCTTGTCCATGCAGGTGACATTCGGCGCGGAACCCATCTGCGCGAATATCACATTGTTGCCGCCGAAGCGGACATGATGCTCGGGGTTGCGGGCGTGCAGCGTGAACTCAGATGGCGCGCTGGCAATGGTTTCCAGCACCATGTCACTGTCAAAACGCACACGCTCGACTCCGGGCTTCACATCCGCGCCAGCTTCTTTCATGATCGCGCGTGCGCCTTCGTGCAGCACGTCGAGGCCGATTTCCTTCATGACGCGCAGCGAGGCGAGATGGATGGCTTCCAACTGGTCGTCAGAAACATATTTCACCGGATCGAACGGGCGTTTAAGTTGACGGAAGGGGGGCTGGTCGAATGGTCCGGCGCGGGTGTCGCGCTTGCCCTGGCGGCCACCGGCGCGAAGCCTTGCCGGTGCCGCGGCTGGTTCCATATCGGGAGACACATCACTCATGGGCGGCACAGTTCCGAGCGTAATTTCATTCTCTGTTTGTCAAGGATTGGGCAGACAAAATCAGCCATTGATGCGACCATCATCAACGCCTGAGCGACGCCTTGATTCCACGCTTCCAAATCAACAGCGGGTCTCTATCTTCGTGTGATGAATAAACCCAAGGAGGCCATTATGGCTAACCAGCTGATCCTGTTGACCGGCATTTCCGGCTTCATTGCCAAACACTGCGCTGTTGAAATGTTGCGCGCAGGATATCGCGTGCGCGGCACGGTGCGAACGATGGCCAAGGCCGACAAGGTCAAGGCAACGCTCGCCAAGCATTGCGATGTGTCCAAGCTTGAATTTGTCGAAGCGGATTTGATATCTGACAACGGATGGGGCGCGGCTGTGAAGGACGTTTATGGCGTGTTGCATGTGGCGTCGCCGTTCATCATTCAGGCTCCCAAGCATGAGGACGAGCTTATTCGCCCGGCGGTCGATGGCACGATGCGCGTCTTGAAAGCCGCGATTGCTGCCGGAGCCAAAAGGTTTGTGCAAACCTCATCCATCGCCGCAATCATGGCCGGACATGGCGACCGGATCATGGCGTTCACCGAGGACGATTGGACGATTGTAGATGGCCCGCATGTGAGTGCCTACGAGAAATCGAAGACGCTGGCCGAGCGCGCGGCACGGGATTATCTGGCCTCAAGCAAGGAGGACATTCACTATGCCTCGGTCAATCCCGGCTTTGTGCTCGGCCCGCTGCTCGACAGCGATTATGGTGCGTCCGCCTCTGTGATCCAGATGTTTCTTCAGGGCAAATACCCCGGCTGCCCGGCGCTGTCGTTTCCGTGTGTGGATGTGCGAGACATCGGCAAGATGCACCGCCTTGCGCTGGAGACGAACGAGCCATCGGGCGGGCGCTATGTCGGCGTTTCGGAAAGCGCGTGGTTTGTCGACATGACGCGGGCGATTAAGGCGAAGCTGGACCCGTCACTGACCAAAAAAGTGCCGACATTCCAGCTGCCCAATTTTGTTATCAGGCTAATCGCGATCTTCGACAAGTCCGCGCGCACAATTGTCCCGTCGCTTGGCAAGATGGCCGCCATGGACAACAGCCGGACGCGGAAAGCTCTTGGGATGGAGTTTATTCCGGTCAGCGAGTCTGCTCCGGCGATGGCGCAGAGTTTGGTTGAGAATAGGTTGGCTTAGTCTTTGACATGTGCGTCAACTTTTGGTTCCCCGACCGCGAAAGCGTAAATCGGAGCTATGGTTATGCGGTCCTGAATATTCAGTGTCTTATAAAGCAAATCATGTGTTAACGCGGCGGTAGCGCAAACCGTCTGCTTGTGGCTCGTTCCAGCAAGCATCATGTTCTGACCGATATGCCCTGCTTCTATCAGAACGACCCGATAGGCGTTAGGGTCGTCATACTTCCACATTGTGCGTTCAAAATGTGCGCAAAGCACTATCAGACATGCTGCATCGTCAACCCAGTCCTGATTGCCGGCAAGGGCCCCCAAAGGGTCAGCAGGCAGCCCTGCAAGCCTGCCCAGCGAATGCTCAGTCGCAGAATAGTGGTAGGTGCCTGATTCCAAGCCATCGACGTTCCGTGCAAATACATAAGCTTCGTACGGATTCCTGGCTCCGCCGGAGGGCGTCATTGAGAGCGGCAGGTCGCATACGCAGTTCTTTGTAAAGCTTGTGATACCCATTCCCGAAAACAAGATGTCCGAGAGTTCTTCTATTGCAAGCGCCCGACCAGTGTACTGCCGTACAGTCCGGCGTCGCGCCATCAAATCGAGTGGTCCGGAGTGGAGATTGACCTTGGGCAAAGAGAATTGCTGTGGATAACAATCGTTCGTATCAAACAGTGGCGGCGACGGGGAAATTGCCGTAGCCACAATCTGCTTCTCCTCTGTCTCCACGGAGCTCGCGAAACTATTGCCTTGAACGCTGAAGTGAAAAAGAGCAGCAGGCAGGCCCCATTTCCATCGGGATGCGTAGTCCTCATCCAATTTCTCAGCGTGGCTGCCACATCTGACGATCACCCCGAATTCTTCAAGGCAACCAACATCCGTGTGAATATATGCTTCTTCTTCAGGAGTATTGTTCACGCAAGCAAGAATATCAAAAAGATCTGGCGAAAATTCAAATGACGTCTTTTGAAGAAAGTTATAGCCAACCAAAGAACCGTCGGCCAAGGTAAATATCAGACTTTGTGATGCGCCGTACATGACGATTCCCCGAGTGCCCCTCTGCAACTATCGCAGAGGGGCATCATTGTCAGACTTTGTTGTATGCCATGCCTTGCTTGTCGAAAACTGATGCCGCCTTTGCGGTTTGTTTCAGAACTGGCGTCTTTTGGGTTGGCTTTTTCATCAGAAACACTCCCTGGTTGGATGAACCAAAAAACAATTACAGATAGTTTTTTGATTCGGCAAGATACAACTTTAAGTTACAAATAAATTTAACTGTCAAAATATATGCCTACACATCGCCGATTGTAAATTCATATCACTCACGTTGTTTTTTGCAGGCGTGCTAACGAAAAAATGCAACCTAAAGGGCTGGGTTGTTCAACCAATGGGGAGTCTTTTATCATGCTTAAAAGGGGATCGTTTGGGCAATCAAATCGTGAGGAAACAAGTGTCAGTGACCTAGCTCGTATAAGGTGCCTTAGAGGTGTGATGGCTGATTTGGACGCTGCGCTTTTCCGGTCGGATGAGGTTCACCTGCCAGAAGTGAAGTACTTTCTGGCCATGGCGAGGGAGTGCGCACGCGAAAATTTGTTGCTTGCCGAATATGATTTGGGGCAACTCCACACTCTGCCTCACTTTCATTTGAAGCAAGAAAATCGTCATGCGGTGACTGCGTGAACTTGCCTTAGCGCGAGTTTTCTCAAATATCCCACGACCTCCCGATCCAACGTGGGGTCGTTGACGGACTTCACTTTCGCTGCCCCTAACGCAGTTTTGAGTGAGGTCCGTCTTGGTGCAGCTATTATGGCGAACGGGACATTCTCAAAATCAAGTCCAGCGCGGACAATCGCATGGCCAACATACAAGACTTTTGACGACACGACGGATTGTCCTGATATCAAGGAGGGCGAAAGTCCCTCTAATACATTCAAGCCAAAAAGAAGCAGCGAGTTGTGCCTGCAGATGGCGATGCCTGCATGTAGGCTTTGGGTTACAAATTGGGCAGTTTCGCTTTGATCCGAGAGGCGCGTGAGTCGCCTAAAATAGCTGATTCCACGCTGGTTTTTCACTACAAGTATAGAACATAAAATTTGGTCTGGATTGTTGTGAAGCGCAAAGTATATGTAATATATTCCGTCCCTAAGACGATTCTTCCGATGTTCTTTTGCAACACTTATAAATCTGTTCAATACGTTTTTTTCGTATTTTCCAAATTCGTTAATGAAATTCTGTGCTAAATCGGAACTAATTTCAGTAAACATATAGCTTAAATCAACATCAAAATACTTGCAGATTTTGTCAATTACGGTTTCATTTGGCAGGTTTTTCGCGTTCAAGTAGTTGTTGAATTGCTGCCTGTTTATGCCGAGATCTCTGGCAACCTGAGCGTGGCTCTTTCTCGACAAGCTCAATCGCCGCAGGTTGTTAGAGAATCTTTCTCGTATCCCCATGAAGTTGCGAACGCCTCCCAGCCAAAGCAAGGCGTTATCAACTGCCGCAGCAGAGTCATAAGGCCCCCTGATTCAATATGGGGCAGCCGTGGCTAAGCTTCCACCTGCTTGCAGTTGAATGCTTGCACGAGCATCTCTAAACGCTATGTTTAGGGTCAGGATCTATTAATTTCGATGAAATGGAAGGTGTGATTTTTGACGAGTGTGAGGAGCGAAAGTGGGGGAAAAGTTAAAATTTCAAGCTTTCGCGACGCGACAATCGCAAAAAAGCGCCGATCATGAAAGGACAGCCAAATGGCTGCGATCTGCTGAGTCAAACCGCTAGAACGGGCTTAAGCCCGTCCTTCGCGCTTTTCCTCGCATATCACTGCCCTTTGCCTTCCATTTCACTGAAGTTAATAGGTTCTGACCCTTAGAACACCGAATATATAGGGGCTTTCTACCAATCCAACACAACCTTGCCGCAGCTCCCCTGCTTCATCAGAGCAAACCCTTGCGTGAAATCCTCCGCCTTCATTCGGTGCGTGATCACCTTGCGCACATCCAATCCCGACTGCAGCATCGCGATCATTTTGTACCAGGTCTCGAACATTTCACGTCCATATATCCCCTTGATGGTCAGGGCTTTGAATATAACACGGTTCCAGTCGACGGGGACAGGAACGGCTGGAATTCCGAGCATGGCGATTTTGCCGCCCATGATCATCTTGTCGACCATCTGGTCAAAGGCCTTGGGTGCGCCGGACATTTCGAGGCCGATGTCGAAGCCTTCGCGCATGCCGATGCGGTGCATGACGTCTTGGAGATCCTCGGATGCGACGTTGACTGTGACGGCGTCGCAGACTTCGTTGCAGAGGGTGAGCCGGTAATCGTTCACATCGGTGATGACGACGTGGCGCGCGCCGACGTGGCGGCAGACGGCTGCGGCCATGATGCCGATGGGCCCTGCGCCGGTGATCAGCACATCTTCGCCGACCAGATCGAAGGAGAGGGCCGTGTGGACGGCGTTGCCGAGCGGGTCGAGGATCGCGCCGATCTCATCATCGACTTCCGGCGGCAAGTGGATGGCGTTGAAGGCGGGGATTTTGACATATTCGGCAAAGGCTCCCGGCACATTGACGCCGACGCCTTGGGTTTCCGGATCAAGATGGAAATGCCCGGCGCGGGCCATACGGCTTTTCATGCCGATGAGATGGCCTTCGCCTGAGACGCGGTCGCCGACCTGGACCGTGCGGACATGGCCGCCGATTTCGGTGACGACGCCGGCATATTCATGGCCGACGACCATCGGCACCGGGATGGTCTTCTGCGCCCAGGCGTCCCATTTCCAGATGTGCAGGTCCGTGCCGCAGATGCCGGTCTTGTTGACCTTGATGAGGATTTCATCCGGGCCGATTTGCGGGACGGGTTCGTCACGCATCGTAAGCCCCTCGGCGCGTTCGGCTTTGACTAGTGCGCGCATGGTGGCAATTCCGGTGACAGTGCAGTCAATTGCAGGAACGCTGAGTGTTGAAAAGCCATCGAAACAGATTGTGCAATTAACTGCACAGTCACCGGAATTACAGTCACCGGAATTGTCATCAGATTACTCCCAGTTCTTTGCCTGCCGTGATGAAGGCGGCGACTGCTGCATCTATGTCGTCAAACGAATGCGCGGCGGACATTTGTGTTCTGATACGGGCCTTGCCTTGCGGCACGACGGGGAAGAAGAAGCCGGTGACGAATATACCCAACTCATGCAGCCGCGCGGCCATGTCTTGTGCGAGTTTTGCTTCGCCGAGCATGACAGGGATGATCGGGTGTTCGCCGGGGAGAAGGTTAAACCCGGCCTTTGTCATGCTGGCGCGGAAGCGTTTGGCGTTGGCAAAGAGCATGTTGCGCACGTCGTCGCCTTTCTCGGCAAGGTCAATCGCAGCGATGCCTGCGGCAGTGATGGCCGGGGGCAGGGCGTTGGAGAAGAGATAGGGCCGTGCGCGCTGGCGCATCAGATTGACGATGTCTTTTGATGCAGCAATGTAGCCACCCATCGAGCCGCCGAGCGCCTTGCCGAGAGTTCCGGTGAGGATATCGACTTTGACACCCGCGCGGGCGTGAGTTCCAGCACCTCTTGGTCCAATGAAACCGGTGGCGTGGCAATCATCAACCAGAATGAGCGCGTCGTATGTGTCTGCGAGTTTGCGGATCGAGACGAGATCGGCAAAGTAGCCGTCCATTGAAAACACGCCGTCCGTTACGATGACAACACGGCGCGCGCCTTTTTCGCGGGCGGCTTTCAACTGCGCCTCAAGATCATTCATGTCGCCGTTGGCGTAGCGGTAGCGGGCGGCTTTGGAGAGGCGGATGCCGTCGATGATCGAGGCGTGATTGAGGCTGTCGGAGATGATGGCGTCCTTGTCGCCGAACAGCGGCTCGAACACGCCGCCGTTCGCGTCGAAACAAGCGGCGAACAGGATGGAGTCTTCCATGCCGACGTAAGACGCGATGCGGGATTCCAGTTGCGCATGCAGATCGCTGGTGCCGCAGATGAAGCGCACGGATGCCATGCCCAATCCGTGTGTTTCCAGCGCATCTTTCGCGGCTTTCACCAATGCCGGATGATTGGCCAGCCCAAGGTAGTTGTTGGCGCAGAAATTGAGCACTTCGCGCCCGTCTGCCGTGCCGATGTGTGCACCTTGCGCGGTGATGATCGGCCGCTCGGTTTTCCAGAGCGAGGCGAGCTTTATGGCGGCGAGTTCTTCGGCAAGGCCGGGCAAGGTGCGTGACTGGGACATGGCGGCTCCGGTTGGATTGGAACGTGCAATACCTTTGCTTGATGGATCGGCTGGCGTCAAACAGCGCGCCGACGCTGTTCGACACTGTTGCGACCTGCGGACATTTGTATCGATGCAGCCGAGGAAGGTGGGGAATTTTTAATCCACTTGTTTCATAGTGAAACGGACGCGGCGACTCAAACCGCTGCGTCCGGCAACCAGCGCGCCTTATAGCGATGCGATGGATGCATAAAAGCGGAGTGTTGCGGGGGCGGCGCTTCGCTTTTTGCTTTTCATGTCCGGGGGTTGCATTGGCATTCTGCCGCTGTAGACTGGCGTTATGCTCGACCTTGGCCAAAATCCTCACGCTGCATGGTTCACTGTTGTGGAATCCCCGGTGACCTTGCATGCGCAGCTTTTGGTGCTTTGCGCGCGGATTGGCTACAGTCCGCCCGCCTGATTTTCTGAATACAGTTTGATCATCAGAAATCAGGAGACAGTCATGTCCTATCAAAACCATTCCCTTGAGCAATTGCAGGCGATTGATGCTGCCCATCATTTGCACCCCTTCACTGACCATAAAGACCTGCGCACTGCTGGTGCGCGCATCATCACCCGGGCCAATGGGCCGTTCATCTATGACAGCGAGGACAATGAGATCCTCGATGGGATGGCTGGGCTTTGGTGTGTCAATATTGGCTATGGGCGCAAGGAATTGGCCGAAGTTGCGGCGCGGCAGATGAATGAATTGCCTTATTACAATTCCTTCTTCCGCTGCTCGACCCCGACGCCGGTTCTGTTGTCGCAGCGGCTGGCGCAGCTTGCGCCGAAGCACATCAACCAGGTTTTCTTTGGCTCTTCGGGCTCGGAATCCAATGACACCGCCGTCCGGCTTGTGCGGCATTATTGGGCGTTGATGGGGCAGCCGAACAAGAACCGCATCATTTCGCGGACCATGGCCTATCACGGTTCGACGATTACCGGCGCGTCGCTCGGCGGCATGTCGGGCATGCACGAGCAGCTTTATGGTGCGGTGCCGAACATTGTTCATGTGATGCCGCCTTATGCTTTCGAGTTGCAGGAAAAGGGCGAGAGCGAGCATGATTTCGGTCTGCGCGCCGCGCGGGCTGTCGAGATTGCCATTTTGGAAGCGGGCGCTGAAAATGTTGCGGCGTTTATTGGCGAGCCGATCATGGGGGCGGGCGGCGTCAAGATCCCGCCGGCAAGCTACTGGCCGGAAGTGCAGCGCATCTGCCGCAAGTATGATGTGCTGCTGATGCTGGACGAGGTGATCACAGCCTATGGCCGCACCGGCGAATGGTTTGGGGCGCAGTCAATGGGGATTGAGCCGGACACGATCACGACAGCAAAAGCGCTGACCTCCGGCTATCTGCCGCTTTCGGCGCTGCTGGTTTCCGACCGGATTGCCGAAGTGCTGGCGGAAAAGGGCGGCGAGTTTGCGCATGGCTATACGTATTCCGGCCATCCAGTATGCTGCGCGGTGGCGATGGAGAACCTTGCCATTATCGAGCGGGACGGATTGATTGAAAATGTCCGTTCCGGCACCGGCCCGTATTTCAAACAGCGGCTACAGGATACCATCGCGCAGCATCCGATTGTTGGCGAGGCGCGGGCGTTCGGGCTGATGGGGGCGATCGAGATTGTCAAAAACAAGGAGACGCGCGAGCGTTTTCCGGGTTGGGTTGCCGGCGGCACCGTGCGCAACCATGCGATTGCCAACGGCATGATGATGCGCGCGGTTTATGACACAATGATCCTGTCGCCGCCGCTGATCTGGACCAGAGATATGGTTGATATGGCTGTCGGGCGGATCATGAAAGCGCTGGATCTGGCGGAGCGCGATTTGCGGAAGATGTAGGTGCGGGATTTGGCGGCTTTTCGGCATCCGGTTTTGCAACGGCTGGAATGAGGCCAAGTCTGGGTCGTCGGGACACGCCCGACGATGATGAAATTTGGGGATTTTGTTGTAATTTCAATTGCTTGCAAGCGCCAAGATCGGAGACTGTTGCCTTTCAGAGGCAACTGTCCCCGGGTTTCCACCTGAACGCTTCGACTGCGAAATAATGCACGTCTTTCAGTATGGAATCGACGGGGTGAATATCTTTTCGCCGGTAGCCCGGTGGTGGACCGGGGCGGAAGGGGCTGACGCGGGGTGGTTTGTAGGGGGCTTTGGATGAAAGGATTTCGTCGCGGCGGGCGCGCCATCTGGCGAGGCGGCGGGCTTGGCGGGGGAGGTCGTTGAGCGCATGGCGCATGGCGCGGAGGCGGTTGAAGAGGAGGGTGGCGTTGACCGGTTGCGCGGCGAGGATCGCCTGATGATGGGCGAGTGATGCGTTGGAGGTAAGGACTTCGTGCATTGATCCTGCCGCGTTGAGTTCGTTTTCCCAAGCCTCTTGGTCGAAGTGTTTGAGCGGGTCGATGAGTTGGAAACTTGGCGTGTGTGAGCCGGTGGCGGATGAGCCGAGGCCTGCCGGGAGCGGGCGCGAGGGGCGG
>JANPEK010000210.1:0-26684 GCA_031422915.1 Phyllobacteriaceae bacterium | reverse complement strand
GACAAGAACGTCGCCGTTGACCGTTATTTCTGCCTCTAACATCGCTTTCTCTCTTAACCGCTTCATGAGAACGCTTGTCCTGCGGTCTACAAAGCGTTTCGTCAACCTCTCGTGCAACGCATCGGAGAGGCGGTCTTCTATATCACGGGTCTTTTCCTGCCAAGAGAGCGGCTTGGCAAGCCATCCGGGCCGGTGAGACACATACGTCCATGTGCGAATTTGGGCAATGCGCTGCGAAAGCGCATCAATATCGCCCTCCGGATTGTCCGCCCGGCGCACCTGTTCGGCCATGTAAGTCTCGTCAACATGGCCGCGCTTGGCAAGATCAAGAAATATCTGGCCGACGATTTCGGCGTGTTGCGCCGGCGCAATCTTTCGGTAGTCCGGCAGAGCGCAGGCGTCCCACAGCGTTTCGACGCGGTGCGACTTGTCGGCAATGCGCAATATGTCCTCGTCCTTGATCAGAAAATGCAGCGCTTCGGCATCCACCGACGGCAGCGCGCGGGTCAGCCCGTCCACCGGCGCATAAGTGTCGAGCGATCGCACCAGCGCCTCAACAGACGAGAAATCAAACTGCGCCGTGCGCCATTGCAAGACGCGCACCGGGTCAAACTCATGGCTCTCGATGCGCGCCACCTGCTCCTCGCTGAACGGTTCAGCGCGGCCCGTGGTGCCAAAAGTCCCGTCGCGCACATGCCGCCCGGCACGCCCGGCAATCTGGCCAAGTTCGCCCGCATTCAGGTTGCGAAACTGGAACCCGTCATATTTGCGTGTCTGGGCAAATGCCACATGGTCAAGATCAAGGTTGAGCCCCATGCCGATGGCATCGGTCGCCACCAGAAAATCCACATCGCCCGATTGGTAAAGCTCCACCTGCGCATTGCGGGTGCGGGGGCTCAGAGCGCCGGTCACCACCGCCGCCCCGCCACGCTGGCGGCGGATGAGCTCGGCAATCGCGTAAACTTCTTCGGTAGAGAAGGCGACAATCGCCGAGCGCGGCGGCAGGCGGGTCAGCTTCTTTTGTCCGGCATGGACGATTTGCGACAGCCGCGGACGGGTGATGATATTTATCCCGCGCAACAGATGCTGAAGAATGCCCGCCATCGTCTCCGCGCCAAGCAGCAGCGTTTCTTCATAGCCGCGCAGATGCAGGATGCGGTCTGTGAAGATGTGCCCGCGCTCCAGATCGCCAGCCAGCTGCACCTCATCAATGGCCACAAACGCCGCCTTGGTCTCGCGCGGCATGGCTTCCACCGTGCAAACCGAAAAGCGCGCGCGCGGCGGCACGATCTTCTCCTCGCCAGTGATCAGCGCGACATTTTCTTCTCCAACCTTCTCGCAAACCCGCGTATAAACCTCGCGCGCAAGCAGCCGCAGCGGCAAGCCGATCACGCCAGTGGGATGCGAGATCATCCGCTCAATCGCATAATAAGTTTTGCCGGTATTGGTCGGCCCAAGCACAGCCGTAACCCCGCGCCCGGACAGGTTTAATGGATCGATGATGGGACGGATCATGGTCATGGGCGTTTTCTTGGTCGGGCAGGGCGCTCGGCTGAAATGGCTTTTGTGCTTATGGCGTTAAATAAGGGATGATTGTGGCTTGGGTAGCATTGGGGGATGGGGATTGCAAAAGGGGGGAGAGCGGTGTCGCTGTTACCAAGGATCGTAGGACCTGTACCCTGAACTTAGCGATTGCACTTTTAGAGCGGCGGGCGTTAATGCAAACGAAGGATTTTTTCGGTGATGTCGGGAGCGTTACCGGCAGTGAGCAACTTCGACGATTTGGTTATTTAGCTCCATCAACAGCGAATTTGCACGGCATACTGTTCACTTCTTGTTCTTGGTGTTGGAAAATTGTAGAAGGCCATATTGATAAAGCTACTAATCATGGGAAGCTGCCTTGTCTGAATATGAAATTCTTCGGTCCAGGATTGGAAAGGATCGCGCCGACAACGCAGTTGCGATGGGTTTGATAGAGCCGCCATTCGATATAGCGGAAAAGCAATTGCCATTTGCATTGCTGGGACTTGATACGCCAGTCAACCAAGTGCCGGCATCTGCAAAACCAGAACGAATCTCGAATATAGCACAATTCGGACAGTTTATGACGCCCAAACCAATTGCCAAGTTCATGGCAGCGTTATTTCGGAACAATGCTTCAAGTCATGTTCGGCTTTTGGACGCTGGAGCGGGGCAAGGCTCACTGACTCTAGCTTTTCTGAATCACTGGAGCCAGATAAATTCTGAATGTAAAATTTTGTCCACTTGCTACGAGGTCGATCCGAAAATGTCAGGCTTGCTAAGCCAGAACTTAGCGTCGGCACACACTGATTTCGATTTTGAACACGAGCTAATTTGCGATGACTTTATTGAGAGAGCGTCACGCATGGTGCGCCTAGATACGGGGACGCGGTTCACTCATGCAATTATCAATCCACCTTACAAGAAAATAAACTCTGGTTCAGATCATAGGGCATTCCTTCGCAACGCAGGCTTGGAAACGGTCAACCTCTATTCAGGTTTTGTTGGAATGACAGTCGGCCTTATGGAAAAAGGCGGCGAGGTTGTTGCAATTATTCCGCGCAGTTTCTGCAACGGTCCCTATTATCAACCGTTCCGTAGGTTCATATTGAAGCGCGCCGCTATTCAACATATCCATCTTTTTGAAACACGGAATACTGCATTCAAAGAAGATGGCGTGCTTCAGGAAAACATAATTTTACGATTGGTATGCGGTGAGCGGCAAGGTCAAGTGACAATCTCAACCTCAACTGACGATACTTTTTCGGACTACGTTGAGAATATTCACGCGTTTGAAAAAATAGTCTCGCCGAGTGACAACGAGCAGTTTATTCACATTCCTACCAGTGATGATTCCTATTTGTTGACAAGTGCCTCATTTCATCATCGCCTAGCTGACGTGGGATTGTCTGTGTCAACTGGCCCGGTAGTGGATTTTAGGATGATATCGGAGCTTCGCTCCGAGCCAGAAGCTGACACGGTCCCATTACTTTACCCGGCACATTTCAGCTCAACTGGTATTGATTGGCCAAAGGCAAATTTCAAAAAGCATAACGCAATTCGATATACACAGGAAACCAAGAAGTGGCTTTTCCCGTCAGGCTATTACACCGTAGTTCGTCGCTTTTCATCAAAGGAAGAACATCGTCGGATAGTGGCGAATGTGGTTGATCCAACCGTATTCAAGTCAGACATGATCGGCTTTGAAAACCATCTCAATGTTCTGCATGACAGAAAGCAGCCCATTTCCGAGGAGATGGCGCGGGGCATTGCAGTTTTCTTGAACTCGTCAGTTGTTGACGACTACTTTCGCCGCTTTAACGGCCACACCCAAGTTAACGCAACAGACCTTAGGAACATGCGATATCCAAGCCGGAATGATCTGATGGCACTCGGAAAATGGTCAAAACTGATCCAGTGTCCTGATCAGGACGCGCTTGATCAGAGGGTGGCAGAACTGGCGTGACCCATTCAAATGTAGACGATGCAAAAAGAATATTGTCAGACATTGGGTTGCCAAGAGCGCAGCTCAATGAGCGCTCCGCGCTAACCTTGCTTGCACTCATTGATTTGAAACCGACTGACTCTTGGGCGTCTGCATCGATGCCGTTGATGGGCGTTACGCCAATTATGGAGTGGGCAAGAGAGCAATACGGCAAGTACTATAAACCAAACACTCGTGAGACATTTCGTCGGCAGTCAATTCATCAATTTGTTCAGGCCGGACTGGCTCGCTACAATCCTGATGAGCCTAGAAGGCCTGTAAACAGCCCGAATGCAGTTTACCAGATTTCACCAGAAGCATGTAAGCTCCTGCGTGCTTATGGAACGACAAAATGGGATCCGCTTCTGAAGCGCTATCTTCAGCAACAGAAAACGCTTGTGGAGAAATACGCCATGGAGCGCGACATAAATCGCGTTCCAATCAAAATTCCCAACGGTGCAAGCATTTTTTTGAGCCCTGGTGAACATAGTGACCTCATACGCTCAATCGTTGAGGAGTTTGCTCCACGCTTTGCGCCCGATAGCACACTGGTTTATGTTGGTGATACGGGAAGCAAAACTGGCTATCTCGACGAAACGCTCTTAAGAAAACTTGGCGTGATAATTGAACGCCACGGCAAGATGCCGGATGTCGTACTTCATTTTACGGAGAGAAATTGGCTCATATTGGTAGAGTCAGTAACCAGTCACGGGCCAGTAGATTCGAAACGTCATGAAGAACTGCAACAATTGTTTTCCAGATCGAGTGCGGGTCTGGTGTTCGTAACGGCGTTTCCAACCCGAATTCTATTATCGCGGTACCTTACAAAGATTGCTTGGGAGACTGAAGTCTGGGTTGCAGAAGCGCCTACGCACCTCATCCACTTTAATGGAACAAGGTTTTTAGGTCCCTATTCCAACGATCCTTGAACGTTCAATGCGCAGTCGATTTTGACGTCATGTTCGCGCCAATTTCATCCAGCCGCGCTGCCATTGTGCGGCAACAGTCTTAACTACTCCACAAGCCGCGCGCCGTATTTGAATCCTGATGGTCCGCCTGCCAGTGTGATATCGCGCGGGTTGGTGTTGGTGATTTTGATATCACTCGTGTCCTGCAACCAGAATTGGTCGCCGATCAGCGAGTAGGTCGGCGAGTTTGCCCGGATTTGCGACCCACCCTTGAACCAAAAATCCTGTTCGGGAAGGTACATCACGCCATCAAACTCGAATTGCGAGCTGGAAATAGTAGTCCATTCCTCACCCTTGAAATTTCCGGCAAGTTCGCGGTCGGACATGAATTGCATGTTTGCGTAGTTCCCGTCCTTTGGTGAAGTCAGTTTCACCGAAGAGTTGGCCGAGATGTCGAGAACGCTGTCGTCGCCAATGAGTGCAATCATGACTTCCGTACCGTGCAGCACCGAGCCAGCGCCCAGTCTCATAGGGCCGTCCTTCATGATATAAATGCCGGGAGAGAGCGTAATTGTGCTGTGCGGGCTGATGTTCAGGCCACCGCAATAGGTGCCAGGCTGGAGCGTTGCCACCAGTCTGTCCAGCTTGGAGGCGATGCCCATGCACGGTCCGGGCTTGGGAACAGGGACGCTTGCGAACGGGTCGCTGAACGGCTCTACGTCCGTTTGAGGCGTTGGCTTGTAATTTTCGCCGTCGAACGATCCGGAAACGCCGATGTTTGCAGCATGGACGTAAGAATCATTGCCATACTGCTTGATCCCTTCCCCGTCCTTGGAATTGGCCATGATCGCGCAGTTGTCTGCCTCTACGGACGCATTGCCATACACTTCAAGTGATCGCGGCTGCGAAGGGTTGAGGGCAAGCAGGCAAACCGGGTTCGACTCGCGCTTCTCGGCCTTGGCGGACACTTTGATTTTCAGGAAATCCGCGCTCAATATGCCTGAGAAAAGGTTCGGCATCAGCGCGTCCGTTGTGCCGGTGACGCTGGTTCCGTCAACCTTGAACGTTTTGGTCACGCCGACGCTGACATCTGTTCTTGAAGCTGGCAGGAAGGTCGCGGGTTGTAGCCGACCATTGAGTAGGCGATTTGCAGCCGCTTTTTGTCCTCTGTCTCGTAGCCTGGCGTCATACCTGCCAGCACGGCAGCATCGAGCTCCTGCTGCATCTCGCTTTCCTGCAAGAAGCGCTGCGAAAACGTGACTGCGATGCCAACGGCGCTAAGCAGCGGAACTGCCAGTAATGCTGCGCCAACAGCAAAATTGCCGTTCCTACAGGCAAGAAATCGCAACAGGGACATTACATCCAAACCCACCTTTGTGTCTCGAAACAATACAGGCAGGTCATTAAGGCAAGCTGAAAGCGATTTCTAAAATGCGAAGTCGGGTTTCTTGACTTTTTCTGTAGGTGCGTGATGGCTTTTAAGTCTAATTGATGGTCGGCTTCGCCGCCATCTTGGCCCCTATCCCCTCCAGCCGTGCCGCCATCTCCGACAGCGCACCTGTCAGCGCAGCATCGGTCTTGTCGGCCTTGGCCAAGGCCTCGTCGCGGGTCTTGCGCAGGGTTTCGAGTTCGCTCTCGATGCCCTTGACGCGTTTTTGCAGTTCTACCAGCTCGTCCATCACCATGATTGCGGCCATCACGGTCAGGCGCTGGTCGCCGATTTCGCCGAAGCCTTCTTTCAGGTGGCTGACATATTTTTCAAAGCGCATGGCCAGATTTTCCAGATGCGCTTCCTGGCCTTCATCGCAAGCCATGCGGTAGGACTTGCCGTCGATGGTGACGTTGACTTGGGCCATTTATCTTGTCCTATCTGTCCAGCACGGCGCGGATGGTTTCCATGGCGGTCACAAGGCGGCGCGAGACCTCCTTGTTGGCCGCTGTCAGGCGCTCGCCGCGCGCTTCGCTGTTATCGAGTTCGCCGGCAAGGCGCGAGCGGTCGGAGTTGAGGCGCTGCACCTCTTCTTCCGCTTCCGCGTAATTCACATCTTGCTCGGCGCGGGAGGCGGACGCCTCCTCCATCGCCGCAATCGCGCGGTTCATCCGGTCGATTGCCTGTTTGAGCGTGGGCTGTCCTGTCATCGCCGTTGGCCTTCCCCTCTTGGCAGTTGCCCCGAATCGCAGCCGCCAGACGCCGTTGGTATGCAAACCTTACAATCACCGGTTCGCAGCCGTCAACAAAGCTGAATTCAGCAGATATTCTGCCTTCGGGTAAGTCAGATGCTGCAAATGCGCCGGTTTTTTGTTGATTGCGGTCTCACTCCTGATATGTGTCCCAAGCGCTGCCGCAAACGGCGTTTAACCGGACCTTCAGACCGGCTATCCGGTCGCTGGTTTCTTTTGTTGATTTAGAGCTTACCCGGAACGGATATCCCATGACCTCTCGCGATACCCATGACCTGATGGCCAACGCCATTCGTTCGCTTGCCATTGATGGTGTTGAAGCTGCCAAGTCCGGCCATCCCGGCCTGCCTCTGGGCGCTGCTGATGTTGCCACCGTGTTGTGGTCAAAATATTTGAAGTTCGATGCCGCCAATCCGAAGTGGCATGACCGGGACCGGTTCGTGCTCTCCGCTGGCCATGGCTCGATGTTGATTTACTCGCTGTTGCATCTGAACGGCTTTGAGGGCGTCACGCTCGACCAGCTCAAGCGCTTCCGCCAGCTTGGCTCCATAACCGCCGGACATCCTGAATGGGGCCACACGCCGGGCGTTGAAACCACGACCGGTCCGTTGGGCCAAGGCATCGCCACCGCCGTCGGCATGGCACTTGCCGAGCGGATGCTGAATGCCGAATATGGCAAGAAGCTTGTCGATCATTACACCTATGTTCTTTGCTCAGATGGCGATCTGATGGAGGGCGTGTCTCAGGAAGCCATCGCCATCGCTGGTCACCTGAAACTGTCGCGCATGATCGTGATGTGGGATGACAATGGCATCTCCATCGACGGCCCGCTGTCGATCTCGGACTCGGTCAATCAGGTCAAGCGCTTCCAGTCGGCAGGCTGGCGCGCCGAGCGCATTGACGGCCATGATCCGGAAGCCATCTCCGCCGCCATCGAGCGGGCGCAAAAATCGTACAAGCCGACTTTGATCGCCTGCAAAACGATCATCGGCTTCGGCTCGCCCAAGCGTGCCGGCACCTCCAAGGCGCACGGCGAGCCGCTCGGCACGGAAGAGGCGGCCGCGACCAAGGCCAAGCTTGGCCTGACGCCTGGCGAAGCGTTTGCGATAGACCCGAAAGCCCTCAAGGCCTGGCGCTCTGCCGGTTTCCGCGGTGCCGATGCGCGCAAGGAATGGGAAGCGCGGCTCGCCACGCTTTCAGACGGAAAGCGCGCAGAATTCGAGCGCCGGATGAGCGGTATTCGATCACCCAAAATTGCCAAGGCTGTTGCAGCGCACAAGAAGGCGCTCCTCGCCGCGCCGCAAAATGTCGCCACCCGCAAGGCGTCCGAATTGGCGTTGGATTCGATCAAGGCGGTCATGCCGGAACTCGTCTCCGGATCGGCGGATTTGACGCCGTCCAACAACACCAAGGCCAAAGGCTTTGAAACCGATGTGACGCCGAAAAACTTCAAGGGCCGCTACATCCGTTGGGGCATTCGCGAGCATGGCATGTGTTCGGCGATGAGCGGCATTGCGCTGCATGGCGGGCTGATACCCGTTGGCGGCACGTTCATGGTTTTCACTGATTACGCGCGCCCCGCCATCCGTCTCGCCTCGCTGATGGGCATCGGTGTCACCTATGTGATGACGCACGACAGCATTGGTCTTGGCGAAGACGGCCCGACCCACCAGCCGGTCGAGCATCTGGCGGCGCTCCGCTGCATTCCGAACCTGCGCACCTTCCGCCCGTGCGACACCATCGAGACCGCCGAATGCTGGCAGCTCGCGCTTGAACGCACCGATGGCCCGACGGTCCTGTGTCTCACCCGCCAGAACCTGCCGCAGCTGCGCACCAAGGTGAATGAAAACCCGTGCGCAAAGGGCGCTTACGAATTGCTCCCGGCAGAAGGCGGCAAGGCGCAGGTAACGATCTTTGCCTCCGGCTCCGAAGTCGAAATCGCCGTCAACGCCCGCAAGCAGCTGATGGAAAAGGGCGTGCACGCCCGCGTCGTCTCGGTGCCGTCGATGGAACTGTTCTTGGCCCAAGACGAGGACTACCGCAAGTCCGTCACCGGCACGGCGCCGGTGCGTGTTGCGGTCGAAGCTGCCTTGCGCTTCGGCTGGGATGCGATCATCGGCGAGCATGGCATTTTCGTCGGCATGACCGGCTTCGGCGCTTCGGCACCGGCGAAGGACCTTTACAAGCATTTCGGCATCACAGCCGATGCTGTTGTCGAGAAGGTCATGGCGCGCCACAATCATTGACGTCGCGCGTTCATCCGGAGTCCTTACTGGATTCCGGCAGACAGCCCCGCTAGAACATCAGTCCAAGACCAGATCCCGTCCGGCCACCTGGTGCGCCGGCAGTTACAGGAGAGACTTTCATGGCCAAGTTACGTGTAGCAATCAACGGTTTCGGACGCATCGGGCGCAATGTCGTGCGCGCCATCCACGAGTCCGGTCGCACAGATATCGATGTTGTGGCCGTCAATGATCTCGGCCCCGTCGAGACCAATGCGCATCTGCTGCGCTATGATTCAGTCCATGGCCGCTTCCCGCATGAAGTCACGGTCAATGGCGATTCAATCAAGATCGGCAAGGAGACCTTCAAGGTCACCGCCATCAAGGACCCATCGCAGTTGCCGTGGAAAGATCTTGGCGTGGACATCGCGCTGGAATGCACCGGCATTTTCACATCCAAGGAAAAAGCATCCGCGCATCTGACGGCAGGCGCCAAGCGCGTCATCGTTTCCGCCCCGGCCGATGGTGCGGATTTGACGGTTGTCTACGGCGTCAACCATCATTTGCTGACCAAGGATCACATGGTCATCTCCAACGCCTCGTGCACCACCAACTGCCTCGCGCCGGTTGCCAAGGTTCTTCATGACGCCATCGGCATCGACACCGGCTTCATGACCACTATCCATTCCTACACTGGCGACCAGCCGACACTCGACACGATGCACAAGGATCTCTACCGCGCCCGCGCTGCCGCCATGTCGATGATCCCGACCTCGACGGGCGCTGCCAAAGCCATCGGTCTGGTCATTCCCGAGCTCAAAGGCAGGCTCGACGGCTCGTCGATCCGCGTGCCGACGCCCAACGTCTCGGTGGTGGATTTCAAGTTTGTCGCCAAGCGTTCAACCACGGTCGAAGAAGTCAACGCCGCGATCAAGGCCGCCGCCGAGTCCGGCCCGCTCAAGGGCATCCTCGCCTACACGCTGCATCCAAACGTCTCGATCGATTTCAACCACGACCCGCATTCATCCACATTCCACATGGACCAGACCAAGGTTCTCGACGGCACGTTCGTGCGCATCCTGACCTGGTACGACAATGAATGGGGCTTCTCCAACCGCATGAATGATACGGCGGTTGCGTTCGGGAAGGTGATCGCTGGTTGATACTGTGTAGTTTGAATTTAACAGGCGGATCGCTGACATCTTGCTTTACTTGAGATAGGAGGTAATCTGAATCTCTGGTTGCAATGGTAAAGCAAGTTGACTCTTTTTGATCACATACAGCGTGGGTTCAGCCGATCATTTGGGGCAACCAAAAGATTCGCGCTCTTTATAGTGGTTCCATTAATTGGGGCGATTTTTTACAATTTTGGGCCCGTTGTTTTGGATAACGCGATAAATTTTTGGCATGACGCCAATGTAAAGAACGTGGCAAATCAACAAGAGCTTGCAAAATTGGAGTTCGAAAAAGGGTTGGCGGAAAGGGCACTTCAGGAAACTAAGTTGGAATTAATACGCCAAAGTGTGGAGGCTGATCGACTTAAGCAAGAGTCCGAGCAAATTCGTCGAAAAGACATCGTTGCGCAAGACCTTCAGATAGAAATACTAAAGCAATTGAGCAATGAACTTGTAAAACGGGATAATAAGCTAAAGCCAAGCGTCGAATCTGACATTCTGGATGGCGAAACTACGAAACTTGACTCATTGCAAGACAATATAAGTCAAGGTTCAGAGAACCCTATAATTTTGACAAATGCGTCACCAAATACAAAAGTAAACGCGTTCGGGGTTTTTGAGAATGAGAAATTTGAATTATGCGGCTTTGACAATTTTCAAGCAAGTGTGTCTTTTAGAGATGACATGTCGATCAGGCTCCATAGCTCGGATAAGCGTATCCCAGATCGCAAATTTACCGGTTTTGTAATGGTCTTACCACTTGAGAAAGTTGTCGAGCTATGGCCAAACTGTTTAGTGGCCTTTGACTATGAAGACTTAGCTGGCGTTCGGCGTATCGCCGTATCTGTTTCTGGATCAGGGAGTTAAAGTTATGAAAACGGGATTTTTAGTGTTTACCGCGACTGTATTTTTTATATCACTTTGTGCCCCTTCGTCGGCGTGTGAAGAATATAAAGGTCTCTCAAAAGAGGAGATGAAGGATTATCGAGACAAACTTGCTGAGGAAGGAGCGGACGAATTAGATAAGATGTTTTCTTTTCGTGAGCTTGTCTGTTCTGATAGTCCTACAATGCGCGCATATGCGATCGAGTATGGTCTAAAATCAACTAAGGATGCTGTTTTGCGAAGTGAAATGTTACTTGAGGCGATGTTTCAGAAAAAACGTATTGACATAAATCTCACTAAAAGTAATAATTTGAATGCAAATGATAAATATTTTTTTGAGAGCAAGGGAGGCGTGGTAACGTATATTATAGGAAATAAATTTAAGTCTGAAGGATGTATAAATATTCAAAATACTGGAGATGAGTCTTGTTCATCTTATGGGTCTTTCGTTGTGTCGGGGAATAAAGTTTCATTGACAGATGGAGATTATATTGGAGAATTCGAACTGTCAAAAGCAAATGATCTTATAGGTTTCTATAAGAGAGTAAACAATGGTGGTGAGAAAATCGTCGCCTCGTTTTCGTTGTTCTAAATAATTTGGGTATGGTCCAAAATTCGGATCAAAATATGCACAGTATCTGACCATGATGCACAAGTTGAATTCCAAGTTGTTGGTACGATTTTGATACCAACATTTGGTACACCAAAACTGTAAAAAAGCTATTTCTTTGTTGAATGCGGCTGCACGACATTCTCGGAAACGCTTGACTGGTCTATAGGCGATCTCGATTACGTCAACCCGCACGCAATGTGAATACACCTTGACCCGAAGCCATTCGCTCGTTCTCATCGCCGCATTTCTGCCGCAACCTTGCCTGACGTTCCGTTTGCCGATGCGCGCTGCTTCAGTTCTGCTGGCGGCGCGCCTGGTATAACGCAACAATCCCGGTTCTACATATGGAGGCAATTCCCATGAAATCCCTGATCGCAACTGCCGCAATCGTTCTCGCGCTGTCCGGTGCAGCCATGGCCGGCCAGTGCCCCGGCCTTTGGGCCAAGGCTGAAGAGGCCATGAAAACGGCGACTTTGGACGACGCCACCAAGACCCAGGTGACGGACCTGATCACCAAAGGCAAAGCCGATCACGAAGCGGGCAAACACAGCGAGTCCGAAGCGGAATTGCTGGAAGCACTGAAACTTCTCGGCGTCAGCTGACCCGTTTGCCACATGTCGATCTGCCTGCCGCTGTGATGGCGGCAGCCCCGCCTTCCCCGCAAGGGGGAAGGCTTACCCCAACCCAATTTTCTCCCGCAGTGCAAAAAAATCTTGCGCCACGCCGCATCTTCGCCGCACTCTGACATTCACAGCAATTTCAGGGCATGAGGGAGATTCGGGCGCGTGGCAGACAGCATCTATATTCTTACGCTTGTCGGCACCGCACTCGTTCTGGCGGCGGCATTTTCGTCTTTGCTGGCGTTCCGCTTCGGCGCGCCATTGTTGCTGCTGTTTCTAGTCATCGGCCTTGTAACCGGAACGGACGGGCTTGGCATAGAGTTTGACAACACCAATGCCGCCTATTTCGTCGGCTCAATTGCCTTGGCACTGATCCTTTTTGACGCCGGCTTCGGCACGCCCGTGCACGCGCTGCGCCAGGCCGCCGCGCCTGCCATCGTGTTGGCGACATTCGGCGTGCTCCTGACCGTCGGCATCATGGCAGTTGCCACGCATTTCCTCTTGGGGCTTGGCTGGATTTCCTCATTCCTGCTCGGTGCCATCGTCGGCTCGACAGATGCCGCAGCCGTATTCTTTCTCTTGCGCGCAGGCAACACCGAAATCCGCGAACGTGTCCGCTCAACGCTCGAAATCGAGTCCGGCTCCAATGATCCGATTGCAATTTTCCTGACGCTGTCTCTGGTCAGGATATTGGCGCTCGGTCAGGCTGTTGAGCCGGGAACAATGTTGCTATCCATCGCCACGGGCTTCGTAACAGAAATGGTGATCGGCGGATTTGTCGGGCTGATCGGCGGCTATGTCATTGCCCGCCTTGTCGAGAAAGTGGACATTGACCGCGGCTTGCTTCCAATCCTTGTGGTCGCCTTGTCGCTGATGGTGTTTGGCATCGCAGGTTTCGCGCACGGCTCCGGCTTCATCGCGGCCTATATCGCAGGCATTGTAGCCGGCAATGCAAACTTGCGCTCAGCCCACGCCATCAAGCGGTTTCAGGACGGCCTGTCCTGGCTGTCGCAGATCATCATGTTCCTGATGCTCGGCCTCTATGCAACGCCGTCGCAGTTCCTGCCGATCCTGTTGCCCTCCGTACTCCTCGCTGTCACCCTCATCTTCATCGCCCGCCCCATCGCCACCGGCCTTTCGCTCTTGCCGTTCCGCTATTCAAAGGCCGAGACGGCATTCCTGTCGTGGGTCGGCTTGCGCGGCGCGGTGTCAATCCTTCTGGCGTTGACACCGATGCTTTACGAGGTCGAGGGCGGACGCACCCTGTTCAACATCGCCTTCATCATCGTCATGGTCTCGCTGATCGTGCAAGGCTGGACCGTGCTGCCGCTGGCACGGCGTCTTGGCCTCGTCATCCCGCACCGCATCGGACCGGTGGACAAGGTCGAGCTTGAGTTGCCCGGCGCTGCGCATCACGAGCTGCTCGCCTATCGCATTGTCGAAGGCAGCCCCGTGGCGCGCACCGGGCGCATTCCGCGCTGGGCGCGCCCTTCGCTGGTCATCCGCGACGGGCGGTCGCTCCAATTCCAGTATGCCGGGCGACCGCGCGCGGGTGATCATGTCTATATTTTCGTCTCCGACAAATACCCGCGTCTCCTCGACCGGCTGTTTGCTTCCAAAGCACCGGTGTCGGCAGACGATGCGGATTTTTTCGGTGCATTCGCCATTGATCCAATGCGTCCGGCCTCAGAACTTGCGCTTGCCTATGGCGTCACGGTCACCGAGGCGGAAGGCAAGATGTCGATCTCGCAGTTCATGGTCGAGCGGCTTGGCGGGCGCGTTGAATATGCCGACCGTTTGCCGCTCGGCGACATTGAGCTGATCGTGCGCGATCTGGATGAACAGGGCCATGTCATCGAGGTCGGTGTCTCAGTCGATCCGCAAATCGCCCCGCCGCGCATTCCGGCATTCCTGTCGGCAACCGAGATGGCAGTGCGCGGCAAGTCGTGGCTCAGTGCCCTGCGAAAGAAACCAACCATTGGCTGAAAATGCCCTTGCGGCAGCAGTCTGCGCGTATATGTTCGCCGAAAATTTCAACCGCACTTTTGACGGAGCCAGCCGATGAGTAGTTTCAAAACCTTGGACATGATTGGCAATGTCACCGGCAAACGCATCCTTTTGCGTGTCGATCTCAATGTGCCGATGGCGGGTGGCAAGGTCACCGATTTGACCCGCATCGAGCGCGTCGCTCCGACCATGACGGAGCTTGCCGACAAGGGCGCGAAGGTCATTCTGCTTGCCCATTTCGGCCGCCCCAAGGATGGCCCGGATGCGTCAATGTCCTTGAAACCGGTTGCGGCGGCAGTCGCGGATGTCATTAACCGCAAGGTCGGCTTTGCTGAAGATTGCATTGGCGACAAGGCGGCAGCAGCGGTTGCGGCGATGGGCAATGGCAACATCCTCTGCCTTGAGAACACCCGCTTCCACAAGGGCGAAGAGAAAAACGATCCGGCCTTTGTCGCCGCGCTCTCTGCCAACGGCGATATTTTCGTCAACGACGCATTCTCCGCCGCCCACCGCGCCCATGCCTCGACCGAAGGTCTTGCGCACCACATGCCAGCCTTCGCCGGACGCACCATGCAGGCCGAACTTGAGGCCTTGGAAAAGGGTCTCGGCAAGCCGGTTCGCCCGGTCGTCGCCATCGTGGGCGGCGCCAAGGTCTCGTCAAAGATCGACCTGTTGCAGAACCTTGTGAAAAAAGTCGACGCACTGGTGATCGGCGGCGGCATGGCCAACACGTTTCTCGCCGCTCAAGGCATCAATGTCGGCAAGTCACTGTGCGAACACGATCTTGCCGACACCGCCAAAGCGATTCTCGCAGAAGCCGAAAAGTCCGGCTGCACAATCGTGCTGCCGGTCGATGGCGTTGTTGCCAAAGAGTTCAAGGCGGGCGCGGAGAACGTGACAGTCGATGTGGATGCAGTTCCCGCCGACAGCATGATCCTCGACGTCGGCCCGAAGTCCGTTGAGGCCATCACGCAATGGATCATCAAGGCCAACACCCTTGTCTGGAATGGCCCGCTCGGCGCGTTCGAGATCGCTCCGTTCGATGCTGCAACTGTCGTTGCGGCTAAGGCCGCCGCTACGGAGACCAAGGCTGGACGGCTGACCTCAGTCGCCGGTGGCGGCGACACGGTTGCGGCGCTCAATCATGCGGGCGTCGCCGATGATTTCACCTACATCTCAACGGCGGGCGGCGCGTTCCTTGAATGGATGGAAGGCAAGCCGCTGCCAGGTGTTGAAGTGCTTAAGGCCTAATCGGGCAAAAACTTCTCCAGCTCTTTCAACACGCGTGGCCATTCCTGGAAAAACAGCAGTTGGCCGGCGTCGTCGATGATGGTGACATCAAGGTTCGGATAGAGCGGGATCAGTTCCTCAATCGTCGCTTTGGGCGACTGCGGGTCCTGTCCACCTTGCAGCATCCGCACAGGCACCGGGCACTTGCGCACAGTGTCCGACCAATCAGTTTCAGAATCAATGCACTCTCGCGAAAACGCATCGTAGGCGATGTGCCAGTCTGACAGCGCGATTTCCGAGCCGAGCAGCATCGCCTCGCGCACTTCAGGATCAGCAAATGTGCGTATGTCAGACGGCGATCCCGCATTGACGGAATTGAGGAATTGCTCCTTGCCGATCCGCCGCGCCAGTGAAAAACCCGAGCGCACAAGAAACGGCAGGATCAGCGGCGCATAACGCGCATTGGCGAGAATGAACTTGTGCCACTTGCCCATCCGGTCATATTGCGCCGGACTGGAAACTGGCAGTGTGCCTGCGCAGGCAAGAATGCCGGTCACCAGATCCGGTCGCGCGATGGCAAGGCGCATCGCAAAGCGGACATCTGCGCCCAAAGCCACGACAGCGGCCTTTTTGATGCCGATATGGTCAAGCAGCCGCGCCAAGTCTGCCCCTGTTTCGCCGGAATAGTCAACGCGCGGCGGCAGTTGGCCAGAGTGGCCAAACCCGGCGCGCACCGGCGCAATGACCCGGATGTTGCGCCGCATGGCTTCCTTCTCGGCGCTGGCCGGCCAGCGGATCAGGCCATAGTCAATCGGCAAAAACAGGCATGGCCTGCCGTTCGGCCTGCCAAACTCGATCCAGTCATAGCGCCGGTTGCCCGGCTGCATCATGGTCTGAAACGGGATCGGCAGAAGCTTGCGACCGGGGGCAACGCGCGTGTCGGTCGCCGCCACCGACTGTCCGACGACGTCCATCAGGCTGAGTGTGATGCGGATCAGTTCAGTTTGCGAGCGGGTTTCGGTTTTGGCCAGAACCGAGCGGATTTGCGTGCGCACGGTTTCCATCGAGCGCTGCCGCTCGGCGCAGATCGCCTTGATGCTTTTGCCTTCGACCAGCCCACGGATTATCTCCACCTCGGCGTCCGTCAACCGGAACGCTTCCTTCATCAGTGGTGTCAGGCTTTCGGGCCAGCCAAGTTCGGACGTGCGCACAAATGCGAGCGCATGGCCTGATGCGTCGTGGACCTGCGCGACATGAAACACCACCGCGCGGTCGGTATCAGCGGCACTGAACCGGAGCAAAGTGGAGCGTCCGCTCTTTCCGCAGGCCAGCGAGATCGCTTCAATCAGTTGGGATGTTTCATCGGGGCTCAGTTTCAGCGCATGAACGTCATTGCCGACAGATATTCCAAACAGCGATTCCGCAGCATGATTGGCTTCGAGTATCCGCCCCGAACTGTTGCAGCAAAAAGCGGCTGCCACTTCGGTGGCAAGTTTGATGTGCCATGACGGCTCATCAGGCTCACGCAAACGGCTCAGGAATTCGCTGGCCCGGCTGGCGTGCTGAACAATGTCAGGATCGACAGCCAGCGTGTCAAGGCTGTCTGCTTTGGCAGACTTGTCGCGCAGTGGCCCGATGCGCTTCTCCCACACGTCAAGCAACTGCTCATATCGCGCGGGATCGAGTGCAACGTCATAAATATGATCGATGATCTCAGCTTTTTGCCGCGGATCAACACCTTGCATGATTGTGCGCCCCTTGGCCTTCAGACATCGGCATCAGAAGACTGGAGCCTCATACTAAACCGCTTTGCCAGCCTTCCGCAACGGAAAAGACATTTGTGGCGGCCACTGAGGCAGGCCAAACGAGGGTTTGCATTCACGCCTTAACCTTGATCACAAAATACTTCGCCGTCTAAATCGATTGAAACAAATTCAATCGATTCAATGGCTTGGCCACCCGTTTCACTTGAAAAGTCTCTCTGTTACTGGCGATTATCACAAGGGAGAAATTCATGTCAGAGCGCTTGCAAGACATCGCAGTTCGGTTGGTCCAGTCCGGCAAGGGCATTCTTGCCGCCGATGAAAGCACGGCGTCGATCAAGAAGCGGCTGGATACAATCGGGGTGGACTCAACGCCTGATGCGCGCCGCAATTATCGCGAAATGCTGTTTCGGGCAGACGCGATGAAGAGCCATATCTCCGGCGTCATCCTGTTTGAAGAAACCTTGCGCCAGAACGCAATTGACGGCACGCCGCTGCGCCAGATCATTGCGGACGCTGGATCGCTGGTCGGCATCAAGGTCGATACCGGCGCGGTGCCGTTGCTGAATTTTCCGGGTGAAACCATCACCGAAGGGCTCGACGGGCTCGCCGCGCGCGTTGCCGACTATCACCAGCTTGGCGTCCGGTTTGCCAAATGGCGCAGCGTGATCGCGATTTCCAACGGCTTGCCGACTTGGGGTGCCGTGCGGTCCAACGCCCATTCGCTGGCGCGATATGCCGCGATTTGCCAAGCGGGCGGCATCGTGCCGATCGTCGAGCCGGAAGTGCTTATGGACGGCGTGCCCGGCGATCATTCCATCGAGCGCTGTCAGGAAGTCACCCGCTGGGTGCTCGAAACCGTTTTCTCCGAGCTCAACGAAGCGAGGGTCGATCTGTCAGGCATCATTCTCAAGCCGAACATGATCATCGACGGCAAGCATGCGCGCAAGACCGGCGTTGAAGAGGTTGCCGAACGCACCGTTGCGGTGCTCAAAGCGACTGTGCCATCGACAGTTCCAGGCGTCGCCTTCCTGTCCGGCGGCCAGACAACGGAAGAGGCCACCGCGCATCTGTCAGCGATGAACGCCATGGGTCCGCTGCCATGGAAACTCACATTCTCCTATGGTCGCGCATTGCAATCCTCTGCTCTGAAGGCTTGGGGCGGCAAATGCGAAAACGTCGCTGCCGGCCAGCGCGCGTTCAACCATCGCGCCAAAATGAATGGCCTTGCCGCCATCGGCACATGGGCGGCGGAGTTTGAAAAGGCGGCATAACGCCAAATCAGTCTGCGTTCCTTGCGTACTGCCGGGAAACCGGCCTCTACTTTCTCCTGATTGACGATTGAGATGTCACACGTCTCCTGACAGTATGCTGTCAGGAGGGGTATGCCAAACATGTCCTCGTCAACAAGGAGAAATGACATGAGCACGATGCCGCAGAATTCCATAGTCTGGTTTGAGATCCCGGTAACCAACCTTGAGAAGGCGAAAGCTTTTTACCATCAGGTCACTGGATACTCCTTGAAGGATGAAGATATGGGACCGAGCAAAACCGCAGTTTTTGGCTATTCCGGATCACAAGATATGGATGCCTCCAATGCGGTTTCCGGCCATTTGTATGAAGGCAAACCCGGTGCCAAGGGCTCTGGCAACACGATCCATCTGGCGGTCGGCGATGTTGACGAAGCCTTGAAGCGGGTTGGTCCGGCTGGCGGCGAAGTTGTTTCCGGCATAATCCCCATCGGCGCAGGCCGCTTCGCCTATTGCCTTGACCCGGATGGCAATTCCATCGGCTTGTTTTCCGCGTAATCCATGCGACGCGCAGACCGGCTTTTCCAAATCGTCCAACATTTGCGCGGTGGCCGTCTGGTCACCGCGCGGATGCTGTCTGAGCGGCTTGAGGTGTCCGAGCGCACCATTTACCGTGATGTCGCCGACCTTCAGTCCACCGGCGTGCCGGTCGATGGGGAGGCCGGTGTCGGCTACATATTGCGTGAAGGGTTCGACCTGCCGCCCTTGATGTTCACGCGCGACGAGATCGTCGCGCTTGTCGCCGGGGCGCGGATGGCGCGTGCGTTCGGCGGCGCGGCGATGGCGCGCTCTGCCGAAGAGGCACTGATCAAGATTGGCGCGGTGCTGCCGCCCGCGTTGCAGGCGCGGCTGAAGGCGGTCGAGGTGCATGCACCCGGCATCTTGCTGTCGGATGCGGAGCGGCGGCTGGTGGATTTTCTCGAAGATGCCGTTGCGTTGAAAAAAGTGATCGCCTTGGACTATGCCGATGTGGACAGCCAAATCACCAAGCGCGATGTGCGCCCGCTCGGCTTGTGGTTCTGGGGCAAGGTCTGGACTTTCGTCGCCTGGTGCGAACTGCGCAACGACTTCCGCGCCTTCCGGCTCGACCGCATCCGCGAGGCCGTGCCTGCAGGACGCACCTACAAGCTGGAACGCGGCAAGACGCTCGCCGATTTCTACCGGCAGCTTGAGGCAAGGGATGAGTGTTCCATTTGACAACGTCTACAAATGTCGCACCTCGTCCGGCACTCTTTCCCAGGCATCGTTCAAGCCATCACAATACCGCACCGCAATGGCATCCACCTTTGAACAGCCGCTTCATTATCTGCCTTTCGCTTCAACGTGGCTAGGCTAAATCAGCCGCCGGTTGGCAGCAAGCGTCCGGCAAACAACAGCCCGGCGCGATAAACTGACGGTCTCGCAATATTCAGATCGACGTACTACCGCATCGTCGGGATCACAAACTCCGCGCCGTCCTTGATCCCGCTCGGCCAGCGCGCTGTCACCGTCTTGGTCTTGGTGTAAAACTTGAACGCATCCGGCCCGTGCTGGTTCAAATCGCCGAAGCCCGAGCCCTTCCAGCCGCCGAATGTGTAGTAGGCGATCGGGACCGGGATGGGGACGTTGATGCCGACCATGCCGACTTGCACCTTGGAGGCAAAGTCGCGGGCGGCGTCGCCGTCGCGGGTGAAGATCGCGGTGCCGTTGCCATACTGGTGTTCGTTGGTCATGGTCAGCGCTTCGTCATAGGTCTTGGCGCGGACGACGGAGAGCACCGGGCCGAAAATTTCTTCCTTGTAGATGCGCATGTCGGTGGTGACATTGTCGAACAGGCATCCGCCCATGTAGTAGCCATTTTCATAGCCCTGCATCGAGAAGCCGCGCCCATCGACAACCAGCGTGGCACCTTCTTCAACACCGATATCGACATACCCCTTGACCTTGTCGAGATGCTGCTTGGTGACCAGCGGGCCAAAGTCAGCGCCAGCGTCGGTGGACGGGCCGACCTTGAGGCTTTCGACGCGCGGGACGAGCTTTTCCATCAGGCGGTTGGCGGTGTCTTCGCCAACAGGAACAGCAACCGAAATCGCCATGCAGCGCTCGCCAGCCGATCCGTAGCCTGCGCCGATCAGCGCATCGACGGTCTGGTCCATGTCAGCATCCGGCATGATGATCATGTGGTTTTTCGCGCCGCCGAAACACTGGACGCGCTTGCCCGCCGCGCAACCGCGCGAATAAATGTAATGGGCAATCGGCGTCGAGCCGACAAAGCCGACCGCCTTGATGTCCGGATCATCAAGGATCGCATCGACTGCCTCCTTGTCGCCATTGACGACGTTGAGAACGCCTTCCGGAAGCCCGGCTTCGAGGAACAATTCGGCAATGCGCATCGGGACGCCTGGATCACGCTCGGATGGCTTGAGCACGTAAGTGTTGCCACAAGCGAGTGCCGGGCCGATTTTCCACAACGGGATCATGGCGGGGAAATTGAACGGGGTGATGCCCGCGACCACGCCAAGCGACTGGCGCAGCGAATAGACGTCAATGTTCGGACCGGCGCCATCGGTGAATTCGCCCTTGAGAAGATGCGGCGAGCCGATGCAGAATTCGATCACTTCAAGGCCGCGCTGGATGTCGCCCTTGGCGTCCGGAATGGTCTTGCCATGCTCGCGGGCAAGAAGCTCGGCCAGCGAATCATACTCGGCGTGGACCAATTCGAGGAACTTCATCAAGACGCGGGCGCGGCGCTGCGGGTTGGTCGATGCCCACTTCGGATGCGCGGCCTTGGCATTCTCGATTGCGGCGCGCACTTCACTTTGCGATGCCAGTGCAACGCGGCCGAGAACCGTGCCGTCCATCGGCTGAAAATATTCGGCTGAGCGCCCGGATTTGCCAGCAACATGCTTGCCGCCGATGAAATGTCCGACTTCCTTCATGATCTTTCCTCCAGATTTGATAATGGAGTATGCGCTATAAAATTTGCATTGCAATGCGTGGAAAAGCGCATCTATTGTGCGAAAATTAAAGTCTCAGCTTTGAGGTCGACATGAACTGGGATGACGTCCGCATATTTCTCGCAGTCGCCCGCTCCGGCCAGATCCTTGGTGCTGCCAAGCGGCTGGGGCTGAACCATGCGACAGTCGCGCGGCGGCTGACATCGCTGGAGCGGGATTTGCGGGCCCAGCTTCTGACGCGCCGGCCATCCGGCACGGAACTGACGCGCGCAGGCGAAGAATTTCTGTTGGCCGCAGAGCGGATGGAGGCCGAAATGGACGGCGCGCGCGCTGCGGTCGGCGAGGCTTCACTATCAATCTCAGGCACCGTGCGGGTTGGCGCGCCGGACGGGTTTGGCGTCGCGTTCCTTGCGCCACGCTTGGGCGAACTCACCCGCCAGCATCCGGACCTGACGATCGAACTTGTGCCGGTGCCGCGCTCGTTTTCACTCTCACGCCGTGAAGCGGACATCGCAGTGACAGTCGAGCGCCCCGACCAAGGACGACTGGTCGCAGCAAGGCTCGTGGATTACCGGCTTGGTCTTTATGCGTCGAGGAATTACATTGCAGAGAACGGCATGCCGGAAACGGTTGAGGAGTTGGCGCGGCACAATCTGGTCGGCTATGTCGAAGACCTGCTGGCATCGCCCTCGCTTGCCTATGCAAGCGAAATTTCGCGCGATTTTCGACCACATTTCGCGGTCTCCTCGGCGCTTGGTCAGACCGAGGCTGTCCGCTCCGGCGCGGGCATCGGCATTCTGCACGCGTTCATCGCCCGCACCCATGATGATCTGGTCCCGGTCATGCCGGAGCGCCAAATCCGCCGTGCGTATTTCACGATCTATCACGAAAGCATGCGCTCGCTGCGGCGCATCGAAACGGTGGTGAAATTCATCCAGGGTCTGGTCGAGCGGGAACGCGGCATCTTCGCATAGGATTAGGTCAGGGCGGACCGGAGCCCGCCCCTTGCTGATGGTACAAGACCGGGTTCACGGAAAAGCGAACCGGTCCGGGCTTCAACTTTACTACGATGGCCGAAACAACTTGCCAAAATGCTGAGTTGAATCGCAGCATTTAAATCTAACTTTGCCGGAGGCGAGAGGATCATGCAGCGTATCTTTGCCTTTGACCCGGGAACATCAGCCATCGGCTGGGCAGTGCTGGACAGTGACCGCGACACAATCGCGATCGTTGCTGCCGGTGTCCGGCTGTTCGCACTGTCGCGTCACCGGGCGTTGCAGCGGATGCGTCAGCGGTTGAAGCCTGAGCAACGGATGAAACTGCGCCAACGGATGAATTTGCGCCGCACAGACTTGGCCGATGCGTTGGTTTCTTGCGGCCTGATGACGACCGCTGCGCAAGATCGGCATTGGGAGCACGATGATGGAACAGATTTGCGCCACTGGCTATCGCTGTCGCTGAAAGAAGAGCTGCCGGATCATCCACTCGTCCGCATCCTGTTCAATGCACACAAACACCGGGGCGAGAGCGCATACTGGCCTGACAAGACGTCTGCCCGGCAATTTGTTGACGCTCTCCTGACAGTCCAGTCGCGCTGGCATGCACCGTTGCAAAAACTGGCTTGCCGCGAACACCTTCTCGCCGTGATGTTTCGCCGCAGGGCACCGCAAAAGTCTCCCACCGGTGCACGGCCAATCTCGCCGTTGGCGGCGGTTTCCCACAGCCAGTTCAAGGTCACGTGGCACGCGTTGGTGCGCAAATTCGGGCTGCCGCAGGCGGTGCGGATCGAAGCAGCATTGCCGGCATCACGCAAGGCATCCGTCAATGCACAGGAGCGTAGCCAGTTGACTGAAAGATTGGCCACCATCGCAAGGCCGCCGACTCGGCAGAACCTGTTGCGTCTCCGTCTGTTTCAGCAGCAGGCAAACCAGTCCACCGGATTTGCAGAGTGCCGGATCAGCGGCAGCAAGTTCGGCTTTGCAGAGGCGTTCTCGCCAATGATCGAGATCGACCATAGTGTGCCAGTGGCCCGAAACGGTGCCGGCGGCAGACACAATCTGGCATTATCCTTTGCTGTCGCCAACCGTGCCAAGGGTTCAGCGTTGCCAGACGGTGTGCAGACGTCACTAAAGCCGCCAAACAGGGTGCAGCTGGCGGACGCCGACGCCTTGCGCCAGGCCGTGACTTTGTCGCTGGAGTTTCTGCAGACGCAGGGCACCAGCATGGATCTGCAATTGGTTTCGCCGCGCAAAGTGGCACTGGTGCGCCAGGCATTGCTGGACAAGGATGGTGCAAAGAATCGCTCGGACCTGCGTCATCATGCAGTTGACGCAATCCTGACCGGTACTGTGCAGGACAAAAGCGCCGACTGTTGCACTTTGGGCGGACGTTTCGCAGCGATGATCAACGCGGCACTGGAAACGCTGGTCGTATCAACCAAACCAGAGCGCAGCAAACGCGGCCAAAAGCATGACGACACCCGCTACGGCAGGCCGTCCGTCCACTCCGGCTTTGATCCGGGAAGCCATATTTGTTCGCGCAAACCTGTCGCAGAATTGACGGCGCCGATGCTGCGGCGGCTGGCCGACAGAGGTTTGCGCAAACGCATCGCTGATATGAACGCGTCAGGCGCGGACGATTTGGCAGCAATGTTTGGCCGGACCAAACGGGTCAAAGTCGTCCACGTGGCCCATGAAGCCATCGATGTATCGCGACATGGGGGTGTCCCGGCTTATGCCGTCTTGCCGTTCGACAACCACCATCTCGACATCGTGCAAATGCGCGATGGTGCATGGAAGGCCTACGGGGCAACCCGCCATCAGGTCACTCAGCGTGGCTGGCGCCCGGAATGGGAACGCGAACGTGTTGGCGGCAAATTGGTGATGCGCCTGCACAAGGGCGACATGGTGGAGATCACCGGTGCTGACGGGAACCTTGAAATCATGACCGTCATCAGGCTTGGCGGCGCGGCGGGCACTGTGCATCTGGCACGCAATTCTGACTGCGGGACATCCCGGGCGTTGGACGAAAATGTCGAAGCCACAACAGCGCAAAAGCCGCGCGCCTTTGCGGCACGGAGCCTGCAAAAACACAATGCCCGCTCAGTCAACGTCGATCCGACCGGTACGATTACACATCGAAAATCAAACGCAGATAAAGTCCGGACCCGCCTTTTGGGGTGACGGGTCCGGACCCTGTCTGTCGCAGATGCTGGATTCGCAGGACATGGTTTGGCATGCCCCTCAACCGTTGAAAGCCCGAACCGTCCGCATGACCGCAACAGATATTGACGTTTGTCACGAGCGTGAGTGAAGCGGAAAAGGGCGGTGGGTGGTCCTGACCAAAAGGACAGGGGGGGGGTGGGTGGTTTGAGGGGTGCGGGGCTGTGGTTGGGATTATTGTTGGCGCAAGTCCGGGTGTTGAACGCAATCGGTAGTTGAACGAAGGGACATGCCCGACTGCCTTCACGCGTGTCAGCCTTGTCGATTTGCGCTACTCCGCCTGTGTCCTTGGTCAGAATGCGCGTCAACCAGAGCCTCGACAGTTTTTGCAACCAATCGGTTGGTGCCGAGATTTAGGTTTATGAACTCAGGACATTATGGTTTCAGTAAACTGAGCACTGTAGGTCAGTGCCAACGTTCGAGCTTCAGGTTCTTAAGCGTTTCATCCTGAAATTTTCTTACCAGACGCACGGTCGCGTCCTGATCCCTCTGCAGTTCGATCACCATGAAACGGGCTTCGTCCGCAATGTCTTTTTCCCATCGACGCGCGTTGGGTTCAACCGACGCGATTATCTTATTGAGCGCAACTTCAGCGGCTTCGAACCGGCCTTGCAGAATCTGCAGATATGCCGTGTATTGCAGGGCGTTGATATCTTCCCCAGCACGGGCGCGCATTTCCGCAATCACATCGTCTTCCGTCTTCAGCTGCAACAGGCGCGGCAACGCCTGTCTGCGGACTGCTTCTACCATCCGCATCGGCAGATCCGGAATATCTGTGCTCCATCCGCTCGTTCCGTCCGGTGCCAATAATCGCTCACCATAGCCGAGAATAATATAGTCTCTCGCAATGCACATTGGCATGATAAACCAATGGAAGTAAAAATCTTCACTCCTGTAAGATGAGTCATCAATAAGCAAAGCGCGCAGCGTATGGCCAATTGGCGAAAGCATGAGCAGTTTCCGGCCATCCGTGACAAGCTCCGGCAAATGCGGAAGCATGACCTTATAAAGAATTTGGGCTTGGTGCTTCTTCATGGTTTGATCTCGTGAATTGGAATGCCTTGACGTCCATTTGGCAGATGGTCCCGGATTTGCTGCATCCTCTCCGGTGTCAGGCAGGCGCAACCAGTCTTGAGGTCGCCAATGGCTGATGGTGTCTCGATATAGCCCTTGACAGCGTCAACCCGGATCGAATCCTTTGTCCCAGACTTAACTGGAATACCTTTCAAGTACGAGATTTCTGCTCTGATTCCATTAGCTTCGTTCAGCGCCCTGAACTCCGCATGCACGAACGTTCCATGTACGCCCCCTTTGCCCGGCCCGACTTTGCTCAGCGCCGTTTTCGCGTTCGCAGTAAGCATATCAACAAAACCGTCGTTGACAGCATTTCTAGCAAATGTAGCAGCAAATCCCTTTGCAATTCCACCAGCGCCAATCACGACATTAAATACACCATCTGCAGTGCGGGCATACCCCGAAGCGCGTTGTAGAACCATTTCAATTGCACGTTCTTGAACCTCTTGATCCAGACCGTTCAAACTCTTGAAGCGACCACGTTGAATGTCATCAAAAGTGAATTTCGAAGCGGCCTTGGTGGCTTCTTTTTCAACAGTGGCCTTGACCTCGCTTGCCTTCCTTTCCTTTTCGGCCCTTTCAGCGCACCCTGCCCCACATCCTGTCGCATGCCCGTTCGCATCCGCCTTATTCACCGGGTCATTCCCGGCATAAGCATACCGATTGGTCCCCACGCCCGCCAAAGTCGGGTCCCAATCATCCGGACTTATGAACCGTCCCAGCGCCGGGTCGTAATAGCGCGCGTTCAGATACAACATCCCCGTCTCGACATCCGGCCGCTCGCCGATGAAGCCGCGTGGCAGGCCGGAGACGGGCTTGGGTTCGCCGAAGGCGGCGTAGCCGGTGCGCTCGCGGATTGTGCCGTCCATCCTGGTGACGAGCTTGACGGTGGCCAGATGGTCGCGGTGGAGGAAGGAGATCGTGCTGCCTTCGACCATTACATCCATGTGCGGATAGCGCGTGTAAACGCCGCCCTTTTCCTCGGCCTCCGCGCCGAAGTAGCGGGTGGTGCCAAGGTTGGATGACTTCTTTGC
>JANPEK010000209.1:0-3963 GCA_031422915.1 Phyllobacteriaceae bacterium | reverse complement strand
ACGATGTTTGCAGGCAATGCCTCCGCAAGTTCAATTGTGATGCTGGGCGAGACGCCTTCCGGCTCGGTGTCATCAATCATCCGCCTCGGCGAGCCGGACCCCTGCGCCAACAACGCCTGCAGCGATGAGCCGGAAGTCGTTTCAGCCGATCCGTCCGGCGACAGCAACGCCGCGCTGGTCGATAGCTTCGGCATGCCAACCAACATGCCGGTCATCATGCGCCCAAGCATGGATACACCGGAAGCCCCGCCTGCAACCACAGCCTCCGCCCCGGCCGCCGCCGCTCCTGCTGGCGCAACGCAGCCGACGCAGCAGCCCGAGCCAGTCGTGCAGACGCCGAAGGCTGAACCGACTCCGAAAGTCGAACAGCCGTCCGTCGAAGGCCAGCAGCAGCCGCAGTCAAACGGCCAGCCGGTCGAGCGCTAAGCTCTACCCGACAATCCTCGAGAAATCGGCGACCCTCAGGGTCGCCTTTCTTATTTCGCCCAACAGCGCCAGCCGGTTGGCCTTCACCGATGCATCCGGATCATTGACCAGCACTCCGTCAAGAAACGCATCCACCGGCCCGCGCAACCGGCTAAGCGCCATCATCGCGCCTGCGAAATTTTCTCGTTCGATGAGAATGCCCGCCTCGTTGGTGGCGTCGTTCATGGCGTCAAACAGCGCGGTCTCGGCAGGCTCTTTGAACAGGCGCTCGTCAATGACATGCTCGACGACCGCGCCCTTTTTCTCCTCGGCATTGAGAATGTTGACGGCCCGCTTGGTGCCCGCCACGAGGTTCTGGCCTTCTTCGGTATTGATGTAGGCCGAGAGCGCCTCGACCTTGCGGGCGATCATCAGGAGATCGTCGGCATCGGGTGTGATCACCGCGTCGATCAGATCATGCCGCGCGCCCTGATCGCGAAGGTAGACTTTCAGGCGGTCGTGGAAGAAGGAGAGGAGGTCGGATTCACGCGCATTGTATACACTGACTGAAAGCTGAGTCTGCCCAGGGATTTTATCTCGTTCAGCAAGTTCAAAAGCATCAACAATTGAGTCATAAGTGTCTGTATCTACGAGTTCAGCGATAGAAAATATTGTTCCCGCCCTAGAGCCAATCATTTTGTGATAATGATATTTTACTTGATGAAGCCAACTGGAATGCCAAACGTCAGCTAAATTCAAGCGAATATTCTTTTCCAGCACAATCCGGATCACGCCCAGCGCCGCTCTCCGCAATGCAAACGGGTCCTTGCTCCCGGTCGGCTTCTCATCAATCGCCCAAAACCCGACCAGCGTGTCCAGCTTGTCCGCCAGCGCCACGGCAATCGCCACCTGGTCGGATGGCACGCGGTCGGTCGGGCCTTGCGGCTTGTAATGGTCTTCCAGCGCAATCGCGACCGACGGGTGCTCGCCTTGCAGTTCGGCATATTTGCGGCCCATCAGACCCTGCAATTCGGGGAACTCGCCAACCACTTCGGTCTGCAGGTCGGCCTTGCATAGGACTGCCGCGCGATGGGCGAGATTGGCGATACTCCCCTCCCCCTTGAGGGGAGGGGTTGGGGGTGGGGGCGTCTCGCTTGAAACTTTGCCGGTTTCGTGCGCAGCGAAATTATCATCACTCGCATCCGGCGCGCCCCCACCCCTAGCCCCTCCCCTCAAGGGGGAGGGGGACTGTTCGAGCACCGCCGCCAATTCCTCCGCCAATTTCGCAATCCGCGCCACCCGCTCGCCTTGCGTCCCCAGCTTGGCATGGAACGTCACATTCATATGATCCAGCCGCGCCATGCGCTGGTCGAGCGGCTTTGTCAGATCAAGACCAAACTTCGCCGCCGATGCCGTCAACTGATCCAAATCCGGTACATCCGCCTGATCGGTCTTCCAAAAATGCACCGCATCCGACAGCCGCGCGCGCACCACTTTGCCGTTGCCGTGAACAATCTCCTTGCCGCCATCTGTGGCCTCAATGTTGGCAGTGAGGATGAATTTATTTGAAAGGCTCCCGTCGCTCCGGCGCGTCACAAAACACTTCTGGTTGGCCCGGATCGTCAACCGGATCACCTCTCCCGGAATGGCCAGATACTCTTCCTCAAACGCCCCCAACAGCACGACCGGCCACTCGACAAGTCCCGCCACTTCCTCAAGCAGCCCCTCGTCCTCAATCAGTTCAAGACCCGAGGCAAAAGCGAGATTGCGCGCATCGGCGAGTATCATCTCCTTGCGCCGCTCGGCTGAGAGCACGACCTTGGCCTTCTCCAGCTTGGCCGCATAATCGTCAAACCGTTTGACCGTGATCGCATCCGGCGCATGGAAACGGTGGCCAAAGGTGACATTGCCGGAGCGGATGCCATCGACGTCAAAGTCCACCACCACCGGCTCTTCCGGCTCGGTCGACAACAGGCAAATGATCGACTGCAACGGACGCACCCAGCGCAAGCTTCCCGGCCTCTCCGAAGCCTTGCCCCAGCGCATTGACTTCGGCCAGGGAAACTCGCGGATGATTTTCGGCATCGCCTCGGCAATGATCTCGTCCGCCGAGCGGCCCGGCTTGACAATGTGGGCAACATAAAAATCGCCCTTCTTCGGGTCTGAATGCACATGCGCCTCGGCAATCGATTCCAGCCCCGCCTTGCGCAAGAAGCCTTGCACAGCCTGCTCCGGCGCGCTCACTGCCGGGCCTTTAACTTCCTCACGCACATCCTTGGAGCGCGCCGACAGGCCGCGCACATCGAGCGTCAAACGGCGCGGCGTCCAGTATTCCTGCGCGCCCTCGTAAGTCAGCCCCGCCGCCACCAGCGCATTCGTCAAAAGCCTGCGCAAATCCCCCGCCGCCTTGCGCTGCATGCGGGCCGGAATTTCCTCGGAGCGAAGTTCAATCAACAGGTCGGGCATGGGCTCTCACGCAGTCAAAAAAGGATTGGCTGCGCCATAGCAAGCCGCCCCCCGCTTGTCACCCTTGCAAACAGGCGAACCAGTCCTGCGGGAATGTCAAATCGCCGGAAGCGCCTTGTGCGAGCCGTCGCAAAATGGCTGGCCGCTGGTCTGTTTGCAGGCACAGAACCATCTGGTCCCCGCCTCTTCCGCATGCCACATCACCGGGCGGAATTCCGAGCCCTTGTGCGAACCGTCGCAAAACGGCTGACTTTTCGACTGGCCGCACACGCACCAGAAATAATCCTTGCCCGCCTCCACATCCACCGGCATCGGCTGACGGCCCGCTGCTGCGCCTTTGATCATGTCATGTCTCCCACTTGTTGAGAGGCGAGACTATCCAAAGCGCATCCAAACGCCAGAGCGTCGGGCGTTTAAATGGGATCAACTTGGACGCCGGGTTTCCGTGTCCTGGCCCAGTGTCTTGGCGACGAGCGTGACGCGACGCGGTGCAGGCACCGCGAGCGGCGCGCGACGAAGTCCGGGGCGCGGAAAGACAAGTCCAAGTGATTCCATTTGAACGACCGATGCTGTGGTGCAATGATTTTGACAATCAGTCGTTTGAGCGCTCAGGCCG
This sequence comes from Phyllobacteriaceae bacterium, assembly GCA_031422915.1. Lineage (GTDB taxonomy): Bacteria > Pseudomonadota > Alphaproteobacteria > Rhizobiales > Rhizobiaceae > JANMEX01. The sequence continues at coordinate 476 of JANPEK010000209.1, read as the reverse complement.
CCAGCCCGAATCCACCCGCATCCGTCAACAAGAACGCCTCGCCGCACTGCCGGGCAAGGTTGCGAACGCGCAGGATGTAGCTCTGGCGCTCGGTGACCGAGATCACGCCCCGCGCATCGAGAAGATTGAACGCGTGGCTTGCCTTGATGCACTGGTCGTAAGCCGGCAGCACCATCTGGTGCGGCTTGCCGTCAGAGCGTTCAGCCCCGGCCTGCAACAGCGCCGCACACTCCGCTTCCGCATCCTCGAAATGCCGCAACAGCGTTTCAGTGTTGGCATGCGAGAAATTGTGCCGCGAATATTCCTGCTCCGCTTGCAGAAACACCTCGCCATATGTGACCTTTTCATCGCCCTCGCGGCCATTGAAATTCAGGTCATAAACATTGTCGACACCCTGCACATACATGGCAAGCCGCTCCAGCCCGTAAGTCAATTCACCGGCGACGGGTGAACATTCAATGCCGCAGACCTGCTGA
>JANPEK010000208.1:0-8044 GCA_031422915.1 Phyllobacteriaceae bacterium | reverse complement strand
CGGCAAAGAAGCCCATGATGATGTAGACGCTGCAGATGATGCCGTTGACGTCGAGGCCGGCCAGACGCGCCGCTTCCGGATTGCCGCCCACCGCGTAGACCCGGCGGCCATAGCGCGTGTAGCGCAACACGATGTGGGCGATCAGCGCGCAGAACAGGAAGATGATGACCGGCACCGGTACGAGCGAAATCTTGCCCTGCCCCCACCACGCGAAGTCAGGCTGGAATCCGGAAATCGGACCTCCGGAAGCAAACAGCAGCGCAGCACCGCGGAACACCGACATGCCGCCCAGTGTCACGACGAAGGCCGGCACTTTAAGTCTGGTAATGGCAACGCCTTGCAGATAGCCGCCGATGAGCCCGACGATAATGGCGGCCAAAGCCGCCAGCGGCCAGCCATAGCCGATGGTTGCGTCACCCACCGTGAAGCGGTCCTGCATGCCGCCCTTGGCGACGGCGGCGGCGACGAGGCCAGCAAAGGCCAACAAGGAACCGATGGAAAGGTCAATGCCCGCCGTCAGGATCACGAATGTCATGCCGATGGCGAGGAGGCCCGTAATTGACACCTGACGCATGACGTTGAAGAGGTTGACGGACGAGAGGAAGCGCGGCTCCATAATGGCAAAAACGGCCATGAGGACGAGCAGGAAAATCAAAGGTGCAAAACGGGCTACGAAGCCGAAGGTATCGAAAGATTTATCGGCGCTGTTTGTGGGCATTAAATGGCTTCCTCTGTCATTCAGCTTTCGGTGTGCTCATTGTCATCAGGGTCATCAATTCTTCTTGTGTAGCGCCACGGCCCGGCACTTCGCCCGTCACACGGCCTTCGCGCATGGTGACGATACGGTCGGCCAAGGCCAACACTTCCGGCAGTTCCGATGAAATGACTATGATGGCGATACCTTCTTTCGCCATATCGATGAGAAGGTTGTGCACCTCAACCTTGGCCCCCACATCAATACCCCGCGTCGGCTCATCGACTATTAACACGCTGGGGCGAAGCGCCAGCCAGCGTGCCAAAACGACCTTCTGCTGGTTGCCGCCGGAGAGATTGCCGACAAGCTGATCTCCCGAAGCCATGCGGATGTTGAGCTTCTGGCGATAGTCCTCAACCAGTGCCTTCTCTTTCCGGGCATTGATGAAAGACCCCCATGAACTGATGCGATCATGGGCAGCCATTGAGAGATTGGTGCGAATGGCGAGGCCCAAGAACAGCGCCTGTTGCTTGCGGTCTTCGGGAACAAGGCCAATGCCGTTGGCAATCGCATCAGCAGGGCTTGTAATGTTCACGCGCTTTCCGCTCACCAGCACTTCGCCTGAGTCAAGACGATCTGCACCAAAGATGGCACGAGCGGATTCGGTGCGCCCTGCGCCAACCAGTCCTGCTATTCCCATGATTTCTCCTTTGTGTACTTTAAAGGAGATGCCATGCAGTTCAATGGCGCTTGAATCAGTGGCCTTGCGACGGCGCAAGAGGTTTTTGACTTCAAGTGCCACAGCGTCTTGTGCAGTGGAGCCTTTGCGCTCAGCCAACAGGCCGACCTCGCGGCCAACCATCATTCTTATGATAGCTTCGATGGTGGTCTCGCCAACCAAACCAGCGCCAACATAATGGCCGTCACGCAATACGGTATAGCGGTCGCAGATCTCGAAGACTTCCTCGAGGCGGTGGGTGACGAAGATGGTGGAAATGCCTTCGGCCTTTAATGCCCTAATGATGACGTAAAGCTTTTCAACTTCGGCACGGCTCAAGGCTGAAGTGGGTTCATCCATGACGATTATGCGCGACCTCATGGAAAGCGCGCGGGCAATTTCAACCATTTGCTGTTCTGCGACAGCAAGGTCACGCACCCGGGTCGATGGTTCGCGGTCAAGACCAATGCGCTTTGACAGTTTACGCGTCTCCTCTTCCATCTTCCCGTGGTTGACGAAGAAGCGCGAACCAGGCTCGCGGCCAACGAAGACATTCTCGGCAATCGTCATGTCCGGCGCAAGGGTGAATTCCTGATAGATGGTGACGATGCCGTGTTTTTGGGCGTCCTGCGGCGAAGCAAAGATGACGGGCTTATCATCCAGTGTGATAGTGCCGGTGTCTGGAGCTTGGGCACCGGAGAGGATTTTCAGCAGGGTGGACTTGCCTGCGCCATTCTCGCCAAGGAAGGCGTGAATCTCTGCGCCACCCACGGCAAAGTCTACGTTCTCCAGCGCCATTACGCCAGGAAACGATTTGGAGATTCCCGTCATGTGAAGCATTGGGCGGCAGGTTTCAGCCATTGTCATGCGTGTTTATAAGTCTGGCCGGATTGCTCCGGCCAGTCAAGTTTACAGGAGGGGGTTATTTAACTTCGCCCATGCGTTCGGCGATGTTGAGATTGTCCTTGGTGACCGCCACTGGCGTGAGAAGCAAAACCTGTTCCTTGGGCTTGGTGCCATCTTTCAGGAAAGCCGTCAGGGTCTGTACACCAAGGGCGCTCTGTTGACCTGGGAACTGTTCAATTGTGGCGGTGAGGCCACCATCACGCACTTGGGCCAAGGCTTCCGGCAAAGCGTCAAAACCAATGATCACGATGCCGGTCACTCCACGCGCTTTCACGGCTTCCATCGCACCCAGTGCCATGTCGTCGTTGGCGGCCACGATGACTTTCGGTGCTTCAGGCAGAGCAGAGAGCGCGGCTTCTGTCACTGACAGACCCTTGTCACGGGCAAAGCCTGCAGTTTGTTCAAACACGATCTTGTACTTGTCGGCCATGCCGTCAAGCACGTTGTGAAGGCCCTTGTTTCGGTCAATGGCGGGCGACGCACCAGACTGGCCCTGCAAGTTAACGATGGTCGCACCGTCAGGGAACATCGACACAATGAGATTGCCCTGGGCCTCGCCGCCCTTCACGTTATCAGCGCCGATGTGGGCGAGAATGCCCTCAACCGATGGCACTCGGCGATCTACCGTAACAACTGGAATGCCGGCTTCGACAGCCTGCTGCAACGCTGGTGCCATCGCGTCTACTTCATTTGGGCTTATGACGATGCCTTTTACGCCTTGGGTAATGGCGGCTTCAATATCTGCGGTTTGCTTGGGCGAAGACACCTGGCCATCGCTTTCGACCGCCTCATAGCCTTGTTTTGCAATCTCAGCCTTGAAGGCATTCATCATGTGCACGAAGAAGGGAAAGCTGAGGCCCGGCACCGAGGCCAGGATCTTGTCAGCGGCAAGGGCTGCGGTTGAACTGCCCGCCAGAGCAACGGCGGCGAAGGCTGAAATCAGAGTGCGTCTTGAAATGCGTTTCATTTTCGTAGTCTCTCCCAAGTTGGTTTGGCGTTATCACTTTGCGTGACTTATTGGCGTGGTCGCTTTGGCACCATGCATAAAACTGTTATAACAGTTAAGCACGTCATAGGAAGGTTTGTCATCCATAATCGTCGGGTATTTGCAGAGTTCTGCGGCGGCGCGAAAAATTCGTGCACTGGCAAATATTCAGCGCGTCAATGGCGGACGAAAGGGTAGCGCAATCAAGAAATCACAGGGGCGCGGCGCCTTTTATTCGCTGTAAGCCTACCTAAGTCTGGTTATTCAGTTCCAACGCAAAAATCAGTTTGATTTCGGAAGGCCGACCGGAATGGACCGGAAGCGCGCAACCGTCTCCCGTTCAGCCCGGCGGCAGGCGACAGGCGCAAGGCCGCGCGCGATCAAATCCATGTCCTCAAGCACCCTGTCACCGATCTCGCGCAAGGCGAGCGTCAACGCTCCAGCCCGATGTGGCGAGAAGAGGATATTGGGCACGGATCGGATTGAATCGTCCAAAGGCAGCGGTTCTGAAGGAAATACATCCGTTGCAACCCTGATCCGGCCTGAGGCCGCCGCCGCGCAAAGGGCGGGGAAATCGGCCGCAGCCGCGCGCGACATCAGCAAAAGGTTGGCACCCGCCTGCATCATTCCCAGCGCCTCTGCGTCGATCATGCCGCGATTTTCGGTGGTGATCGCGGCCATAACAAAGATGAACCGGTTCTCGCGCATCACCGTCTCGAACCCGGCCGGTTCCACCCCGAGACGCCGCAGATGCCCTTCCGGCAGCCACGGGTCATGCGCCTGCACCCTGCAGCCAAAGGGTTGGACGAGCCTGTGCAGCGTCCGGCCCAGGTCGCCAAAGCCAATAATCCCGACCGTCGATCCGGTCAAAAGCTCGCTTTCCTTGTTGCCGTCGAACAGCCATTTCTCCTCACCCCGCAGAAAGGCAGCATGCTCGCCGTGGATGTTGCGCGCCAGTGACAGGGCCATTCCAAGCGCCATTTCGGCGACGGGAAGGGCAAAAACCGCACCGGGTGCCAGCACGTGGATGCCACGTCGGAAACACTCTTCGTAATCGACATTGGGCAGAAAATTGGTCTCGACGTTGAAAATTGCACGTAGGCGCTGCGCAAGGTTCAGCCGATCGGGACCCATAGGCTGCTGACTTACCAAGATATCAGTGTCAGGCAGATGGCGCGCGTAGAAGGCGTCGCGCTCTTCGCCTTGCCATTCTATGACATCAAAAGCGGTATGAAACGCGGCGTGTGTCCGGGGCGAAAAGATCTCTGCGTTGCTGCGGGGCTCGGGATCGTAAAGAACTCGGATCGGTTCTGACATGGGATGGGGCCTCCTTTTGATCCGGCACCGGGCTCCTTCCGGTTTCTGAACATCTTTTTACAATGTGAAACCAATAGATTGATTTGGCAAACGATCCGTTGCAAGCAATGTTGCGTCACGTTGCGCCGTCAAAAATTCGCGGATCTTCTGTCCGGCGCGCAATGTTTGAGATGGTGAGCGCCCAGGGGGGCGAACCTTGGACCTACTGATTAAAGGTCGGTTCAGCACCATAATGACGTCCTGCAAATGTCATTTTCCAATCTTCCGCCCAAGTTCCGCAGCAACGTAATCCGCTGCGGCCCGAATTGGGTCTGATGCCAAATGCGCATAGCGCTGTGTGGTCTGCGCCTGGGTGTGGCCGAGGAGTTTCCCGACGATGTAAAGGCTCTGACCGGATGACACAGCAGAGCTGGCAAAATTGTGCCGCAAGTCATGGAGCCGCAAGTCATTCAACCCGGCAGCAATGCGGACCTTGTTCCAAACCTTCTGCAGGCTGATAGGAATGGACCCGATGCGCTTCACTTCTTTCATTCCAGTAAGCACATAGTAAGCAGAAATTGGGGAAAGTGCCATATCCAACGAGCATTAGCGGGACTAGATTACCGAGTATCGCATTGATTTCATTATTTTTAATTATCTAGTGGGAAATTGCAGGAAGTCGGGGCATTTAATGGTAATGATGAGGTCGGGAGTTCAATCCTCCCTCGCAGCACCAGTTTTATTGGACGGGTTTCAGTCCCGCATTGCGTCATTTGCACCTGAATTGACTCACCACCGCCAACGGCATCCGCCTTCGCCGACGCTTCGGCGTGACAGGTAGGGTTCCGGGTTCCGCTTCGCGGTCCCGGGATGACGAAAATTATAGGGATTTGTTTTATGAAAACAGCGGCCAAGATCGGGGCCAGTTACCTTCAAGAGGTAACTGGCCCCGGTGGTTGCCGAGTTGGGTGGTTGCCGGGTTGGCTCACCCACTATCCGGCCCGTTGACCGCGTGAAGCGCCAATCCGTGGCATTCGCGCAGCACATCATCGACATCATGAATGCTCCGCTGTCTCCAGCCGGGTGGTAGGCCAGGGGGAAGATGGAGATGCGGGTTGGGCGTTTTGCCTTCAGCAATTCATCGCGGCGGGCCTGCCATCTTGCGAGGCGCCGGGCTTGTTTGGGGATGTCGCTCAGGGCGGCTCTCAAGGCCCGCATGCGGCTGAAGAGCTGGGCGGCGTTGATGGGTTCGTCGGGCTGCGAAAATGAGGGGGTGAAGTCGGTTGGTTCCCATGAGCTTGCGAAACTGGTGTGCGGGTTGGCGTTTTGGTTGAAGTCTTCGAGTGAGAAATGTTTGAGCGGGTCGAGGAGGGCGAAGCTCGGGATGCGCACGGAGTTGGTGGCGGCGAAGGCGGGGAAGTTTGGCAGGGCTTGGTGCGCGGCTCGGGGCTTTAGAGTCAGACCGCGAGCGGCAATGACGATGAGACGGCGCAGTGCGGATTCGGCCGGGCGCAGGATGAGGAGGATTGCGTGGTAGAGGCGGTATGGGAGGGTGAAGGATAAGTGTTCGTTTGCAGACACTTGGCGTTGCGGCAGTCCCCTCTCCGTCGGCTTCGCCGACACCGTGCCGGGGCGAGCCACGGGTCTCGCCCGTCCTTCGGACCCCCGCAAGCGGGGCGAGGTTAAAGCCGCCGTGGTTGGTTTAACCTCGCCCCTTTGGGGAGAGGTGTCGGCGCAGCCGACGGAGAGGGGACTGCTGCCGGACAAGTGATTGCTGCCAAGGTCAACACTCCGCAGCATTGCAAACAACTCGGCGATGATGCCGAGGAGCAGGGCGTGGTTGCGGGTGATGGCCATTTCCCAGTTCACTTGCTGCGTTTTCCCTTGTTGAACACGAGGGGGATTATCGGGCTGGATTTGGGGTGTGTGGATAGATTCACGAAATTAAAGTTGTGAAATGAATGATATCAACGGGTTGGCGGAGTTTTGCTGCGGGATAAGTCTGTTGGCGTCCGCTGCTGTAATGCGGGATCGGCACGGGAAATTGGCGCGCTGCGGCAAGACGGGGTGATCGCTGCGCCGTTGCCCCTATAACCAGCCGAGCGCAGACATGCCGCGCAGGGTTATGAAGAGGCCTAGCGCCATGACGAAGGCACCGGAAATCAGTGGCAGGCGGTCGGACCATTTGCTCAAACCGGTGAACCGGCTTGCGGCCTTGGCTGTGCCCCACGCAGCGGCGATGCCGACGGCGACTAGGGTGGCGGCTAGGCCAAATGAGAAGGCTGCGACCATGACGATGCCGAGACCGAACTGTTTGAGCTGAAGGCAGACCAGCAGCACGGCAATGGCGGACGGGCATGGAAGCAAGCCGCCGGTGAAACCGAACCACGCGATTTCGCCGTTGGTGACATGCGTGCGGCCGGCGAACTTGGATTCGATTTCGTGCCGGTGCGCCGTTTCATGGGCGTCTTCGCCATCATGCGCACCGTGGTCATGCGCACCGTGGCCATGCGCATCGTGGTCATGGCCGTCGTGGCCGTGTGGCTGAACACGGGAAATTATTGTGCGGGCCGACAAGACAAGGCGGGCGGCCAGTGCGATGATCAACAGGCCGGAAATGAGGATCAGCCATGGTTCCGCCTTGTCGAGGATGAGCTTGTCACCGAGATAGAAGCCCGCCAGCGCCAAACCCCAAACGACAATTGTATGGCCAATGGCAGCGGAGATGCCAAGGAGGGTAGCCTGAGCGCCCGTTCCCCGGATGGCAACGATAAAGGCGACCATCAGCGATTTGGAATGTCCGGGCTCCAGCGCATGCAACGCGCCGAGAAGGATGGCAAACGGCAGGTAGAGCCACGGATTGGCAGCGCCGGTTTCTATAATAGCGGAAATATCAGGCATCGCGGTCACAGATATTTGGCGAGCTGTTTCAGCTCGCTGATGTTGACCTTGCCGTCAGCTCCGGACTCATCCTCAAGGCAGTGCTCGATATGATCATGGATCAACTCGCGCTTGGCGTTGGCGACAGCGCCTTCGACGGCATGAAGCTGTTGGGCGATGTCGAGGCAGGGCTTGCTTTGCTCGATCATGGCGATGACAGAGCGCAGATGGCCCTCGGCGCGCTTGAGGCGGGTGATGATCTGTGGATGTGTCTGATGCATAAAATATCCTATCCTGGGGGATAGGATAAGGCAAGGCATTTGGATTAGCTCAAATGCAAAGTCACCCAGCCGTTCCGCCAGAGCGTTTTGCGGTGGTAGAGCGCTTGGGTGCGGTAGGCGGCGAGGACGCGGTTTCTTTGGGTTGCGAGGATGCCTGAGAGGATGATGTCGCCGCCGCGCGCAAGATGGCGGGCCATTTGCGGGGCTAGCTGCATCAGCGGGCGGGCGAGGATGTTGGCGATGATCAGGTCAAACGGCGCAGCATGGCGGGTCTCAGTGCGGTG
>JANPEK010000207.1:0-11820 GCA_031422915.1 Phyllobacteriaceae bacterium | reverse complement strand
ATTATCTCGACCAAGGCCAAGCCGCGGCGGACGCAGCGTCAGAGCTTGCCAAAAAGCTTGGCGAAAGCGGGGCGTTGCCGAAGGCCGGACAGGCGAGGGAGCATGCGTTCTATGCCGAGCTTACCGGCCAGAAGGCACAGGCAAAGTTGGCAGCGCAAATCGCCAAGGAGGACCTGACGCGCCTGATGGGACTGTGGGGCACGGAGATTGACTATTACGTGCCGAACAAGCTGCCCGCACTTCCCGCAAAACTGAAAGCCAAAGACCTGATCGAACGCGAAGCGCTTCTTCAGCGCGTTGATTTGCAGGTCGCCAAACTGCAGCTTGAAGCCACAGCCAAAGGTTACGGCCTTACCGAGGCAACACGCTACCTGACGGACTTGGAGATCATCAGCGGTGCCGAACTCGAGAGAGAGCGGGAAGCGGACGAACCGGGTGTCAACACAACGGTCTTGCCGCAGGTGGAGCTGGAGTTTGTCATTCCGGTCTTCGACAGCGGAAAAGCCCGCATGCGCAAAGCCGAACTTGCATATATGCGCGATGCCAATCTGCTGGCGGAAAAGGCGGTCAGCATCCGCTCCGAGGCGCGCTCCGCATACACTAGCTACAGGGCAACTCATGAGATTGCCCGGCACTACAGGAACAGCGTCCTGCCTCTGAGAGTAAAGATCGAGGAGGAGAGTCTCCTTACCTACAATGGCATGATCACCAACACGTTCGAACTGCTCGCCGACACGCGGGCAAAAATCGGAACCCTTCTTCAATCCGTCAATGCAAAACGTGACTTCTGGCTCGCAGAAGCAAATCTGAATGCCGCCATTTACGGCGGCGGTGCCTCATCCGGCGGTGGCGGCGGCGATGTCGCCCTCGCCGATTCCGGCAGCGGCGGTCACTGACAACATCCTGAAAGGAAAGAAAATGACACAGTTCAACAGACGTCAGCTTTTGGGAGTGGGTGCGGCTAGCGCTGCGCTGATTTCCTCTTCAGCATGGACGAAAACAACGAACATGGGCCTGCCCGATGCCACTCTGGTCAGCACGGCAGAAACAGGCGGCCCTCTGCATCCATCAACAGGCCCGGATTACCAGCCGGTTATCACGCTGAATGGATGGACACTCCCCTTTCGCATGAACAATGGGGTGAAAGAGTTTCACCTCGTGGCTGAACCTGTCGAGCGCGAAATCGCAGAAGGCATGACGGCGTATCTGTGGGGTTACAACGGCCAATCGACCGGTCCGACAATTGAAGCGGTCGAGGGCGACAGGGTCCGGATTTTTGTCACCAACAAACTTCCGGAACACACCACCGTTCATTGGCATGGCATGATCTTGCCTTCCGGCATGGATGGTGTGGGCGGTCTGTCCCACCCGCAAATTAAGCCTGGAAAGACGTTTGTTTACGAGTTTGACCTCGTGAAGAGCGGCACATTTATGTACCATCCCCATGCGGACGAAATGGTGCAGATGGCGATGGGCATGATGGGAATGTTTATCGTGCATCCCAAAGACCCAACCTTCATGCGCGTTGACCGTGACTTTGTGTTTTTGCTCAACGCGTATGATATCGATCCCGGCTCTTATGTGCCGAAAATCATGACAATGACAGACTTCAATCTCTGGTGCTGGAACAGCCGCATGTTCCCCGGCATCGATCCTCTGGTGGTCAGCAAGAACGATAACGTTCGCGTTCGCGTCGGCAACCTGACCATGACCAATCACCCCATTCACATGCACGGCTATGACTTCGAAGTGACATGCACGGACGGCGGTTGGACGCGACCGGAGGCGCGCTGGCCGGAAGTGTCGATTGACATACCGGTGGGCGCAATGCGGGCCTATGAGTTCAAGGCCGTTTACGAAGGCGACTGGGCCATCCATTGCCACAAGGCTCACCACACCATGAATGCAATGGGCCACGATGTCCCGACATTCATCGGCGTTGACAAGAGTTCGCTCACGAAAAAAATCCGCAAGTTCCAGCCGGAATATATGCCGATGGGCACTGCGGGCATGGCCGACATGGGCGAAATGGAAATGCAGCTGCCGGACAACACTGTGCCGATGATGACAGGCTGGGGTCCGTACGGCCCGATTGAAATGGGCGGAATGTTCTCGGTCGTCAAAGTCCGCGAAGGCATCAGCGCCGATGATTACAAAGATCCAGGCTGGTACAAGAACCCGCCCGGGACCCAAGCTTGGGAATGGACTGGCGAATTGCCGGATGCCTCAAAAGCGACGGACGCGAAGACACAAGTCACGCCACCACTAAAGAACAATGGCTGATTGTGAAGCATATCCTCCCGAGAACATCAAAAGGAACATAAAATGATACGACTGATACTCGCGTTCACCTGCGCAATGCTGACGACTTCCGCATTTGCGGCCGGCACACATGATGGCGGTCATGCTGCAGCCATGAAGGTGGGTGAAGCTGGCGACAAAGCCAAAGTCACTCAAACAATTCAGGTGACAATGAAAGAGACGGACGACGGAAAGATGGTCTTTTCGCCAGCAAATTTGCAGGTGCGCAAGGGCCAGACCGTCAAACTCCGGATCAAGAATATCGGCGAACTCGACCACGAGTTTGTCCTTGATGAACACGACAAGATCATCGAGCACAAGGCGCTCATGGAAAAGTTTCCTGAGATGGAGCACGACGATCCAAACGCCATTCGTCTGGCACCGGGTGAAGCCGGCGAAATTGTCTGGAAGTTCTCCAATGACGGCGGCTTCCAATTCGCTTGCCTGGTACCCGGACACTATGATGCTGGCATGCATGGCGAAGTTAAAGTCTCCGCCAAGTAATCTCCTCCCGAACAGATTGGAAAATGAAATGAAATTCACAACGAAAACAGCCATCGCGTTGGCCTTCACGGCAGCTACTGTATTCGGTGCATACGCAGCTGAGTTTACCAAGGCCACTGTCAAGAAAATTGATATGAAAAATGAGAAGGTCACGCTCATCCACGAGCCGCTCAAAAATCTTGATATGCCCGCCATGACAATGGTGTTCAGGGTCGCGGACAAGGCGATGCTGGAAACGCTGAAAGAAGGTGCAAGAATCGAGTTCGTTGCTGACCGCGTCAACGGCAAACTGACTGTCACTGAGCTGAAGTAGGCTCTCTCTACCGCCCAAACAGGTGTCGAGCCTGTTTGGGCGTTATCGAAGTCACATCAGATGCTTTCACAAATTGCATGCAAGAAATCATGCGCAGCGGCGGACATGCCAAGGCCTGCCAAAATCTGAACCGCGCGGCCTTTTCCGGCGCGCACCGATGCCAGCTAATTGATTCGTATTTCTCCCGGAATCTGTCACGATAAAGAGGTCGTGTTTAAGCTGGGAGGCGGACATGAAGATCTTTTCGCAGACAGCAATATTCGCAGTCGCCATTGCCACGCAAACGGCATTTGCAGAACCGATTGAATTCCATAGGCAAACATTCAGCGACCGTATGACGGTCACCATGGTTTTGACCTCACAGACGCCATCGCTTCGACCGGGGTATGATTACCTTGCCACAATCAATCTCATTGAGACCGACAGTTCGGGCAACATCAAATTCAATGACGGCGGCCTTCACAAAGTGAGTGTCAAATGTGGAGGTGCCTTCGGCAAGGTTTTTGTTGGAGGTCGAGACTACCTCATCGTGGCCAAAGGATATTCTCAACAGGATCAGTGGAAGAACCATCTTTGGTGGGTTGTATGCCCTGAGCCTCCTGTTTCTTGATCCAGACGACGAGATATCTGGTCTGATGCACACTATGGCACACCGCCGGGCGGCGGATCAAAACGTGCCCGCCTTAACGGTCGTACCACTTGCGCGGCTTCTGGACATTGGGCTGCGACGGATCGACAATTTCGCTGCAGACGCTGTCGTAGAGCAGACGGAAGCCGCTGGCCTTGCCTTCGCAGACGTTGGAGAAAGTCCGCCGCACACCATCGCGTTCGCCGCAGACCGGGCGGTATTCGTCGGAGCAGACTTCCGGCCTTGGCGGGCGCGGCGGGCGGGGCTCGATGCGGCATTGGCCGTCATAGATCACGCGGTAGCCACGCGTCTCAGCGATGCAGCCATTGGAGAACGTCTCGATCGTGCCGCCACGTGTCGCGCAAACCGGAGCATAGATTTGCGGGCATGCCTGCGGGCGCGGCGGACGTGGCGATAATCGGCACTGACCGCCGTAAAGCACCCGGTAGCCGCGCGTTTCCGCAACGCAATCATTGGAGAACGTCTCACGATTGCCATAGCGCTCGGCACAGACCGGATCATAGACACGCGGACAATATTGCTGCGGACGCGGACCGGGATCGTAATCATAGTCATCTTCAGCGGTCACGGTGCATGCGCTGAGACCCATGATCAAAAGACCGATAAGACCCAGAATAATTGTGCCGGTTTTCATGAGACGCTCCCGTTTCGTGCCTGCGCGCAGACGTTTAGATTACGCACAAATGGGGCTGGAGCAAGGTGCGATGCATTCGCTCGCAACTTTCCACATTATCGCAACAAGTTCAAAGAGCCGCGCAGATATCCGTCACGCCGGCACACGCACGGTTGCCCGCAGGCCGCCGAGCGGACTGTCCGACAGGTTGATCGACCCGCCATGCGAACGTGCGATGTCGCGGGCGATGGACAGACCAAGGCCGGTGCCGCTTTCGTCGAGGTTTCGCGCCTCATCCAGCCTGACGAAGGGGCGGAACACGTCCTCGCGGTGCTCAGGCGCGATGCCGGGGCCGTCGTCATCAACAATCAATGTCAACCAGCCGTCCTGATGGGTGGTGGTGATGGAGACGGAGTCAGCGTAACGGAATGCGTTGGATACGAGATTGTTGACGAGGCGCGTGAAGGCGTTTGTGCGAACATAAATGTCCGGCTTGCCAGCAATGGAATAATCCAGTTCACGGCCGCGCAATTTGGCTTCTTCGGCAAACTTTTCAAACAGCACTTCAAGATCAAGAACGCCGGTCTCTTCTTGACCTTCGCCCCGCGCGAAGGCGATGTAACCTTCCAGCATCGACTGCATATCCATAACGTCCGCTTCAAGCGCAGTCGTGTCGATCTTCGCAGGCACCAGTGCCAGCTGCAGCTTGAACCGCGTCAGGATGGTGCGCAGATCATGGCTGACGCCAGTAAGCATTGCCGTGCGCTGGTCCATCTGCCGTTCGATGCGCTCGCGCATCTGGATGAAAGCCAATCCCGCACGCCGGACTTCCTCCGCACCGCGCGGGTGAAAGTCGCGCGGCATCGGTCGCCCCTTGCCGAAACTCTCCGCAGCTTCCGCCAGCCGCTGGATCGGTCTGATCTGGTTGCGCAGGAACAAAATGGCAATGGCAAGCAGCACCAGCGATGTGCCGACCATCCACAATAGAAATATGTGCGTGTTCGACGCATAGGCCTGACTGCGCTTGGCAAAGATGCGCAGGACGTTTGACGTCAGCTGAATGCGGATTTCGACAAGATCGGAATTGCCGACAGTGTCAATCCAGAACGGACGCTTGATTTGGCTGGACAGTTCTGCGGTCAAAATATTGTCGAGAATGGAGAAGAACGGCTTTTCGCCTGGCGGCGGCAAAGGTTCAAGCGGCAGGAAGGTGATGTTGAGATCAAGATTGTCACCGGCGATCTTGGTGATGGTCTCAAGGTTCGCATCTTGCGGATAGGATTCAGCGACACTGATAATGGCTGCGACATCGCGCGAAACCGCAGTGGACAGTCGCTGCGTCACGGTTTGAAAGTGACGCTCCATGAACACGAAGGCAACAACAGACTGAAGCAGCACCATTGGTGCGATGATGATGATCAGCGAGCGGGCATAAAGCCGCTTGGGCATGCGTCGCGAAATCCAGCCCGAAACCAGCGTCAGCGGCGACGGGCGGTCTGAATAGAGCCGCGCCGCCTTCTGGAGACGCCGCAGTTTCCTCGACCTGTCACGCTCGGAGATCGCCATCAGCCGCCCGGTACTCCCGCGCCTGTCAGGCTGACTGGCGCTCAATGCTCAAACGATATCCTACGCCGCGCACAGTCTGCAAGAACAACGGGTTTGCCGGGTCCTTTTCGATTTTACGGCGAAGGCGGTTGATTTGCACATCAATTGTCCGCTCTCCCACCGTCGATTCTTCACCTACCAGCTCATGACGCGGCACGGTCTCACCTGCCCGTTTGCCAAACAAAGCCATGATGTCCTGCTCGCGGTCTGTCAGACGGATGACCTCCGTCCCGCGCTTGAGTTCGCGGCGGGCAATATGGAAGGTGAACGGCCCGAATATCACCTGCTCTTGGCGCACATCTGGCGCACCGCCGCCGCGCTTCAGGATGTTGTTGATGCGCAGCACAAGTTCGCGCGGGTCAAATGGCTTGGCAATATAGTCATCCGCTCCCGCCTCCAGCCCCTGTATGCGCCGGTCCGTTTCACTGAGCGCTGTCAGCATCAGTATGGGTACATCATGGGTTTTTCTGAGCGACATCGTAAGATCAACACCGGTTTCGCCGGGCATCATCACGTCAAGGATGAGCATGTCGAATTCGAGATTTTCCAGTTTGCGACGCGCATCAGCCGCGTTTGCAGCCACGGTCACCCGAAACCCGCGCTCAAACAGAAACTGCGACAGCAATGACCGGATGCGGGTGTCATCGTCCACAACAAGCAAATGCGGCGCGTTGTCTTCTAGATTGTCTGGCGGTAGTGCAATCTTTTGCATGGGTTCTCCTCGAACGAACCAGCTCGTCGGGTCAATTTCAACCGGCTGCCCTTAGCCGACCATTGCCCTCAAAAACCGTTCGACCTGTTCGCGTGCCCCCGCACCCGATTGGTCAAGCGACATGCCGATGCGGCGAGATTGCGGCAAAGCGAGCTTCAACGCAAGGTTTCTACCTTTTTGCGTTGGATAAAGTTCGCGCTGCCGCTTGTCCATCGGGCCGGCGACCTGCGAGATATGCTCGGAATCGATCAATTGCTTGAGCACTCTGGCCAGACTTTGTTTGGTGATCTTGAGAATATCCAACAGCTCGGCAACGGTAAGCCCCGGTTGACGATTGACAAAATGCAGCACCCGGTGATGGGCGCGTCCAAAGCCATATGTTTCCAGAATGGCATCTGCATCGGAGGTGAAATCGCGATAGGCGAAAAAGAATGCCTCGATCAATGCAAAGTCGATGCCTTGGTCCTGCGTCAGCGGTTCGCGGACGATCTCGGTCTTCAATGTTTTGCCCACCATATCTCAAGTGAAATTATGTCAGCACTATTGACATAATTTTGTCGTCTGCGTAACATTTCATCTGTTGTTGGCCACATTTTGTGCAGAACGTAAAGTGTCCCGGTTGATGGAGACAGAGAGCGTTTGCCACAACGCTTTGGATGACGAGGTCCGTAAGCAGCAGATTTGACTGCTTCGGCAGATGTGAAAAAACGGGAGAGATAAATGGCGGGAGTTCCTTTTGACCAATTGCAGGGCGTGATCTGGGTCAACGGCTCACTGGTGGATTGGCAAGACGCCAAGATCCACATTCTCTCGCACGGTCTGCACTATGGCGGTTCGGTCTTTGAAGGCGAGCGGGCCTATGGCGGCAAGATATTCAGATCACGCCAACACTCCGAGCGGTTCCTGAAATCTGCCGAGCTGCTGGATTTCGAGATCCCCTACACGGTTGACCAACTGATCGAGGCCAAGCAGCTTGTTGTCGACAAGAACGGCTTCAAGAATTGCTATGTCCGTCCGGTCGCCTGGCGCGGTTCCGAAATGATGGCTGTTGCCGCCCAGATGGCGAAAATCCATACGGCAATCGCCGTATGGGACTGGCCGTCAATGTTCGATATCAACACAAAGATGAAGGGCATCCGGCTCGACATCGCCGACTACCGCCGCCCTGATCCCATGACATCACCATGCCACTCCAAAGCAGCCGGTCTCTACATGATCTGCACAATCTCCAAGCACCGCGCCGAGCGCAAGGGCTATGCCGACGCACTGATGCTGGACTGGCAGGGACGCGTGGCCGAATGCACGGGTGCCAACGTGTTTTTCGCCACGGATGGCGAGCTGCACACACCGATCGCCGACTGTTTCCTCAATGGAATCACCCGCCAGACTGTGATTGAACTCGCCAAAAAGCGTGGCATCAACGTCGTCGAACGGCGCATCATGCCAGACGAATTGACCTCGTTCAGCGAGTGCTTCATCTGCGGCACCGGCGCGGAAGTTACTCCGGTTTCGGAAATCGGACCTTATACATTTGTGCCGGGCGCGATTTCGCGGGTACTGATTGAAGATTATTCCGCTGAAGTGAACGCGTAAGCGGAAATTGACGATACCCTTGCGGCGTTAACCATGAGACGCTAATTCACGTTTCCAGCGTTAGATTATGGTGAACAAATCGTTAATGGGTTTGACTTTACTCCTGTATGGCGGTTCACTCCCGCTGCGGCGAAGACGTCGCGACGGGGTAAAAACGGGATTAGAAATATGGAAACCATTCTTCCGCTCATCATTCAGGCACTTTCCGGCGCAGCAGGCGGCGGCATCGTCGGCAACCTGATCAAGACTGCCGGGATGGCACTGTTGCCGAAGCTGCTGGCCGGCGCTGTCGGCGGAATTGGCGGCAATGCTGCAATTGGCGGCTTGCTCGCTACTGCCCTAGGTTCCGCCGGTGGTTTGGACCTCATGGGCATCATCAGCCAGGTCATAGCCGGTGGCCTCGGGGGCGGCGTGTTGACCGCGCTTGCCGGTGTCGTTATGGGCGCAATGAAGAAGTAATTCTTCAGCGGTGTTCCGATGAAACGGGCAGCGCAGGCTGCCCGTTTTCGTTTCTACCCCGCACACATTTTGAAATCAGGAAATCTCGATCATGGGTCAGCTGACAGGCTTCATCGTTCCGGTCACGCCGTTCCAACAAAATTGCACGATCCTCTTCGATGCGGACAGCAAGAGCGGCGTCGTGGTCGATCCCGGCGGGGACGTTGATCAAATTGCCGCCGCCATCATTGACAAGGGCGTCAAGGTTGAAGCCATTTGGCTGACACACGGCCATCTGGACCATGCCGGCGGAGCGATGAAGCTGAAGGCGTTGCTCGGCGTCAATATCATCGGGCCACACATTGCCGATGAACCGATATTGCACGATATTACCAGCAGGGCTGCTGCGTTCGGCGTGCCGGGCACAATGGAAGATGCGACCCCTGACAGGTATCTGACCGATGGCGAGACGGTGTCATTCGGCGATCATATCTTTGAGGTTTACCACACGCCGGGCCATGCACCAGGACACGTGATCTATTTCAACCGCGCAGCCAAATTTGCCCATCTCGGCGATGTCTTGTTCAATGGTTCAGTTGGACGGACAGACCTGCCGGGTGGTGATCACCAAACCCTGCTGGACTCCATCCGCGACAAGGTTTTGCCGCTCGGCGATGATGTCAGCTTCATTTGCGGCCACGGTCCGGGCAGCCGGATCGGCGAGGAACGGCGTTCAAATCCGTACCTCGCCGATTTGAGATAAAGAGACGGTTCAGTTTCCGGCGCAGAAGTGGTCGCGCCCGTCGTAGCCACGGAATGTGCCGGTTTCCGCGTTGAACGACTGGTAGCGGTCCGAGCAATAACGGAACCACTCGCGCGTCCACGGCTCAACACCATCACTGTAGGAAATGACGTCGTCCTGATAGACGCGGCGCGGTGCGTCGGGGTAGTCATAAACAGACACATGACGCTGCCGGTAAACGCGGCGCGGCTCTTCATAAATCACGCGCGGCGAGCGGTCTGACAGCGCGCCCACAATGATGGCCCCTGCTGCAAGGCCAATTATGCCTGCGGCGAGCGCGTCGTTGTTGTTGTGATGGCGATAAATCGGGCGGCGATGATCGTTGCGCCAGTCACCGGCTTCAGCGCTGGTGAATGTCGGTGCAAGGGAAGCGACGCCGATGAGCGCAGCGATCGCGGCTTTGGTGAATTTTTTCATGACAGTCTCCTTCGGAAATATCCGGCCGGTCTCCCGGTATGTCACGATAATTACGCGCCAGCGCATGAATGGTTCCTGAACAGAGCTGCCTTTCATTGGCCTCGAATACGTCAGGTGTAGCTCTCAAGCGGCGCGCCGCATCTTGTTCAGGGCGTAGGGTTTCGCCAAATCTGCCACGGGAAGTTTCCACCCCTCAGCAATCCGGTTGATCATACCAAGGGTAAGCGCACGTTTGCGCGACAGAATTTCGCTGGCCCTTGAGTGTGAGCCAAGAAGCCGTGCAAGGTCAGATCCACTGAGGCCCTGTTCTTGCATGTGGACTTCAAGCATGGCGACCGGATCCAACGGCACCACCGCATGATGTTCTGCCTCATAAGCGGAAATCAACGTTGCCAAAACAGCAAACCGGTCATGCTCTGGCGTTCCGGCCATTGGTTCATGGTCAAAATACACTTCGATTTCCTTCAATGCCCAAGTCAAATCGGCATCGTTTATGACCGGTCTGATATCCATTTCAGTCAAACGCTCCTCGCTTCAATACGGTCATACTCTGCATGCGTTCCGACAAATTTCACAAATGCGCGATTTGTCGAATAGCTCACGGCAAGGACGACCCTGTATTTGTTGCCACCGACATCGATGACAACCCTATTGCCACCCAGAAAATCGATGTTCCTGCCGAAGGCATCCTTGAAGTCTTGCGTACTTTCCCAATTTGCGGCCTGAATCACCCGCGCCATCAGCCGCAGCCCGTTTTCGGATTGCGGGTGCCTTTCCCAAAAAGACCGCAACGTCGAAACAGCAATCAGATTCATCAGGCAACTTCCCACATTGGGAAGTGCTTGTCAATTCTTGGAGAGATCGCTGTCGCCAAGGGACTTACCAGCTTCAGCGGTTCTTCATCACAACACACGCTCCACCGGACGAGCGCAGCGCGGCGCAGATCGTGTTGGCTTCGCCGCGCGATTGCGCACCTATCCGGACCGCATAGATGCCACGTCGGCCAATGGGTGTGCGAACCCTTGACACCACAGGCTTGTGATCCGCCAGCACTGAGGTAAACTGGCGGCGCACGCGCTCATACTGGTTGACGGCGGCCGAGCGGCGGAAATTGCCAGCCACCTGCACCCCCCACGGCTTGACGTGCACAGTGCTCATGGCAATTGTATTGAACGCGATGATTGGCAGTTTGCGGCAGCCAGCGTCGAATGTCAGCTTGGCGTCCAGCGGTTTGGCAGTCACCTCGGTTCCGCTCGAGACAAAATTGTCCGCAGGTTCGCCGGTGATGTCGAGCACATAATCTTCCGTCTCCAGCGGCAGAAATCCGCCTGAATTAATCCAGCGCGAAACGCGCCCTTCGCCCGCATTATATGCCGCCGCGGCAAGGCCGAAGTTGCCGAGATTCTTCTTCAGATCCGCCAGATGGCTTGCCGATGCTGGGATCGCAAGATCAATGTCGAACGGGTCTTTCAGACCAACCAGCCTTGCCGTACCGGGCATGAACTGGGCGATGCCTTCAGCGCCGACCGGCGATACGGCCTGATGGTCGAACCGGCTTTCCTTCCAAATCAGCCGGGCGAAAAACTCAGGCGGAATGGAATTGGCCTTCGCCTCAGTGGCGATCAGTGTGCAGATGCGCCCGACCGTGACGGCGTTGATGATGTTCGGGATAAGCCCCCGCTCATCAAGTCCGGCGGTCGCTCGTGCGACAGTTTCACCTGCGGCGGGACCTTGCATGGCCAGCGCGAGCGCAAGAAGCGCGAGGGAGACAATGCGGTTTATCATACTCGGTTTGATCCCCGGTCTCCCGCCCGGGAAGAACCGTCCTGCCCTGTGGTTAAACGAGCTGGAGATTGATAGCCTTCGGTCCCTT
>JANPEK010000206.1:0-37652 GCA_031422915.1 Phyllobacteriaceae bacterium | reverse complement strand
CACTGGCAGAAATGCCGAAGCCGCGCTGTCGGCCGGGTGTCCGCAGAACCTTTCCGAAAAGGTATTTCCGGTCGGTGCCGTCTCGCGCACGCTGTTGGGCAAGGTCGAGGTCATCATCCAGCGCACGGGCGCGCAGACGTTCCGCGTGGAGTGCTGGCGCTCGTTTGCCGACTATGTGTTCACGTATCTCAGCGATGCGGCGCGGGATTCAGTCTCTTAGGCCGCGAACTCCAACTTGATCTTCTGGCCGGTCGCCTTGGCGTATTTTTGGATTGAGTCAATCGTTACACTGCCCTTGCCGGACTCCATGCGTGCGATGCTGGATTGGGTCGTTCCCATGCGCTCGGCGACTTCGGCTTGCGACAGGCGCGCTTTGCGCCGGGCAGACATCAGCGCGCGCATGATCATGATCTGAGGCGCAAGTGCCTCATATTCCTTTTACAAACGCAGGGTCTGCGAAAAACTCTTTCTTAAGGTCTTCGAACTTCATCTGCTGGCTCATCAGGCTTTTGATTGCCCAACTTTGTAGCGCGAGCGCTATAGTTTCAAGCGTCGTTCCGAGGCGGCTTGCAGACAAGCATTTGAGATTGCCGAACTTGAGATTGCCGCATCTGGCACCAAGTGTGTTAGATACGCTTGAAGCACCGATGACGGAAACCCCATGTCCACCGAAACAATCCGCCTCTCCATCTTCCTCGCCGTGTTCGCCCTAGTTGCAGCCGCCGAGTGGCGGTTTCCGCAGCATGCGCGGGTGCAGACGCGGGCTGAGCGCTGGAAGACCAACATCGGCATTTTGATCATCGACGTGATTGCAGTGCGGCTGACTGTCGGGGCGGCTGCCTATGCGACGGCGGTTTATGCTGATGCCAATGGCTGGGGCCTGTTTCATGCGCTTGACTGGCCGGTCTGGCTCGAAGCACTCGCCGCGTTTCTGATCCTTGATTTCGCGATCTATCTCCAGCACGTCTTGAGCCATGCGTTGCCGGCCTTCTGGCGGCTGCATCAGGTGCATCACGCTGATCTTGATGTGGATTCAACAACCGGCACGCGGTTTCATCCGCTCGAAATCATCATATCCCTCATTTACAAGTCCGCAATCATTGCGGCCATCGGTGCCGACCCGTGGGTAGTGGTTGTTTACGAGGCGGTGCTGAATGCCGCTGCTGTTTATACGCATGGCAACATCCGCATGCCGCCATCCATTGACCACAGGCTGCGCTGGCTATTCTGCACGCCGGACATGCACCGCGTGCACCATTCGGTGATCCCCGAAGAGACAAATTCGAACTATGGCAACTTCCTATCCGTTTGGGACCGGCTGTGCGGCACCATGCGGCGCGATCCGGCCAAGGGCCAGCTGGGTGTCGAGATCGGGCTGCATGAATACCGCGATCCGGCGACGCTCGGCCTCATCAGCCTGATTGTGATGCCGTTCCGACGGCGATAGGAACACAAGTCCGGATTGTGCCAAGACACACCGCGCCATGTCGAGTTGCTTTCGGCAAGCGGGACCCGAAGTTCCCGCCGATGTAGTCTCAATCCCGGAACAGGTAATATGCCAAACCATTCTCCGGTGAAATGATCAGGACGCAGATGTCGCGATAGCCGCCATAGGCGTAATATCCTTTGCCGCTGCGAATGACGCTGTGAAACAGTTCCAGGTTTTTTGCGTCAATCGTGTTTGTGAATTCGCGGTTCCTTGTGACGTCACCGAAGAATTCCGCCGCTGTCGGCTGGTCCCCGATGTCAACGCTGTAGGAGCGGCGCTTCCACCGGTCGTCGTTGCGGATTGGCAGCGCGCTCCACTTCGGGAACGATGCCCGATAGGGCCCTGACTTGTAGGATTTGCGTTTGGCTTCAAATGGATGGTTGATTGCTGACGGCATGGTGTTCAAAAACGAGAGGCCGTTCTGGCTTATCTTCTGAACGACTTCAGGGCGCAGTTTGAAGATCTTGAACGAATGATTGATGCCACCGGGACCGACGAAATGACTGACTTCTTTGGAATATGCGGGCGCCGCAAGAGAAAGTTCGCGGGGCAGGACATCATCTCGAAATGTGCAAGAAAATGAAAACGCCAAAGTGAACGCAAGAGCCATGATGCCGATAAAATACTTGAAACAATATTTGTGGAAGTTATCCTTGAATGACATGAATGAATTGCCTTTTTGGTTTATCAGAAAAATACAAAAATTGCTGCGGAATTTTGAAATGTCGTATGTTTTAAGTTTATAAAACCGCAAATTTTTGTCGCAACATTTTTTGCTACGAACAAAAATAATCGGTGATGGGCGGTTTATGGCACCGTGACTTGCCGCACATGATGCGCATTCAGCTACGAGAGTTTTGAACCGGCTCTGCGTCGATAGATATGGCCATTGCTGCGCCCCGCAATCCACGACCAAGGCGTGACAGCCCGCGCCTCAAGTCTCCGCCATCTCCACCATCGCCATTGTCAGCCACGTCGCCTTCAATGCCGGGCTGATATTGCCGTCAATCTCGAGTGCCACGTCATAGGTGTTCAAGACGCGACCGGACTTGCGGATGTCTGAGTGGGTCAGTGTGAAGCGGGCGCGGACGCGCGAGCCGGCTTTTACCGCTATCAGAAACCTCACCTTGTCGAAACCATAGTTGATGCCCATGGTCGCGCCGACGATGCCCGGCAATGCTTCCCAAGCCAAGGTCGATAACAATGACAATGTGAGAAAGCCGTGCGCAATCGTGCCGCCGAACGGTGTTTCGGCCTTGGCCCGCGCGGGATCAATATGAATGAACTGGTGGTCGTCCGTCGCGTCGGCAAAACGGTCGATCATCTCCTGCGATACGGTACGCCATTCGGACAGTCCAATTTGGGTGCCGACGGCAGCGCGCAGTTGGTCAAGGGTCAGTGGCGGTTTCATTCAGATCCTGTAGCTTGGCTCGCGAGGTGCTGATGGCGCATGGCGCAATTTTTGTCCAGACCGGAAAATCCCTTGTATTTTTTGTGTTTCTCTCTTGCCACAGTGGTGGTTACGACCGAAAGTACTATTGGTCGTTCAAAACTCTTGTGCATTCATCACGTTAGGCTGTGTGGAGGCGAGTTGCTTGGAACTGAGTGGCGAATATGAAATCGCGGCACCGCGCGAACGCGTGTGGGTGCTGTTGAATGATCCGGCTGTGCTGAAAGAATGCATCCCCGGCTGTGAAGACCTCACTGCCGATGGTGATGACGCGTTTGCCGCCACCGTGGTGCTGAAAATCGGACCGATCAAGGCGCGTTTTTCCGGCGAAGTGACGCTGTCCGACAAGGTTGTTCCGGAAAGCTACACCATCACTGGCGAAGGCAAGGGTGGTGTGGTTGGCTTTGCCAAGGGTTCAGCCAAAGTGCACCTTGCCGAACACGGCGGCTCAACTACGTTAACCTATGACGTGACAGCCGATGTGGGGGGAAAGATTGCCCAGCTTGGGTCAAGACTGATTGCGTCGACATCAAAGAAATTGGCAGACCAGTTTTTTGGCAAGTTTGCCGAGATGGCCGGTGCACCTGTCGCCTAGAATAAAAACTACGAGACTGTGTTTTTGAGGAGGAACATGAATGTCCAAAATTGAAATGACCGTGAATGGTCGAAAACTTTCGGGCGAATGTGAGGACCGCACGCTTCTGGTCAGCTTCATTCGCGAGAACCTTGGCCTGACCGGCACGCATGTCGGCTGCGATACATCACAGTGCGGCGCGTGCGTCATCCATGTTGATGGTCTTGCAGTCAAATCCTGCACGATGCTGGCAGCGCAGGCGAACGGGTCAACGCTGATGACGATTGAAGGCTTGGCAGATGGCGCGACGCTGCATGCGGTTCAGACGGCGTTTCATGAAAACCATGGCTTGCAATGTGGTTACTGCACGCCGGGCATGATCATGGCCTCGGTTGACATCATCAACCGCCATCCGGGCGGTTTGGATGACGCGACGGTGCGTGCCGAGCTCGAAGGCAACATCTGCCGCTGCACCGGCTACCACAATATCGTCAAAGCTGTTCTCGATGCGTCAAAGAAAATGAACAAGGGCAAGGCGAAGAAGGCGGCGTGAAAAGCGAATAGGGAGTAGCGAATAGCGAATACAGAAATTCGCGACGCTCAATCTCCCACTATTTGCTACCCGCTATTCGCTTTTTTCTCTGGAGGAGAAAATCATGGGTATTGAAGGCATTGGCGCACGGGTTCTTCGCAAAGAAGACAAGCGCTTTATCACCGGCAAAGGCCGTTACACCGACGACATGGTGGTTCCGGGCATGAAACACGCGCACTTTGTGCGCTCGCCGCATGCACACGCGGACATCAAGAAGATTGACACCAAGAAGGCCATGGCGATGCCGGGCGTGATCGGCGTGCTGACCGGCAAAGAGCTGAAGGCTGACGGCATCGGCAACATCATCTGCGGCTGGATGATCCATTCCAAGGATGGTTCGCCGATGAAGATGGGCGCATGGTCGCCGCTGGCGACTGAAACCGTGCGCTACGTTGGCGACGCGGTTGTCATCGTTGTTGCGGACACCAAGGGCCAGGCCCGTGATGCGGCGGAAGCTGTGGAAATTACCTACAAGGTCAAGAAGGCCGTTGTTTCGGCAGTTGACGCGCTTAAGTCCGGCGCACCGCAGCTCCATCCGGAAGCCGAAAACAATCTGATTTTTGATTGGGAGCTTGGTGACTCCAAAGCCGTTGATGCCGCGTTCAAGAACGCTGCCCATGTGACCAAACTCGACATCGTCAACAACCGGCTCATTCCAAACGCGATGGAGCCGCGCGCAACGCTTGGCGTCTACGATGGCGCGGAAGACCATTATACCTGCTGGACGACGTCGCAGAACCCCCATGTCGCGCGTCTTGTCATGAGCGCGTTCTACAATGTGGCGCCGGAAAACAAGCTGCGTGTCATCGCGCCGGATGTTGGCGGTGGATTCGGCTCGAAGATTTATATCTATCCGGAAGAAATCGTCTGCCTTTGGGCATCGAAGAAGACCGGTGTGCCGGTCAAGTGGAACTCGGACCGCACCGAAGCCTTCCTCACTGATGCGCATGGCCGTGATCATGTGACCCATGTTGAAATGGCGTTTGACAAGAGCAACAAAATTCTTGGTCTGAAAGTCGATACGGTTGCGAACCTCGGCGCTTACATGTCGCTGTTCTCATCCGCCACGCCGACATATCTTTATGCCACGCTGCTGTCGGGCCAATACAACATCCCCGCGATCCACGCCAATGTGCGCACTGTTTATACCAACACAGCGCCTGTGGATGCCTATCGCGGGGCAGGCCGCCCGGAAGCGACGTTCGTGATGGAACGGACGATGGAGACGGCGGCGCGCGAACTTGGCGTGTCACCGACTGATCTGCGCCGCCAGAACTTCGTGACGTCCTTCCCGCATCAGACGCCCGTCATCATGTGCTATGACGCAGGTGATTTCGGTGCCTCGCTCGATGCGGCGATGAAGACGTCTGACTATGCCGGCTTTGCCAAACGCAAGGCCAAGGCTGCCAAGGAAGGCAAGCTGCGCGGCATTGGCATGAGCTGTTATATCGAAGCATGCGGCATTGCGCCGTCGGCTGCGGTGGGCTCGCTTGGTGCGGGCGTCGGGCTGTGGGAATCAGCGGAAGTGCGCGTCAACGCTGTCGGCACGGTTGAGGTTCTCACCGGGTCACACAGCCACGGTCAAGGCCATGAAACCACGTTTGCGCAGTTGGTCACGGAACGCTTCGGCATTCCCGGTGCCAATGTGAACATCGTCCATGGCGACACTGACAAGGTGCAGATGGGCATGGGCACCTATGGTTCGCGCTCCGGTGCGGTCGGCATGTCGGCCATTGTCAAGGCGCTCGACAAGGTTGAAGCCAAGGCGAAGAAGATTGCCGCGCACTTGATGGAAGCTGACGAAGGCGACATCATCATCGAAAACGGTGAGTTGAAGGTGGCCGGCACAGACAAGAAAGTGCCGTGGTTCCAGATGGCACTGTCTGCCTACACGGCGCACAATCTGCCATCCGGCATGGAGCCGGGGTTGAAGGAAGGCGCATTCTACGATCCGTCCAACTTCACGTTCCCTGCCGGGTGCTACATCTGCGAGGTTGAAGTTGATCCGGACACCGGCACGACCAAGATCATCCAGTTTGTTGCTGCCGATGATTTCGGCAACATCATCAATCCGATGATTGTCGAGGGCCAGGTGCATGGCGGTATAGGCCAAGGCATCGGCCAGGCGCTGCTGGAAGGCGCGCATTATGATGAAAGCGGTCAACTTCTGACAGCAAGCTACATGGATTATTGCATGCCGCGCGCCGATGATCTGCCGTCGTACCAGGTTTCGCATCAATGCACGCCTTGCCCGAGCAATCCGCTTGGCATCAAGGGCTGCGGCGAGGCAGGAGCGATCGGTTCGCCACCTGCGGTTATCAACGCCATCACGGACGCAATCGGCAACAACAATCTGGCCATGCCTGCCACACCGCTCGCGGTTTGGAATGCAATCCAGGCAGCACGTTAAGGAGAAAGAGCCATGTACGAGACCAATTATCATCGCGCTTCCTCCGTCTCTGACGCCGTGAAGCTTATGAAAAAGGCTGAGGATCCCAAGCTCCTCGCCGGCGGGATGACGCTGATTCCCACGATGAAGCAGCGTCTTGCCTCGCCTTCCGACCTTGTGGACATCACGAGAATTGCTGACCTGTCCGGCATCAAAGTATCCGGCAAGACGGTGACCATCGGCGCTGCAACGACGCACTTTGATGTGTCGACAAACGAGAAGCTTGCCAAGGTCTGTCCGGCGCTGTGTGCGCTTGCCAGCCATATCGGCGATCCGCATGTGCGCTATCGTGGCACCATTGGCGGCTCGATCGCCAACAATGATCCGGCGGCTGATTATCCGTCAGCGTTGCTGGCGATGGGTGCGACGATCATCACCGACAAGCGAACGATCCCTGCCGACAAGTTCTTCAAGGGACTGTTTGAAACATCGCTGAAGGACGGCGAGATTGTTACGGCCATCGAGTTTACCGCTCCTGCAAAAGCGGCCTACTCGAAATTCCCCAACCCTGCCTCACGCTACGCCATGACCGGTGTGTTCGTCGTCAAGGACAAGGACGGTGTGAAGGTGGCGGTGACGGGCGCGGGCGAAGGCGGCGTGTTCCGGCACAAGGGACTTGAGGCTGCGCTCGACAAGAAGTTTGATGCGGCGTCTGTCGATGCGGTCAAGGTCGATGCGAAAGGCCTGATGAGCGACATGCACGCGACTGCCGACTATCGTGCGGCTCTGATCAAGGTCATGACAAAGCGGGCGGTTGCGGCTGCTGCGTAACATGTTTACACAGTCATCGATTGCGGGGTCTTTTGGCCCCGCAGTCATTCAATCCTAATTTGTTCAGCGCTGATCTTGCGGTCAGCGCTATCGACATAAATCACAGAGAGCAATTTGGTGTCCGGCTTTACTTTCAGCGTGGCGCGCTTTTGCGACGTGGTTGCTGGTGCGCGGACCAATTGGCCATCGCGCGTATCCAAATGAACCACGACCGGCTCTTCGTTCGCCTTGATTTGGCCGTAGCTGCAAATCGGGGCGTGCAGGAGAATCTTGCCCAGACTATATCCGTTCCCGGCGCTCGACAGCTGCGCAGTGAAAATCACCCGCTCGGGACCAACCCGGCGCGCTGTGGCAACACAGGGTGACTCCGGTGCAGTGTCAGTGGCAAAATAATCGGCGACGGCGGACTTCAGAAAAGACTTTACGTTCAAAATCATGCGTATGCTCCGGCTTACATTTTCCGCTTGCCAGACGGAAGATGATTGCGCAATGAATTTTAGCGTTTTGTGTTTAGTATAATTCAGCAAGCTTGACTTGGTCAACGGGATCGACTTGCAGTTGTTAACGCGGCAGACCTTCTATTGCAATAATCGGGTACGAAATTATGGCTTCAAAGACTATCATCGCGCCTTCCATCCTTGCTGCCGACTTCTCAAAACTTGGTGACGAGGTCGAGACGGTAATGCGCGCCGGGGCAGACTGGATTCATCTGGACGTGATGGACGGGCACTTTGTGCCGAACATTACTTTTGGCCCGTCAGTGGTCAAATCGCTGCGCAATCGCACGCCGGCGATTTTTGATTGCCATTTGATGATCGCGCCAGCCGATCCGTATATCGCGGCCTTTGCCGATGCGGGCTGCGACATCATCACTGTTCATGTCGAGGCCGGGCCGCACCTCGACCGGTCGTTGCAGGCGATCAAGAATTTGGGCAAGAAGGCCGGCGTCTCACTCAACCCCGCCACACCCGAAAGCGTCATAGAACATGTGCTCGACCGGCTCGACCTCATTCTGGTGATGACGGTCAATCCCGGCTTTGGCGGTCAGCCGTTTATTCCGGCGATGGTCGAGAAGGTGCGGCGCATCAAGTCGATAATCGGTGGTCGCCCGATCCAGATCGAGATCGACGGCGGCGTCACGCCGCTGACTGCACCGTTGGTGACAGCAGCGGGTGCCAATATTCTGGTTGCCGGTTCGGCGATTTTCAGCGCGGGCAGCGAAGAGGGGTATCGCAAAGCGATCAGCGATCTGCGCGCGGCTGCGAACGATATCTGAGCGGTTTTCGTACGCAATCCGCGCACGATTCGAGCGCCGCTACCAGACAAATGCATCCGTATCCGAGCGGCGTCCGAGCATCATGCAGTCTGCTACCAGTTCGAGCGGCGAGCTGTCCATTTCCGATTTGCCGGACTTCACCAATTGCGCAAAGCGGGCGTAGATTTCCTCGTATTCTTGGCTCGGCGCAGCAACCGTCTCGACGCCATTCACCGACAGCTTCGTGCCGCCATGGGTGAGCTTGAGTTTGTGGGTTGCAGTATCGACGTCGATATTCCACGATTGCTCGCCCTTTTGACGCCAATCAAATACGGCAGAAAGATCTGCATCGCTGCCGTCTGCTGCACGGAATTTGATCGTGGCGGCAATCGGGGTGAAGCGGTTTGAAGGGGTGATGAGGTTGGCCTCGCTGACGAATATTGCTTGGGGCAGAATTTCCGTGACAATCGACAAAGCATTGATGCCCGGATCGAACACGCCAAAGCCACCGGGCTCCCATATCCATTCCTGACCCGGATGCCATTGCCAGACGCTTTCCTTCCAAGAGACATGCAGACGCGTAACCTTCTGGCCGGAAAGGAGTTTCTTCGCCTCGGCAACAGCGGCGTTGAAGCGGGAATGCCACGTCTGGAACGCGACTTTGCCGGAGGCGGCGGCGCGGGCTTTGAGGTCTGCATATTCGGAAATCGTCGGTGTCGGCGGCTTTTCGAGCAGGAGATGAACGCCCGCTTCCAGGCATTCCAGCGCGATGTTGCGGCGCACCGACGGAGGCGTGCAGATTGCGACCGCGTCGAGCTTGACTGACTTCAACATGTCTGCCGGGGTTTTGAATGCCGGAACGCCAAGATCTGACGGGCGCGAGGAGACCACGGCGGCGAGTTTGAAGTCGCCGTTTTTGGCAATGCAGGGCAAATGCTGATCCTGCGCGATTTTGCCAAGTCCGATAACGCCAATGGAAATTGTCACGCTTGGTCTCCTTTACATTTCCCCAGTCGCATAGCAGAAGTTTGCCGGGTTTTGCCAGCGGTGTCGTTGCGTGCGACGGCTTGCTGTTGGCATTTGGAGGAGCATTTCAAATGAGCGGTTACATCCTTGCCATCGACCAAGGCACGACGTCTACGCGCGCCATTGTGTTTGACAAAACCATGCATCCCGTGGGCAGCGGTCAAAAAGAGTTCACGCAAATCTTTCCGCAGTCGGGCTGGGTGGAGCATGATCCGGAGGAAATCTGGAAAACCGTGCTGTTTGCGGTAAAAACAGCGCTCAAGAAGGCCAACGTTGAAGCGTCAGACATATCCGCCATTGGCATCACCAACCAGCGCGAAACCGTCGTTGTCTGGGACAAGGCCACGGACAAGGCCATACACAATGCGATTGTGTGGCAGGACCGGCGCACTTCCGCCTTTTGCCAAAAGCTCAAGAAGAAGGGGCTTGAACCGCTCTTTACGAAGAAAACCGGACTGCTGCTTGATCCGTATTTCTCGGGCACCAAGCTGTCGTGGCTGCTCGACAAGGTTCCGGGGGCGCGCAAACGTGCGGCAAAGGGCGAGCTGCTTTTTGGGACGATTGACAGTTTTCTGATCTGGCGGCTGACGGGCAGAAAGGTTCACGCCACCGATGCGACCAATGCGTCGCGCACGCTGATGTACAATATCGGCACGAATGCGTGGGACGCGGAGTTGTTGAAGATCCTCAACATTCCCGCAGCGATGCTGCCGGAAGTCAAGGATTGCGCTGATGATTTCGGGGTGAGCGATCCCCATCTGTTTGGAGCGGCGATACCGATTTTGGGTGTCGCGGGTGACCAGCAGGCAGCGACCATCGGGCAGGCCTGTTTTGAGCCGGGGATGATGAAGTCCACCTATGGCACCGGCTGCTTTGCGCTCTTGAATACCGGCGCTGACATGGTGCGTTCAAAGAGCCGGATGCTGACGACCATTGCCTACCGGCTTGATGGCAAGACTACCTATGCGCTTGAAGGCTCGATCTTCATTGCAGGCGCGGGCGTGCAATGGCTGCGCGATGGTTTGAAGATCATCAAGAGCGCATCGGAGACCGGCACGCTTGCCGAGAATGCCGATCCGACGCAGGATGTGATTGTTGTGCCGGCTTTTGTCGGCCTCGGTGCTCCCTGGTGGGATGCCGAGGCGCGCGGTGCTGTATATGGCCTGACGCGCAATTCCGGTCCGGCAGAGATCGCCAAGGCGACGCTTGAGGCGGTCGCCTATCAGACGCATGATTTGATCTCGGCGATGCGCAAGGACTGGAAAGGCGGGACTTCCAAGACCGTGCTGCGCGTTGATGGCGGGATGACGGCGTCGGACTGGACCATGCAGCGCCTTTCCGACATTCTGGACGCGCCGGTTGACCGGCCGGTGGTGATGGAGACAACGGCGCTCGGCGCGGCATGGCTTGCGGGCTCGCGCGCCGGCGTGTGGCCGAAGCAGGCGGCATTTGCCAAATCGTGGAAGGCGCAGAAACGGTTTGAACCGGCGATGGACGGCAAGATGCGCAGCGCCAAGCTCAAGTCGTGGGCCAAGGCGGTGCAGAGGACGTTGAGTTGAACCGCCTTGTCAAACAGAGCAACTGAGAAGCCGGGTCAGCGAAGATCGAGACCAACTCAAGGCTGTCTCGTCAACAAGTTCTTCAAATAGGTGCCGTACTCGGTTTTCTCAAAGATTTTGGCACGATCTTCCAGTTGCTTTGCGCTTATCCATCCGTTGTGGAATGCGATTTCTTCCGGGCATCCGACTTGAAGGCCTTGGCGTTTTTGTAGCGTGCGGACAAAATTGGCGGCGTCGATCAGGCTGTCGTGGGTGCCTGTGTCCAGCCAGGCAAAACCGCGACCCAGCTTTTCCACGGACAGGCTTCCTTCCTGCAGGTACATGTCCAGAAGCGCCGTGATTTCGAGCTCTCCACGGGCAGACGGCTGCACCTTTGCCGCACGTTCAGGGGCTTTGCTATCGAGGAAATAGAGGCCGGTCACCGCATAGTTCGAAGCCGGACGGTCCGGCTTCTCGACGATTGAATTTGCCATTCCATTGGCATCGAAGCCGACGACACCGTAGCGTTGCGGCTCTGCCACCTGATAGCCGAATATGGTTCCACCACTCACTCTGCCAGCTGCGGTCAACAACTTCTCCGGTAGATCATGGCCGAAAAAGATGTTGTCTCCCAGAACCAGCGCTGAAGGCGCGCCATCGAGAAACCTCTCGGACAGAGTAAAGGCCTGCGCCAGACCATCGGGTGTCGGCTGGGCGATATAGGTGAAGCTGCAACCCCATTGCGAGCCGTCCTGCATCACTGTCTTGAATTGATCGAGATGATCGGGTGTGGTGATGATGGCGATATCGCGGATGTCGCTCAGCATCAGTACCGTCAGCGGGTAATAGACCATCGGCTTGTCGTAAATCGGCAGCAGCTGTTTTGAGATGCCGATGGTGGTTGGGTAGAGCCGCGTTCCCGAGCCGCCCGCCAAAAGGATTCCCTTGCGCTGCTTCATCTCAAACTGCTTTCAATTTGTTGAGAACGTTGGACAGTCCAATGCGCCAGTCCGGCCGGCTCAAGCCAAATTCTGCTGTGAGACTAGAGCAGTCAA
Source organism: Phyllobacteriaceae bacterium (assembly GCA_031422915.1). Classification (GTDB taxonomy): domain Bacteria; phylum Pseudomonadota; class Alphaproteobacteria; order Rhizobiales; family Rhizobiaceae; genus JANMEX01. Next base: position 25,453 of record JANPEK010000206.1, on the reverse strand, counting down.
GGCGTGAGTTGGCGGGCCTTGCAGACGGTGTTGGATAGTCGGATGCGGGGATGTCTTCAACGACCATGTTTTGCCCTGCCATTGAATAGACGGTGCGTGCAAAGTCAGCCCACGAGACATCCGGAGTGCCGGAGAAATGGTAGGTTCCGGATTTTTCGGGGTGCTGCGCCAGGACGCCAGCAATTGCAAGACAGGACTCCGCGATGGCCTCTGCAGCGGTGGGGCCGCCGAACTGGTCATTGACCACGCGCAACCGGTCCCGCGTTTTTGCAAGCTGCAATATTGTTTTGACGAAGTTTGCGCCGTGCGCCGAAAATATCCACGATGTGCGCAAAATCGCATGAACGCCGCCTGCAGACCGGACGCCGATTTCACCGGCCAATTTGGATTTGCCATAAGGGTTGACAGGATGCGTTGCGTCTTGCGGCTTCCAAGCGGCTACGCCGGTTCCGTCAAAAACATAGTCTGTCGAGATATGGACAAACGGGATGTTCAACAGGGCTGCGGTTCTGGCCATGGCCGCCGGTGCAGCGCCGTTGATTACCATGGCGGAAGGATCATCTTCTGCATTGTCAACCGAAGTAAACGCTGCAGCGTTGATGACCGCATCTGGTTTCATTTCGGCAATCAGCGCCGAACAGCTTTCAGGTTGGGCCAGATCGGCCCGGTCACGCCCGACTGCTGTTACATCGGCCATGCGTTGCAATGCGCTGCCAACCTGGCCGGTCTTGCCGAAGACAAGTATGCTCATGCCGATTGGCCCAATCGCTGGCCAACACCGGGCCGCTCTTGCAGTGGTCGCCACCATGCCTCGTTAGCGAGATACCACTGCACAGTTTTCTCAAGGCCTTGCTGCAACGAGACAGAAGGACGCCAGCCCAATTCGGCGCGCATGCGTGAGCTATCAACAGCATAGCGCATGTCATGGCCGGGGCGGTCTGGCACAAAGGTTATCAGGTCAGAATAGGGTGTTGGTCTTGGCAGTTTCTCATCGAGAATGCCGCAGATCATGTGGGCCACTTCGATGTTCCGCGCCTCGTTTTCTCCGCCAATGTTGTAAGACCGGCCATCGCGTCCTTGCACAAGCACTGTCAACAATGCATCGGCATGATCTTCGACGTGGAGCCAATCCCGGACATTTGTCCCCGTGCCGTAGATGGGTAACGGTTTTCCGGCCAAGGCGTTCAGGATAAGGACCGGGACCAATTTCTCCGGAAACTGGAACGGGCCGTAATTGTTCGAGCAATTGCTGACAACGACCGGCATGCCATAGGTTTTATGCCAGGCGCGAACCAGATGATCACTTGCCGCTTTAGATGCGGCATAGGGACTGTTTGGCGCGAAGGGTGTTTCCTCGGTGAATTTTCCGGTTTCGCCCAAGCTTCCGTAGACTTCATCCGTTGAGACATGATGAACCCGGAAATCCGCCGGTCTGCCGCATTCAATCCAATACTTCAGTGCCGCCTCAAGCAAAGTAAATGTGCCGACAATGTTGGTCTGGATGAAATTGTCCGGGTCATCGATTGACCGGTCTACATGGCTTTCTGCGGCCAGATGCATCACGGCATCTGGTTTGTGACGGGCAAATATTTCTTCGAGACCAGCGCGATTGCAAATGTCCGAGTGCTCGAATTTGTAGTTCGGGCTGGTTGCCACGCTTTCGATGTTCTTGAGGCAGCCGGCATAAGTCAGCGCATCGACGTTGACTATCGAATGTCCGTCCGCGATGGCCCGGCGTACGACTGCGGAGCCGATGAAACCTGCGCCGCCGGTAACAAGAATCTTCATCCGCTTATCCGAGGTAGTCGAACGGAGAGGTGACATCGCGCAATCTTGGCCCTGCCTTGTCTCTAGCTGACAGGATCAGATCTCCGCGATCCATGCCCCAGTCAATTCCAATATCCGGATCATCGAAGCGTATCACGCCATCGTATTGCGGGGCATAGTGATCTGAGCATTTGTAAACAATCTCCGTGTCAGGCTCCAGCGTCATAAACCCGTGAAGGAAACCAATTGGTATCATGAGCTGTTTGCCATTTTCAAAAGTCAGCTCTTCGCTGATCCATCTGCCAAAAGTCGGCGAGCCATTCCGGATGTCCACCGCCACATCAAGCAATCGCCCCCTGCTACAACGGACCAGTTTCGCCTGCGCATGCGGTGGTGACTGATAGTGAAGGCCGCGGATGGTGCCGCGACTTTTTGAAAAGGAGTGGTTGTCCTGCACAAAATTCACATGAAACCCGTGTTTTGCCATTGTCGCGCTGTTCCAGCTTTCGCTGAAAAAACCACGGTCATCAGCAAACCTTGAGGGCGTCAGGATGAAAACGTCAGGAATTTTTGTGGCTTGAATTTCCATCGGATTTTTCTGTGGACGTGATTGTCTGTGACGACGAACAGCGTGTGTATTCCCATATATCGGGAAAATGCCAAAATGCATGTGTGCTGCCAAGAGAGTATCGCCGCTCGCGTGTCAACACGTGTCAATGGCCGCCCGGTCTAACTTTTGGCGACATTCCAAATCGCTGACTCTGCGATTTAATGGTATTTTGTATCATGACCAAACTTGAGCAAATCGAACAGTCTGTTGCTGCACTCTCGAAAACAGAGATGAAGAAATTCGCCCGATGGTTTGCCGAACTGCAGGCGGACATGTGGGACCGGCAAATTGAGGCGGACTTCAAAGCTGGACGACTGGACCAGCTTACAGCGAAGGCGCTGGCTGAAATAGCCGCGGGAAAAGTCCGCCCGCTTTGACTTGATGTCAATCGGGGTCTGACGCGGATCGTGGTGAAGGACAAAAACAAAACCTTGGGAAACGAATGGTGGGCGTAACAGGGATTGAACCTGTGACCCCTACAATGTCAATGTAGTGCTCTCCCGCTGAGCTATACGCCCATTCGTGCGGCGCATACACCATAAGTGAGGCTATGCGTCAACAGTCTTGATAAGCAAATCAGCCGTTCGCTTCGGCCTTATGCGGCTTTGAGCATCTTTTCGACCTCATTGACAAGATCGCGCAGATGGAAGGGCTTGGACAGGATTTTTGCGTCTTTTGGCGCGTTGGAATCCGGGTTCAGAGCCACGGCGGCAAAGCCGGTGATGAACATGACCTTGAGGTCCGGATCAATTTCGGTGGCGCGGCGGGCGAGTTCGATGCCGTCCATTTCGGGCATCACGATGTCGGTCAGAAGCAATGAGAACGGCTCCTCGCGCAGACGCTCATAGGCGCTGGCCCCGTTGTCGAAATGGCTGACGGAATAGCCGGCCTTTTCCAGCGCCTTCACGAGGAAGCGGCGCATGTCATCGTCGTCTTCAGCCAGCAGTATTCTGTTCATTCTCATTTATCCGTCATTTGGTCGGTGGCAGGCGTCTTAGAGCCTATTCCGAATCTCCCGTCCAATCATTGCCAAACATGGTAAAGATCGGGTTACCGCCAACAGCGCTACATGCCAGATTGCGCGATTTGCTTCACCATCGACAGGGTTAGCACAAAGGAGCCGTAGACTTGCAAGTCACGTGATGGCAATAATGGCTTCCAAAGGGGCAAGTGATTGGATTCTCCGGCAAATTTCTTCGGGTTCCCTGTTTCGGTGGTTGTTGAGCCGACGATACAAAGTCATGGCGTTGTGTTCAATTCGCCGCATTCCGGACGTTTGTATCCGAAGAGCTTCCTGATGCAGACCCGCCTTGACCGCAAAACGATCCGCCGGTCTGAAGATTTGCATGTTGACGTGCTGTTTGCTGATGTGACTGAAAGCGGATTGCCGCTGCATGTCGCCAATTTCCCCCGCGCCTTTGTTGACGTCAACCGCGAGCCGTATGAGCTCGACCCGCGCATGTTCGACGGGCCGCTTCCTTCTTACTCCAATACCGGATCGGCAAGTGTGGCAGGTGGACTTGGGTCCATACCGCGCGTTGTCGGCGATGGCATCGATATCTACTCGCGGCGGCTTCCGGTGCGCGAAACGCTTGACCGGATCGAACATGTCTACAAGCCATTTCACCGGACTTTGCGGCAGTTGCTTTTGCGCACGCAGGAGCAATTCGGCTATTGTGTGCTTTTGGACTGCCACTCAATGCCGTCAACGGTGCGCACTGGCGAGCGCGGCTTGGCTCCCGATATCATTTTGGGCGATCGTTTCGGCGTGAGCGCCGCGCCTTGGATATCCGATCTTGCTGTCGAGATTTTCCAGTCACTTGGCTACTCCGTTGTGCGCAACAAACCTTATGCAGGTGGTTACATCACCGAGCATTACGGTCGGCCTGCGCGCGGCTTGCATGCGCTGCAAATCGAGATCAATCGCGCGCTCTACATGGATGAGACGCTGATGACGCTGACCAGCGGATTTGTTCCGCTTCGGCAGGCGCTCGGGCGATTTGCACTTGCTTTCGCTGAGGAGGTCGGGGCAAATCTCGGGTTCCAGAGGCTGGCCGCCGAATAGGCTTGATACCAAATTCGAAGTGAGATTTTCATGCCGGTGACCCGTGACTTTTTCCTTGAACTTGCGGCAGCGGCGGCTGCGCAAACCTTGCCGCGTTTCCGTGCCGGCGGCGGCATAGATGACAAGGGCGTGAAGGGCGGTGTCGCCACATTTGACCCCGTAACCGATGCAGACCGCGCGGCGGAAGTTGCCATCCGCGCCTTGATAGAGGCGCGGTTTCCAGACCATGGCATATTGGGCGAAGAGCTTGGCGCGATGGGGCTTGACCACGACCATGTCTGGGTGATTGACCCGATTGACGGCACGCGCGCGTTTATCACCGGCATTCCGGTTTGGGGCACGCTTGTCGGCCTTACCGAGAACGGCAAGGCGGTCGCCGGGATGATGGCGCAGCCATTCACGGGCGAATTGTTCTACGCGCTGGATGGCAAGAGCCATCGGGTTTCCAGCAATGGTGAAGTTGCCAACAAGGTAAGCAGCATCACTGATCTGTCAAAGGCCACGCTGTTCACCACAACGCCGCATCTGTTCAAGGGAGCTGCGAGGCGGCGGTATGATGCGGTTGAAGGCCAAGTGAAACTGTTCCGATATGGTTGCGATTGCTATGCCTATTGCATGCTGGCTGCAGGCTTCATTGATCTGGTGATCGAGACCGCACTTCAGCCTTATGACATTGTCGCGCTGGTGCCGATCATTGAGGCTGCGGGTGGTATTGTCACGGACTGGGATGGGTCACGGCCTGAGAAGGGCGGCAACATTGTTGCTGCGTCGACGCAGGAGTTGCATGCTGCGGCGATGGCGATCATGAACGGATAGGCTCAACTCAACGCCGGGTCAGACCCCGGCACAAACGCATCGAATGCGGCCAGCACCTGCTCGCGGTAGATGTCTGACTCCTGCAGCAATTCATGCTTGCCGCCGTCGATTGTCACGAGCGCGGTCGAGCGCATGCCGCGGGCGAAGCGTTCGATTGCAGCGTTCGAGACGATCTGGTCGGCACCGGCTGCGATGATGAGCGTCGGGATTTGAATGCGCGCCTTGAAGTCAGGGTCCAGCACCTGGTCCATGGCAAGGCACGAGGCGTGGACCCACCCTGCCGTCGGGCCGCCAAGCGCAAGGTCGCGATGCTGTTCGAACATCACGGAGTTGCGGCGGTAGCGCACCGGGTCAGATGTCAGATTGTTGTTCAGGAAGGGCCGCATCTCGCGCGGACGCGCGCCGTCCGACATGTAAATTGATCCAAGGCCAATCATCGACAGGAAGCCTGTCAGCCTGCGGATTTGTTTGTGGCCGAGCGGCTGGTTGGTTAGGGAGAGCAGCGGGGAAACCAGAACCATGCGGCGCACGCGATTAATCAATGCAGGGCTTGCCAGCAGCGCCACCAGTGAACCGGTGGAATGGGCGAGAACATAGAAGGGCGCGCGACAATCCGGCAGCGCAACATTTTCAAAGAAGTGATTGAAGTCAGCGACGTAACGTTCGAATTTTGTGATGTGGCCGCGCATCGGATCTTTGATCAGGCGGTCAGAGCCGCCTTGGCCGATCCAGTCGAACGTCGCGCTTGCAAAACCTCGTTTGGACAGGTCCTGCATGGTCTCAAAGTATTTTTCGATGCATTCGTTGCGGCCATGCAAAATGATGACAGTGCCCTGAAGCGGCCGCCCGGATGCTGACAAAAGCGCGTAGCGCATTCTTTTGCCATCGGGCAAATCCAGATACTCGGCGCTTATGCCATCTGGCACCGGGTTGCCGACTGTTTCAAACAAGGGTGCTGGCATGGAGGTGATCTGGTCTCGCGAATTCGGTGGTCGAACAGTAGCGGCTTGTTGGCGAATGGTCAAAATTGCCCGCGAGATTGCGGACATCACAGACGCAAATAAAAAGCCGGAAGCCCTGTTTCCAGAGCCTCCGGCCAACGCGATCCGCAAGGAAGGGACGTTACCTGCGGACCGAACTTGATAGTGGGATCAGTATCGCGAACCCCAGCCGAATTCGATTGTCACGCCTGAATCCGAGTGGCGGCGCGGGTATGGGCGCACTGGCGAACCGACCCAGCCGACGCGTTTTGCGGTCAGGATTTGACCTGAGTAGGCGTCAACGCGCAGCTTGAAGTAGGCACCATTGTTGCGTACTGCCATGATCCGGTAGGTGTCGCCGCGCAGCGATATTTCCTGCACCTGACCATAACCTTGGCGGCGCAGTTGGCGGACAATGCGACGGGCTGGAATGACATCGTTGTCTTCATATACCGGGTGCGGGCGCACCAGCGGACGGTGGCGGTCGTACACAACACCGCCGTCTTGCTGATCGGCGTAGATCACGTCTTCATCATCGTATCCGCCGGCAATGGCCGGAGCTGCGCCAGCGAGGGCTGACAGTGCGACGGTCACGAGAGCGAACTTGCGCAGCGGGCTTGATGCGAGGGACTTGAACATCTTGGTCTCCATTCCGGCCGGGATTGTTGATCGACCGTTTGATGATGCGGTTTTACCAACGCTGACCTGAACGCATTCAGAAGGCGGCGTTCATCTGCCGTTCATCTCCAGAGATATCCAGACCCCTTGAAATACCGAAGTGTTGAAACCACCTCTTGCATGCGGTCGCCAAAATGGGGCCGCGCCGCCCCCGACCTGCCAACTATGGAGGTTCCCGGCGGATGTATCGCAACCCGTTGCTTCAAAAGTGAGGACATCATGCGTCACGTCGATTTTTCACCGCTATACCGTTCAACTGTCGGTTTCGACCGGCTTTTCACGCTGCTCGATTCGTTGGCACAGCCTGACAATTCGCAGACCTATCCGCCGTACAACATCGAGAAGACCGGCGAGAATGCCTACCGGATCACGATGGCGGTCGCCGGCTTTTCGGAAGATGAAATTCAGATCGAGGCCCAGCGCAACGCTTTGGTCGTGAAGGCTGAAAAGGCTGAAGAAACCGCCGAAGTTGGGGCAGAAACGCTCTATCGCGGCATTGCCGCCCGCGCGTTCGAGCGCCGTTTCCAGCTCGCGGACCACGTCGAAGTGCGCGGCGCGACCCTGAAGAACGGCCTGTTGCACATTGATCTCAAGCGCGAGGTTCCCGAAGAACACAAGCCGCGCAAGATCGAGATCACAGCACTGTCCGACAAGGCAGCCAAGCAGATCGAGGCGAAAGCTGCTGCCAAGTAAGCAGCTACTTCAACTGCTTGCGGAAGAGGCGGTGCGTGTTAGCGCCGCTTCTTTCATTTCCGGAACAACAGGGCGTCAATTGCAAACTTTCCCGGTCCAATAAGGATGATGGCCAATGCCATGGCGGCCCAAGGCAGGTGAAAGTTTGCCCAACCGTCCGGAATGGTCAGCTGGATCAGCGCAGTCATGAACAGAATGCCGAGCGCGGAGAAGCGGGTGAACAGGCCAAACACAAGCAGTATTGGCAGAATGATCTCCCCCAACGATGATCCCCACGCCATCAGCGCTGGAAATGGATAGTCATACGCTTGTCCAAACAGATGAAGCTTGAACTCTTCGGTAAAGAGCAACTCCGGCGTATCGGATATTTGCAGAAAGCCGTCCCATTTGGTCAGGCCGGATTTGTAAAACGGCACCGCCAGCGCGACGCGCAGCACAAGACTTGCCAGCGATACAGGCACCAGTTTTTGCAGGAAAGCCTCCGCACCACTTAATTTTGTCATGAGATTGGTTCGATCAGCGGTCGACATTGTGGTCATTGATTCTCTTCCTTGATGTCTGTGAATGCGCCGCAGGCAATCAGCCCGGAAATGTTCTCTGCGAGGTCAAATGGCGTTTCAGACGCAAGCGCCGCCTGCACAGCATCATCAAGCGTCGAGCCAGTGATCAGTTTGTGAATGAAGAGGCCTGAAGCGTTATCGAGAATGCGGACTTGGCAGTCGAATTGCGGTCGTGTGATCAGCACCCACTCGCCAGCTGCCGCATTGATGCCGTCCGTTGACGCGCCGGTCCGGTTTGCCACGAAAATGGAGCCGGCGGCCCACTTTGATCTGACAAGCCTTGTCGCAGGATGGGTGGCAAACCGGAGACCCGCCAAATTTTCAGCGGCAATGCCAATAAGCGCGCCCGCGTCAAGCAACGGTGCGTCGGCTTCATGAAAGGCCTCCCGCCATGCTTGCTCGATGCGTGCGACGTCCGGAAGATAGGGATAGGGGCGTACCGGCTCGAACGACTGGAGGAACGCAGGAAATTCGGACCCGAACTCAAACATCAGCCGGGAGCGCGGCGGGTGTGCGGTGATGTAGACCTGCGCCATGGCGGTGAAGAATTCATCTCCGAGCAACCGCACGATTGACGGGAAGTTTGACTGCATCGCCCGCACAAGGCTGACGGTTACATTGTTCCTGTAGACCGCATATCGGCGTGGATCATTGCTGCCCGATGAAGATGTCAGACAACCTGGCAGTGCCGCGTCAGGGTCAAGCAACGCCCCTGCAAACTCCGCGCCTTGGCGCTCCCAGCGTGTGTGTGCTTCACCCGGCATGCCGGCGACCCAACAGCGGCTGAGCGTCCAATTGGTTGAGAATGGCGTTGGCGTTTGCCATCTCAGAGACCAAAACCGGCCATTCAGGCACGTCATTGTCCCATTCAATCAGTGTCGGCAGTGCGCCGGTCATTGACACGACGTAGCGGTAGAGCGCCCAGACATCATCTGCCACCGGGCGATCATGGGCATCAATCAGCAGCGGATTGCCAAAAGAATCTGCGTCCGTTGCATGGCCGGCCAGATGAATCTCGCGGACTTTGTGCAGCGGGAAATCATCGAGGTAGGTAACAGGCGAAGAGCCGTGGTTCGTCGCAGAAACAAACACATTGTTCACGTCAAGCAAGAGGCCACAGCCTGTACGGCGGGCGATCTCGCGAATGAAATCTGTCTCTGACATGTCGCATTGGTCGAACAGCACGTATGTGGATGGATTTTCCAGCAATATGGTGCGATTCAGGACTGACTGAACCTCTTCAATATGCTCGCAAACATGATCGAGGACTTCGCGGGTGTAAGGCACCGGCAACAGGTCATTGAGATAGGTTTCCTCGTGGGTTGACCAAGCCAGATGCTCTGAAACCAGCGATGGCTCGTAACGCTTGACGACGGCTTTCAACTGCTGAAGGTGAAGCTGGTCGAGCAGACCCGGCGCACCTATTGACATGCCGACGCCATGTACTGAAAGCGGATAGGATTGGCGCAACCTTGCGAGTTGTGCGTGTGGTGCGCCGCCTTTGCCCATATAGTTTTCGGCATGGACCTCAAAGAAAGCGGCAGTGGGCACTTGATCAACGATGGCTTGAAGATGTTCCGGCTTGAAACCTGCCCCGGCGCGAGGCCGGAGCAGGTGCGCGGGGCGCTGAACGGGGTGTGATCCCTCATGGGTCTTGCTAACATGAAGCATCTGCGGCGCTCCCGGTTGGAATGTCGTGACCGTCAAGCGGGGACGTCGCGCGAAAGGGCCTTGAGATCGCCCGTGCGGTCACCTTCGAGTTTCATCGTGGTGCAGGTGCCCTTGGCGACGTATTTCCACGCGTTGCCCTGAAAGTCCACCTTTGAGGTGCCGGCGCACGTGGTGCCAGCGCCAGCGGCGCAATCGTTCTGGCCAGCCAAGGACACGCCGAAGCATTTCTCCTTTTCAGCAGCGGACGCGACTGTGGTGGAGGCAATGACACCTGCACCAATCACTGAAGCAAAGGCGCTGGCGATGAGCGCGGATGAAAGAACTGTTTTCGTCTGGGACATGGAATTCTCCTCAATGTGGTTTCAAAATTTGATCGCATAAGCGCGCCAAACCAACTTGGTGCCTGACCTTTCTGGTCGATGCAGGCGTGAAATGGAAATCAAACATGCGAGAGGCAGTGGACACGCCATGGTCAAGCAAACGTGACAATCGGAAATTGACCTTACCCAGATAGTGAATCTACCAATGCACTGATCTCCTTGGCGTCCGTCGCGAAGCTCGTCACCATACGCGCCAGCGTCTCGTCCGAAGCGACACTGCCATCCGCTGGCGCATGCCAATCATAGAACCGCGCGCCACTGTCACGCATGCGTTGGACGGCAGCATTATTGAAGATTGCGAAAACCTCGTTGGCTTGGGGCTCACCGTACAGCCGCGCATGGCCAGATGCTGCAAGCGCGTGAGCCAGATTAGTCGCCATTGCGTTGGCGTGGCGGGCGTTGTCGAGCCACAGATCACCGGCGAAGTATGCTTCAAACTGTGCGGCAATAAAGCGGGACTTGGAGAAAAGCTGCGCAGCGCGTTTGCGCAAGAACGGCATTTGGGCATCAAGGTCCTTGTTGAATATGACAATGGCCTCGGCGCACCAGCAGCCATTTTTGGTGCCGCCAAATGACAATATGTCCACTCCGGATTTCCAGGTCATCTCAGCAGGTGTGCAGCCCAATGACACCAGAGCATTGGCAAAGCGTGCGCCGTCCATGTGAAGTGGCAGGGTGTTGGCTTTGGCGATGGCGCTGATCGCGCGGATTTCTTCCAATGTATGAACAGCGCCCGCCTCGGTGACTTGCGTCAGTGTAATTCCCATCGGCTGGCCTCCATGCACGAAGGCCGCAGGGTTCTTGGCAATTGCCTTTTCGAGCGCAGGAATCTCCATCTTGCCGTTGGCCCCGGGCACGAGGAACAGTCTTGATCCACCCGTCAGATATTCGACAGCGCCGCATTCATCTTCGGCGACGTGGGCGCTTTGGTGGCAAAAGGTTATGCCGCCGGGCTTGTTGAACGAGGCGATGGACAGTGCGTTGGCGGCGGTGCCTGTGGCGACGAAATAGACCGAGACTTCATGCTCAAAAATAGTCGAGAAGGTGTGCCCGACGGATTTGTCCACATCGCTCGCGCCGTAGGCTGGAACGAAGCCGTTGGAATGGCGGTTGAGGTTTTCGGCTATTTTCGGATGAACGCCGGCCCAATTGTCTGATGCGAAATTCATGTTTATCCCCGTTTGTTAAATGAGTCTGGCGCAGCGGGCCGCGCAATTGCAAGAGCAGACACCTGAATATCGAAACTGAAATTGACAGAAGGCGGCGTTGACGGTGAAATTCACTAAAGTCACATCAAATTGCCCTGGTGGACGGTGGAATGTCATTTTTTCCTGTCAAACTCTTGTGCGAAAACCTGAAATCTGCTTAAAGAAATTTAGGACAGCAATGCTGTCTTATTTTCAGACTTTGGATCGCTGGTAGACCGACGTGTCGCACCGGCTTTTCGTATGAAGGGCTTGTCGAATGCCCCTGCGGAAACAGTTTGAGGACGGTCAGGCCTTTTGTGAAGCGGGGCTTGAAACAAGATCGCAGTCAACACGCGGTCAATGGTGTGGAAGGACAGGACGATGACGATTTTGACGCCATCTGCAATGACGGAGATTTTGGCCGCAGAGCAGAACCGTGCGGTCAAAACCGGTAAACGTGCCGGTCTGCCGGTTGCCCAAGGCCTGTATGATCCGCGCAACGAGCATGACGCGTGCGGGGTCGGCTTTGTTGCTTCGATGAAGGGCGTGAAGTCGCACAAGATTGTGCGTGACGGCCTGTTCATGCTGGAAAATCTGACGCATCGCGGCGCTGTCGGCGCTGATCCGCTGATGGGCGACGGTGCGGGTATTCTGGTGCAGATTCCGCATGCGTTTTTCAAGAATGACATGGGCAAGCTTGGCGTGGCGCTGCCGGATGCCGGACAGTATGCGGTCGGGTTCATGTTCATGCCGCATGATGCGGCGTTGCGTTTGCATTGCGAGAATATTGTCAAGGAAGTTGTCGCTGCTGAAGGTCAGGTTTTGCTCGGCTTCCGCGATGTGCCGGTGGACAACTCTTCACTGTCCCAAGATCCGGACATTGCGGCGACTGAGCCGTTTCATCGCCAGGTATTTATCGGGCGCGGGGTGGCCATTGCCTCCGAAGAAGATTTCGAGCGCCGTCTCTTCATCATCCGCAAGGTGATTTCGGGCCGGATCTATTCCGAGACGCAAGGCCGCGACAATGGCTTTTACATTGTGTCGCTGTCGTCGCGCACCATTGTCTACAAGGGCATGTTTCTGGCCTATCAGGTTGGTGCTTATTACAAGGACCTTGCTGATCCACGCTTTGAATCTGCATTGGTGCTGGTGCATCAGCGGTTTTCGACCAACACGTTTCCGTCGTGGAAACTCGCGCATCCATACCGCATGGTGGCGCACAACTGCGAGATCAACACGCTGCGCGGCAACGTCAACTGGATGGCGGCGCGGCAGGCTTCGGTGGATTCCGAGCTGTTCGGCAATGATATCTCCAAGCTTTGGCCGATTTCCTACGAAGGGCAATCGGATACGGCCTGCTTCGATAATGCGTTGGAATTCCTGTTTCAGGGCGGCTACTCGCTTGCCCATGCGATGATGATGCTGATCCCGGAGGCTTGGGCCGGCAACAAGCAGATGTCGCCCGAGCGCAAGGCGTTCTACGAATATCACGCCGCGCTGATGGAGCCGTGGGACGGTCCGGCCTCCGTGGCGTTCACCGATGGCCGCCAGATCGGCGCAACGCTCGACCGCAATGGTTTGCGTCCTGCGCGCTACATCGTGACGGACGACGACCGCGTGATCATGGCGTCAGAAGCGGGCGCATTGCCTGTTGCCGAGGAAAAGATCGTCAAGAAGTGGCGCTTGCAGCCGGGCAAAATGTTGCTCATTGACCTCGACAAGGGGCGCATTATTTCCGACGAGGAAATCAAGGCCGAGATGGCCAACGCCTATCCGTATGAGGAATGGCTGAAGCGCACGCAATTGGTGCTTGAAGATCTGAAGCCGGTGGAGCCGCGCGCCGCGCGGACGGATGTGTCGCTGCTCGACCGGCAGCAGGCCTATGGCTACACGCAGGAAGATACGAAAATCCTAATGGCGCCGATGGGCACGACGGGGCAGGAGGCGGTTGGCTCGATGGGGACGGACACGCCGATCTCGGCGATGTCCGACCAGTCGAAGCTGCTGTTCACCTATTTCAAGCAGAACTTTGCGCAGGTAACCAATCCGCCGATCGATCCGATCCGCGAAGAGCTGGTGATGAGCCTGGTTTCGTTCATCGGGCCGCGTCCGAACATATTTGACCTTGAGGGCAACTCGCGCCGCAAGCGGCTTGAGGTGCGCCAGCCGATCCTGACCAACGGGGACCTGGAGAAGATCCGCTGTATCGGGCACACCGAGGACCGGTTTGATACCAAGACACTCGACATGACCTACCCTGTCACCGAAGGCGCGGGCGGTATGGCTGGCGCTTTGTCGCGGCTTTGCGAGCGCTCGGAAGCGGCGGTGGCCGGCGGTTACAACATCATCATTTTGTCGGACCGCCAAGTCGGGCCGGACCGCATTCCGATCCCGTCGCTGCTGGCGACAGCTGCGGTGCATCATCACTTGATCCGCAAGGGCTTGCGCACTGCGGTCGGGCTGGTGATCGAGACAGGTGAGCCACGCGAAGTGCATCACTTCTGTTGTCTGGCGGGTTATGGCGCGGAGGCGATCAATCCCTATCTGGCGTTTGAGACGCTTGAGGACATGCATGAGCGCCGCGAGTTTCCGCCGGAAGTTGAGAAGGAAGAGCTGGTCTACCGCTACATCAAGTCGGTCGGCAAAGGCATTCTCAAGGTCATGTCCAAGATGGGCATTTCGACTTATCAATCTTATTGCGGCGGGCAGATTTTTGATGCGATTGGATTGAAGTCGGATTTTGTCGCGCAGTATTTCACCGGCACGGCATCCAACATTGAAGGCGTCGGTATCGAAGAGGTGGCGGAAGAGACCGTGCGGCGGCATTTTCTTGCGTTCTCCAATGATCCGGTGCTGGCGACAACGCTGGAGGTTGGCGGCGAATATGTGTTCCGCAAGCGCGGAGAGGCGCATCTCTGGTCGCCTGATGCAGTGGCCAAGTTGCAGCATGCCGTGCGGCATGGCGATCCGGCGACATTTGCCGAATATTCGGCAATGGTGAACGACAAGACATCGCGGGCGCAGACGATACGCGGCCTGTTCAAGATCAAGATGGCCGAAGAGGCTGGCCGCACTCCTGTGCCTATCGAGCATGTCGAATCTGCTGTCGATATCGTCAAGCGTTTCTCGACCGGCGCGATGTCGTTCGGCTCGATCTCTCGCGAGGCGCATGCGACGCTTGCTGTTGCGATGAACCGGATTGGCGGCAAGTCGAACACGGGCGAGGGCGGCGAAGAGCCGGACCGTTATCTGCCGCTGCCGGATGGTACGCGCAATCCGGAACGGTCGGCGATCAAGCAGGTTGCTTCGGGCCGGTTTGGCGTGACGGCGGAATATCTCGTCAACTCCGACATGATGCAGATCAAGGTGGCGCAAGGTGCCAAGCCTGGCGAGGGAGGTCAATTGCCGGGCCACAAGGTGGATGCGACGATTGCCAAGACGCGGCATTCGACACCGGGCGTTGGCCTGATCTCGCCGCCGCCGCATCATGACATCTATTCGATCGAGGATCTGGCGCAGCTGATCTACGATTTGAAGAACGTTAATCCGGAGGCGGATGTTTCGGTCAAGCTGGTGTCGGAAGTTGGTGTCGGCACCGTTGCGGCGGGTGTTGCCAAGGCGCGGGCGGACCATATCACCGTATCCGGCTATGACGGCGGCACGGGCGCTTCGCCGTTGACGTCGATCAAGCATGCTGGAAGCCCCTGGGAAATCGGCCTTGCCGAAACACAGCAGACGCTGGTGCTGAACGGCCTGCGTTCACGCATTGCGCTGCAGGTCGATGGCGGATTGAGGACGGGACGGGACGTGATTGTCGGGGCGCTTCTGGGCGCTGACGAGTTCGGTTTCTCGACCGCGCCGCTGATTGCGGCTGGCTGCATCATGATGCGCAAGTGTCATCTCAACACCTGTCCGGTTGGCGTTGCGACGCAGGACCCGGTCTTGCGCAAGCGCTTCAAGGGCACGCCGGAGCATATCATCAACTACTTCTTCTTCGTAGCCGAGGAAGTCAGGGTTCTGATGGCGGCGATGGGCGTGCGCAAGATGGAAGAGCTGATCGGTCGTTCCGAGTTGTTGGAAAAGGAAGCGGTGATCTCGCTCTGGAAGTCCAAGGGGCTCGACTTCACGAAGATATTCTACAAGCCGGAAGCGCCTCTTGAAGAGACTTACTGGACAAAGCGCCAAGTTCATCCGATCGACGATGTGCTTGACCGGACGCTGATTGAACAGGCGCAGCCTGCGCTGTCGGCCAGACAGAAGGTTGCGATCACGGCAGACATCAAGAACGTCAACCGTTCGACGGGCGCGATGTTGTCTGGCGCGGTGGCCAAACGCTTTGGCCAGAAGGGCCTACCTGATGACACAATCCATGTGTCACTGACAGGAACCGCCGGCCAGTCGTTCGGCGCGTTCCTGATGCGTGGCGTGACGTTTGATCTGACCGGCGACGGCAATGATTATGTCGGCAAAGGTCTGTCCGGCGGGCGCATCATCATCCGTCCTTCCGAGAAATCGAAGATTGTCGCAGAAGAGTCGATCATCGTCGGCAACACGGTGCTTTATGGCGCAACCGAAGGCGAAGTGTATTTCCGCGGTGTGGCGGGCGAGCGGTTTGCCGTGCGCAACTCCGGTGCCATTGCGGTTGTTGAAGGCGTTGGCGACCATGGCTGCGAATACATGACCGGCGGCGTCGTTGTCGTGCTTGGCCAGACGGGCCGCAACTTTGCGGCGGGCATGTCCGGCGGCGTGGCCTATGTGCTTGATGAAGCTGGCGACTTTGCCCAGCGCTGCAACATGGCGATGGTTGAACTGGAACCGGTGCCGGAAGAGGATGATCTCCTCGAAAAGCTGCATCACCACGGCGGCGACATCGCGCATATGGGCCGCGTCGATGTTTCCGGCGATATGACGCGGCATGATGAGGAGCGGCTTTATCAGCTGATCTCCAACCACATGCATTTCACCGGCTCGACGCGCGCCAAGACTATACTCGACAACTGGGCAAGCTACCGCGCCAAGTTCCGCAAAGTGATGCCGGTGGAGTATCGCCGGGCGCTCATTGAGATGGAGCAGGCACGGATGAGCCTGGCGGCTGAGTGAGATATGAGTTATTTTGGCGTGGACGCTGCGAAAACGAGGGAATCCCAAGATATGATCTATCCGCGGATTTCTTCAGACGCTGAAGTGATGATGGGAAAGCCATGCATTCGCGGCACCCGTATTACGGTAGAACTGATCCTTCGCAAGTTGGGCCACGGGAGTACGATTGAAGAGCTTCTGGCTAGTTATCCAAGCATCACCAAAGACGATGTGTTGGCCGCGCATGCTTTTGCTGCTGACTATGTGTCGAGTATAAGGGCCTTTGCAATCGCGTGAATGGTGGGACTTGTGATCGAGGAGATCGCGCCGGATTTTCTGCCGAAAGTGGCGAAAACACGCCGTTAAGTTCGGTTCGGATTTGGTGTCGCTGTATTGAAAAGGGGGAACCTCGGCGCTGCCCCTCATCCGCCTGTCGGCACCTTCTCCCCGTGAAGACACGGGGAGAAGGAGGATAATCACAAACCTCGGAATTCCCTTCTCCCCGCCACTTGCGGGGAGAAGGTGCCCGAAGGGCGGATGAGGGGCAGCGCTGAGGGTGCAGGTTATCCTCAGCAAGTTTGAACAAGGTAGTGCAACGATGGGCAAGGTAACAGGGTTTCTCGAGATCGACAGGCAGGTGGCGAAGTATCAGCCGGCTTCTGATCGCATCCGGCATTTTCGTGAGTTCACGCTGCCGATGAGCGAGAGCGAAGTGAAGAAACAGGCGGCGCGGTGCATGGATTGCGGCGTGCCTTATTGCCATGGAGATACCGGCTGCCCGGTGCACAACCAGATTCCTGACTGGAACGACCTCGTCTACAATGGCGATTGGGACAATGCGATCCGCAACCTGCATTCGACCAACAACTTCCCGGAATTCACCGGCCGCATCTGTCCGGCACCGTGCGAGGAAGCCTGCACGCTCAACCTTGAAGACGCGCCGGTGGCGATCAAGACGGTCGAGCAGGCGATTGCCGACAAGGCCTATGAGCTTGGCTATATCGTGCCGGAGCCTGCCGAGGCCAAGACCGGCAAGAGGGTTGCCATCATCGGCTCGGGACCTGCAGGCATGGCGGCGGCGCAGCAGCTTGGGCGGGCAGGCCATGACGTGCATGTGTTTGAGCGCGAATCAAAGGCTGGCGGTTTGCTGCGGTTTGGCATTCCGGACTTCAAGATGGAGAAGCACTTCATTGACCGGCGCGTTGAGCAGATGAAGGGCGAAGGCGTCACCTTTTACTACAATGTCAATGTCGGCACTGACAAAAGCGTTGACGAACTGACTGCGGCTTATGATGCCGTCCTATATTGTGGCGGTTCGGAGAAGCCGCGTCCAGCCGGGATTCCCGGCGTCGAGTTTTCGGGTGTGCATGACGCGATGCCTTACCTTGTACAGCAGAACAAGCGTGTCGGCGGCGAGGACATCCAGTCTTCTGCCTGGCCCGCCGATCCGATTGTTGCGGGCGGCAAGCATGTGGTTGTCATCGGCGGCGGCGATACGGCGTCTGACTGTGTCGGCACGGCGTTCCGCCAGGGCGCGGTGCGTGTAACCCAGCTCGACATCCGCCCGCAGCCGCCAGAGAAAGAAGACAAGATGTCCGTCTGGCCCTATTGGGCGACCAAGATGCGCACGTCTTCATCCCAAGCCGAGGGTGCAGAACGCGAGTTTCAGGTGGCGACGCTCGCCTTTGTGGGCGAAGACGGTGTGCTTACCCATGTGAAGTGTTGCGAGGTGGATGAAAAGCGCAAGCCGATTGCCGGCAAGGAGTTTTTCATCAAGGCGGATCTGGCGTTCATAGCCATCGGCTTCTCCGGGCCGCTTGAGGGCGGTTTGCCAGACAGGATGGGCGATCAGCTTGCAGTCTCGACTGACCGGCGCGGATCGGTGAATGTGGTTGCCAACACCAACGACTACCGCACCAACATGGACAGGTTTTATGTGGCCGGCGATGTGCGCCGCGGTCAATCGCTTGTTGTCTGGGCAATCCGTGAAGGCCGTCAGGCCGCGCGCGCGATTGATGAAGCGTTGATGGGCGTCAGCGTCCTGCCGAGGTAGTCTTGCGTCAAGGATTGGTTGTCACGCTGCCGGTTTGTCCATCCGGCATCGGAGATATTGTCGTGCGGGTTCGCAACTCATCTGTGCGGCCGGGCTGTGGCTTCGGCATTTCACCACGCTGGTATAGCGCGTCTGCGGGCAATTCACCGCTGCTCTTTGCCGGTGAAGAGCTGCCGCCGAGCAATTCGCCTGCGCCATCAAATGCGGGGTCGAAGAGCGATATCGGCGGCAGACTTGTGATGTTTTGCGGCAAGATGCTTGGCGGCTTCACTGGTCCCGGCAAGGAAAACGGCCCGATTGTTGTGGCGAGCGGGGTTGCTTGGGGCAACGTCCCCAAGGCGACACGGATTGGCTTTTCAGCGAAGAAGGCGGCTTTGCGTCTGCCTGCCTTTGTCAGATTTATGCCGTCGCTGGAGCGCAGTTTTGCAGGCTGTCCGGTGTAATCAAAGCCGTTGATTGTGAAACTGCCATTGTCATCGAGAAAGCCGTCCCAAATATCGACGAACTGACCGGAAATGCTTTCGGCCTTGTTCTGATAGCTGTCGTTGAACGCAAGGATGCCCGCGCTCATCGTCTGTTGTTTGAACGGCGGCAGGCCAACCCAGACAACAGGCACGCCGGACGTTTTCAGTGCCGCAGCAAAAGTATCAAGGCGACGGTCATATTCTGCGCTCCATATCGGGCTTTGAATCTGCTCGCGCGTTCCGCCGACCAGCATCTGCTGCCGGTCATTTGTACCAATCATCACAACCACAGCGCTTGGCTTTGTTTCAACAATCAGCGCGCCGATGTTTTGCGGCCAATCGTAGACGTCAGCGCGCACGAAGCCGGACGAGCCGCTGGACTTGTCGACGATGCGAACGGCTGCTTCAAGTTCAAACGCCTCATCCAATCCTTCCGCCAAGCCCCCGGCCATGAAGTCGCCAACGACGAGCACTGTTTTTGCATCAATGGTCTTTTCAGGGACCACAGGAGTTGCCTCTGGCAGAGAGGCGGCAGCGGGCAAATCTACAAATGAGGGATTTGCGGATTTACGCTTCTTTCGGCCCTGCGATTTTGAAGTTTTGGCAATCTTTTTTCTTGCTGGCGTGTCCGGCACGAGAATGACGCGTTGTTTTGCCGGTTTCAGGCCAAGAAACTCGAGTATCGAGGGTGAACGCTTGTCCTGTGCGAATGCTGTTTCCACGCCAAAGGCTATTGGCAATGCGATGCATGTCGCCAAACCGATAGTGAGCAGTTTCTCAGGCAGAAATATCACGCTTTATCCTTCGTTCGCCAAGAACATCTCTGTCTAGCGGTTGCGCATGTAATCCAGAAGTTCCTTGCTGGGATAGCCATCCGGCTTCAACCCGGCAGCCTGCTGATAGGCCAGAATGCCGGCCTTTGTGCCGGAGCCGATGTTGCCATCCGGCTTGCCTTCGTAAAAGCCCGCGCTGGAGAGGCGCTGTTGCAGCTCTTCCCGCTCCGGAATGCTGAGCAAGGTGAACGGGCGCTTCCAGTCTCGCACGAGTTCCTTGTTGCCTGCGATGCGGTCGGCGAGCAGTCCGACGGCGAGCGCGTATTTGTCGGCATTGTTATAGGCCTTGATAACGCGGAAATTCTTGAGCATCAGGAATGCAGGCCCGCTACGCCCGTCAGGCAGCTTCAGCGTTGCGCTGTCGCCGCCGTTGCGGAACGGTTTTCCGTTGGCGCGTGTGACGCCGAGAGATGCCCATTTGTCGAGGCTCATGGCACCGGCCGGAAATTTGCCTGAGCCAGGCAGGGACACTTCGTAACCCCAAGTCCGGCCGGACTGCCAGCCGTTTTTGCGCAGCAGATTGGCCGACGACCCGAGAGAATCAGGAATGGAGTTCCAGATATCGCGGCGGCCGTCGCCATCGACGTCAACGCCGTAAATCATGAAGCTCGTCGGGATGAATTGGGTGTGCCCCATTGCGCCAGCCCACGAACCTTGCAAACCCGCGACCGAGATATCGCCGCGCTGGAGAATTTTGAGCGCAGCGATCAGCTGCGATCTGCCAAATTTTGCGCGGCGCTTGTCGGCATAGGCAAGGGTCGCCAGCGAGCGGATGACTGACCGAACCACTTCCGGGCGTTTGAGGATTTCGCCGTAATTTGATTCCATCGACCAGATTGCCAGGAGTATGTGGCGGTCAACACCGTAGGCGCTCTCGATGCGATCAAGCCAAGGCTTGTGTTTGCGGGCCATTGCCTGACCGTTTTCGGCGGAGCGCTCGTGCACGCGGTTGTCGAAATAATCCCAGACCGGGGCCTTGAACTCCGGCTGAGTGCGCGCCTTTTCGAGGACGACCGGGTCAATTTCGTCAATTCCGGCAAAAGCTGCGCGGTAAGTTGCGGCTGTGATGCCATTTTTAGCGGCAACGCTGGCAAAGCTTGCGATGAAGCCGCGAAAACCGGCATCGGCGCTGGCCGAAAGCGGCATAAACGCTCCCGCCATGAGCGAGGCGGCACCAGCCAGAATGCTGCGACGGGTAATACTTTCATGCCGCATGGCGACCATCCTTGTTGCAACTATCGAATCTGGACCAATCATCGCTTGGCCGGGTTAGGATTTGGTTTACCATGTATTGATCAATCCCTGAAAAGCGAGGCTTTCGGCAAAGTTCATCAAAATGACAATGCCCGCCATTATCTGAATCTCAAATCTGTCGTGAAAGTGTCCAGCCAAGAACAAGGACAAACGCATATGAGCGCAGCCCCACACAAAATCCGCAAAGCCGTGTTTCCGGTGGCAGGCCTCGGGACGCGATTTTTGCCGGCGACGAAAGCGATACCGAAGGAGATGCTGACTGTCGTGGACAAGCCGGTTATCCAGTATGTTGTGGACGAGGCACGAGAAGCGGGCATTGAGCATTTCATCTTTGTCACCGGGCGCAACAAGGGTGTGATCGAGGATTATTTCGACGTTCAGTTCGAGCTTTACAACACGCTAGCCGAGCGGGGCCGGGATGAAGAGCTGGCACGGTTGCAGCGCATCCAGCCGGCACCGGGCACCACGTCGTTCACGCGTCAGCAGGTTCCGATGGGACTTGGCCACGCGGTCTGGTGTGCGCGGGATCTGGTTGGCAATGAACCGTTTGCGCTGCTGCTGCCAGACATGATCATGCAGGCCGAGCAAGGCTGCCTGAAGGAAATGGTGAAGCTTTACGCCGAGACCGGCAACAACATCATTGCCGTGCAGGAGTGTGATCCGGCCGAGACGCACAAATACGGCATTGTCGGGCGCGGAGACGATGCAGCATCCGGGTTTCGCATCAATGGCATGGTTGAGAAACCCAAGGCTGGCACTGCGCAATCCAATCTCTACATCAATGGCCGCTACATACTTCAACCGGAGATTTTCAACTATCTGGAGACGCAGGAGCGCGGCACCGGCAACGAAATCCAGCTGACGGACGCGATGCTCAAGCTGATGAATGACCAGCCGTTCTACGGCAGTCATTTCACCGGGCGCACGTTTGATTGTGGTTCAAAGGAAGGCTTCGTCGAGGCCAATCTGGCATTTGCGCTCTGGCGGCCGGATCTGCACGATCACATTGTCGCCACGGCCCGCGAATTGCTCGCCAGTACGTCGCCGATGGAGCGCCGCAAAACCGGCCGCTAGAGACTGGCCAAAAATCCACTTTGATGGCCAACTGGCGCAATTTTCTGCGCTTCCGGTGCTCTCGAACTGTCTTCCCCGCCCTTAAGCGGCAAGCCGCTGGCGGGGCCCCCAGAAGTCCACTCCGCTCCGGTTCTCGAAAATCACGCCATTTGACTCATCAAACTGAATTTTCGGCCAGTCTCCTTGCCTTTAGCGCCGCAGTGTCACGCCGAGATAAACGCTTGTGGCTCCGTAGGCGCGGGTGGGGTCATCGTTCAGCACCTGCTCATGGCGCACCCTGCCGTTGATGCCGGTGTAGCGGTTCAGCCACCAGATCAGGCCAGCCTCGCTTGACAGAATCGTGTCACGGGGGGTGCCGTTTTCGTAAGTTCGCCATCCCGTGCCAAGCGCCAGACTTGCCTCGAGATTGTCGCGAAGCGCGTGTGTCAGGTTGGCATTTGCAGAGTATAACACAGAGCCGGAGGACGTGGATAAAGTTGATCCTTCGACGGCTGTTGCAAGGGTGAGCGCGACGTTGGTGCCGCGCTGTGGCGACCAGTTCATGGTTCCGCGAAGGTCGAGGCCGGACACGTCTGACAAGGTGACATCGTCGATGTCTTCCGTCAGCCAGCCGGCGGCAAATTCGCCCGACAGTTTTTCACCAAGGTTTGCGGCGACGCCAACGCGGGCGCCATAGCGGTTTGCCGAACGGGCCAGACCATTGGAGTCGATCTCGTTGTCGTACAGGCGGCGTCCGGCCTCGACTTCGACGAACGGTGTCAGCACCGGCGACAGGTCATAGCTGCCACGCAAGGTTAAAGAGGCAAACGTGTTGTTACGGTCATCCTGCGGAACCGAGATGCCGGATGAATCAGTGGCATCGCCATAGGATTGGCGCGTGACCTGGCCCGTCGCAGTCAGACCGATGAGTCCCGGATCATAGGTGGCACCAAGACTTGCGCGCAAGGTATCAAGGTCGGGGCGGGTGAACGGGCCGGGGATCAGCACAGGTGCGGTGGCCGATTCAGTCGAGCGATCCCAACTGGCTCTGGCGTTGAGCTGCACGACTGTCGAGACGTCGAGTTGCAGGTCTGCAGACAGTCCGAATGCCGGTTCGGAAACATCTTCGCCCGAGACCGATTTGCGGAAACCGGCGGATGCTTCAAGGTTGAGCCGGTGACGCAGCCAGTTGGACTGTGCGCGCAGGCGAAGGTTTGTCTCCGATATCAGCGCGGCTGCGCCGGTTGCGGAATTGTCCGAGTTGTTGGTCCAGCGGATGCCCTGCTCCAGCGTCGGGCGCAAGGTGAAGGCTCCGGCTGTAATGCCGGGTGCAGCGAAAGGGTCGATTTCTGCTGTCCGGTCGAGACCTTCGATCGGGTCCTGTTTGAGATTGTCCTTGCGCATGCGCTCAACATCTTCGCGTTCGAGTGCTCCTGCGCTTTCGACAGGGCTGAATGGTTCGGGCACATCCTCGTCGCTCGCCGCTGTGCCGGTGGTTAGAGGGTCAATTGCTGCCGGAGCAGTGCCTTGCGAGCTCAAGTCCGGGGTAGCGGCGTCGGTGGTGCTGCTGGACGTGAGCTGTTTGGTTGGCTCAGAGGTTGGCCCGCTTGCTGCGTTGAAGTCATCGGCAGCAGCGTCATTGTTGGCGTCCGGATCAAGGTCCGTAGGTTCATAGCGGGCGATGGGCGTTGGCACCGCTGCCTGCGCTGCCTCAAGCTTTGTAAGTTTCTTTTTCGTCTTCTTTGCCAGCGGATCGACCGCTTCCTGCGCCGGTTCCTTGACGGTGCCGCGCAGGCCGCTCTCTTGGGCGACGGCGGCGGGGACTTGCAAACACAGCATCATGGCGCACGCCAACGCCACCGACATGCGCGGGGCATATTCAAAAGAGCGCGCAATGATGCGTCGGGACCGGATCATGTCCACCTTCGGGAATACAAAAACTGTCACTGAAACGTAAACGCGCGTGGTTAACGTTTCCTTTCCCATTGCTGGCGAGACATGGAATATCAAAAGCGCTTTGCACTTTCGGGGGCTTTGATTTAACCCAGCGGCATGAACACGACAGCCAAATCACCAATTTCCGCCCGCAGCGGCGCCAGCGAACCCGCCAAGAGTGCGATGCGAACGATCAGTGCGGAGCTTGGCGGGCTGAACAGCCTGATCGAAGCGCTCGACAATGGTTTGGCTGAACCGTTCGCGATGGCTGTGGAAACTTTGGCAGCCGGCAAGGGCAGGGTCATTGTGACCGGTGTCGGCAAAAGCGGGCATATCGGCTCCAAGATTGCTGCAACGCTGGCCTCGACGGGCACGCCCGCGTTTTTTGTCCATCCGGCGGAAGCAAACCATGGCGACCTTGGCATGATCGCGCGGGACGATGTGATATTGGCGATGTCCTGGTCGGGCGAGACCGCGGAATTGAAGGGCATTGTTGCCTATTCGCGCCGGTACAGAATCCCGTTGATTGCAGTCACTTCAGGGGCGAGTTCGACGCTGGCGCGTGAAGCGGATGTTGTGTTGAAACTGCCGAAAGCGGAGGAGGCGTGCCCGCATGGCCTTGCGCCGACGACATCAACCTTGATGCAGCTTGCCATTGGCGATGCGCTGGCGGTGGCGCTGCTGGAATCGCGCGGCTTTACGGCTGGCGATTTTCACAAGTTCCATCCCGGCGGCAAGCTTGGCGCAAATCTCACACATGTCGCGGACATCATGCATCGCGACGAGCGCATTCCGCTGGTGAAGGCCGGGACCGGCATGCGCGATGCGATCATGGAAATTACCGGCAAAGGCTTTGGCTGTGTCGGCGTTGTGGCCGAGGACGGGTCGCTTTCAGGGATCATCACTGACGGCGATTTGCGCCGGAAGATCAATCTTGACCTGTTGTCGATGACGGTTGACGAGGTGATGACCCGCTCGCCGAAAACCATCAAGCCCGACATGCTGGTGGCCAAGGCGCTTGATATCGCCAACGCGTCCTCGATCACGGCGCTGATGGTGACGGACAAGGACCGGCCGGTGGGTATTATACATATTCACGATCTGCTGCGGATAGGGGCGGCTTGAACGTTTTTTGACTGGCTGGGTCGTTGGCGGTTTGGTGTTTGAGCTAACGGGCTTTGCGGGTTCAGAGGTTTGATAAGTGTTGGGCGTTTGATTTGCCTTTGTTCATTTCAAGGCAAGTCTGGCAACTGTATTGGGATCAAGCGGCGAACTCCTTGTTGTCGCGCAGCAGTGCATTGGCGGTGATGAGGATTTTGCGGGCGACGGCGATGAGGGCGAGTTTTGGAGGTTTACCCTTTTCGATGAGGTGTTT
>JANPEK010000205.1:0-7169 GCA_031422915.1 Phyllobacteriaceae bacterium | reverse complement strand
TGAAAGGTAGGGCGCAAGCGCATGACTCCCATGTGTTTTTTGCACGTGCGAAGACATAATGCTGCAATGCGGCATGACCAAGACTGATTGATTCGCATTCACCATTTCAAATTGCACACAGGCGTCGCACCGCCTAACTTGCCATGACAATGCCGGAGACAAAAATGTTCCAAACCTATGAATCTGCCATGGAAACCAACGCCTCCGCCCCGCGCGTGGCCAGTCTGAGAGCACTTTTCAACAGTCTCGCAATTGATGGCTTTCTGGTACCGCGCGTTGACGAACATCAGGGCGAATATGTCGCCACGCGCTCCGAACGCCTCGCATGGCTGACAGGTTTCACCGGCTCATGGGGTCAGGCGTTGATCCTGCGCAACTCCGCCCACGTCTTCGTTGACGGCCGCTACACCGTTCAAGCCGGCCAGCAGCTCGACGGGGCCATTTTCAAAGTCGAAGATCTCGTCGCCGCGCCACCGGCCAAATGGATGCCGGACAATCACTTGACTGGCGCGCGCATCGGCATTGATCCATGGCTGCACACAATCAGCGAAGTCAAATCTCTCGAAGCCGCAATGGCTGAACTTGGTGGCACACTCGTCGTACTCGACACCAATCCGATAGACCAGATTTGGAAAGACCAACCCGCGCCGCCGGTCGGTAACATCACCATCCAGCCGCTCGAACTCGCCGGCAAGACTGCGCACGACAAACTTGCAGAGCTGCGCGATGCCATGGTCAAAGGCAGGGCCGACGCCACGGTCCTCACCGATCCATCCTCGCTCGCTTGGACGTTCAACATCCGTGGCAGCGATGTGCCGCATACGCCGGTTCCGCTCGGCTTCGCCATCATCCGCGCGATTGGAGATCCGATAGTTTTCCTCGACGAGCGCAAACTACCGATCAAAACCCGCGCCTATCTCACGCAACTGGCCGAAATCCTGCCGCCAGAAAATCTACCCGCAGCACTGATCGAAATCGCCGCCGGAAAATCCATCGCGCTTGATCCATCCCTGGCAGCCGAAAAGTTGCGCCGTCTGGTCATCGATGCGTCTGGTACAGTCATTGACTTGCAAGATCCCTGCCGAATGCCCCGCGCCCTCAAAAACGATATTGAACGCCAAGGTGCCCGCGCCGCCCACCGCCGTGATGGCGCAGGCATGGCTTCATTCCTCAAATGGTATGATGCCCAAGAACCCGGGTCGCTTGACGAGATCAGCGCCGCCGTCAAACTCGAAGAATGCCGCGTCGCCGCAGGTGAGGCCAATCAAATGCCGCTCCTTGACGTCTCGTTCCCGTCCATTTCCTCCACCGGCCCGAACGGTGCCATCAACCACTATCGTGTAACAACAGACTCAAACCTCAGGCTCCAGCCCGGCGAACTCTTCCTGCTCGACTCAGGCGGCCAATACCGTGATGGCACAACAGACATCACCCGGACACTTCCCGTCGGCAACGTCAGCGACGAATACAAGCGCCGCTTCACACTCGTGCTGAAAGGCATGATCGCCATCTCGATGCTGCGTTTCCCGAAAGGCACCAAAGGCAGCGAGATCGACGCGTTCGCCCGCACCGCCCTCTGGAGCGCCGGCCTCGACTATGCCCACGGCACCGGCCACGGCGTCGGCTCGTATCTCTCCGTCCACGAAGGCCCGCAACGCATCGCCAAGGTCGGCGTCACACCGCTGGAACCGGGCATGATCCTCTCCAACGAGCCCGGATACTACAAGCCCGGTGAATTTGGCATCCGCATCGAAAACCTCATCCTTGTGACAGAACCGGAAATGATCGAAGGCGGCGACATCGAAATGATGGGCTTTGAAACGCTCACGCTTGCGCCGATCAAAAAAAGCCTCGTCGACACATCGCTGCTCACACGCGCCGAATTGCATTGGCTCGACACCTATCACGCCCGCGTGTTGGCAGAGATTGGACCGATGGTTGATGCACCAACGCGCGCTTGGCTGGAAACCGCCACTGCGCCGTTTTCGGTATCGGCATGAGTCTCATGCCCGCGCATGCCCTGCTCGCGCTGCTTGTCACCGCGATCTGGGGGTTCAATTTCGTCGTCATCAAAGTAGGCGTCGCAGAAGTTCCGCCGCTGCTGTTGACCGCCTTGCGCTTCTTTTTTGCAGCGTTGCCCGCTGTGTTTTTCGTGAGGCGTCCAAGCGTTGGCTGGCGATGGATTGTCGGCTACGGCATATTCATCGGTGTGCTGCAATTCGGACTTCTGTTCGTCTCCATCCGCCTTGGCATGACGGCGGCCCTGGCTTCGGTGGTGATGCAACTGCAGGTGTTTTTCACCATCGGTTTTGCCGCAGTCCTTCTCGGCGAGCGCTCCAAGCCGGTGCAGATTTTGGGCGCAGTCATCGCCTTTTCCGGAATGGGCGTCATTGCCGCAAGCCGCTGGTCCGGGCCGGAGCTGCTGCCCCTTGTGCTCTGCCTGTTGGCCGCGTTGTCCTGGGGCGTTGCCAATCTCATCGTCAAAATGTCGGGCGAAAAGAACGCGCTATCAATGATAGTCTGGGCAAGCCTTGCCGCCCCGCTGCCGCTTTTCATCCTGTCGGTTTTGTTTGAAGACCACGCAGCAATCATCCAGACACTCACCCATCCAAGCCTCCTGACGCTCGTCTCCATCGCATTCCTTGCTTGGCCGGCCACAATACTCGGGTTCGGCGTTTGGAGTTTCCTGTTGTCCCGCTATCCTGCCAATCTGGTCTCGCCATTCGCCCTTCTCGTGCCGGTATTCGGCATCTCTGCAGGGGTTTTGTTTCTTGGCGAGCCATTTGACTCCGCCGCAATCTTTGGAAGCATTTTGGTTCTGGCAGGATTGGTCCTGACTGTCCTAGGTACGCGCCTGTTCGGTTCACCGGAAGCCATGCCTTGAGAAAGCCTGATGTAAGGCAGAGTTGAACGCGCTTTCATTCTGGACCATGTTTCTTTCATGTAACTTACATGCATCTTTTGATCGGTTTCACATGCGCCTGACCCTGTTCACCGACTATGCGTTCCGCCTGCTCATTCACGCCGCAGCAGCCGAACCAGATTTGATCACCATCGCCAAAACTGCCGAGCGATTTTCAATCTCCCGCAATCATTTGACCAAGATCGCCAACGAATTGGTGCGCGGCGGTTATCTTGCTGCCGCACGCGGTCGCAATGGCGGCTTGCGGCTCGCCAAACTGCCAAAGGATATCAACATTGGCGAGGTTACCAAGTTCTGCGAGTCGAACATCCCGCTGGTCGAGTGTTTTGACCGCATCAACAACAAGTGCGTCATCACACCCGCCTGCCAGTTGAAGACTATCCTTCTTGATGCGGAGAGCGCCTTTTATACCGTCTTGGCTGCGCACTCGCTTGCCGACCTTTCTGTGCGACAAGCCGAGCTGCGGAAAATCCTGAACTGACCATTCTTGTTTGCTTGACCTCGATCAAATCAGGACAGTTAAAAAGATGTATCCTGCATACATCTTAAATTGATGATGACCAAAGGAGGCAATCATGGCCATGAACAAGGACCTTATGAAACTGGGCAGGCGCGAATTCCTGTTCGCCGCAAGCGCTATCGGCGCGATCGCGGCGGCAGCAACCACAGCGACGGCAGAAGAAGCGGTCAATCCTGACGAGATGAAAAAGGTCGCCGCCGTCGACATTTCCACGCTCCCCCGCATCAAGCAGAAGCTCGTTGCCCCGCCGTTCGCGCCGGAGCATGAGCAGGTTGCCACGACCGGCGCGAAGATTGTCGAAGTCGAAATGACCATTCAGGAAAAGCATGTCGAGATCGACGCCGACGGCACAAAGACCTGGGTTTTTGCTTACGAAGGCACGGTTCCCGGCCCGCTGATTGTTTGCCACGAGGGAGATTATGTTGAGCTGACGCTGAAAAATCCGGCGACGAACTTGCTTGAACACAACATAGACTTCCATTCATCAACGGGCGCTCTTGGCGGAGGCGCGCTGACCAAGGTGCTTCCTGGCGAACAATGCGTGCTGCGCTGGAAGGCCACCAAGCCGGGCGTCTTCGTTTATCACTGCGCCCCCGGCGACGTCATGATCCCGTACCATGTCGTGCAGGGCATGAACGGCGCTGTCATGGTGCTGCCGCGCGACGGACTGAAGGATGCCGCAGGCAAGCCTTACACCTACGACAAGGTGGTCTACATCGGCGAGCAGGACTTCTACGTACCGAAAGACGAAAAGGGTGCCTACAAGACCTACGAAGGCGCTGCCGACAATATGGCTGATGCGCTTGAAGTCATGCGCGGTCTCATCCCGACCCACGTCGTGTTCAACGGCAAGGCCGGTGCATTGACCGGCGACAGCGCGCTGAAGGCCAAGGTCGGCGAGAAAGTTCTGTTCATCCACGCCCAAGCTAACCGCGATTCGCGTCCGCATCTCATCGGCGGTCACGGGGATCTCGTCTGGGAGGCAGGCTCCTTCAACGACAAGCCCGACACCAACCTCGAAACCTGGTTCATCCGCGGCGGCTCTGCAGGCGCCATGGCTTACGAGTTCAGGCAGCCGGGCATCTATGCCTACGTCAACCACAACCTCATCGAAGCCGTGCTCCTCGGTGCAACGGCGCACGTGGTGGTCGAAGGCGAGTGGGATGACGATCTGATGACACAGGTTGCCAAACCCGCCCCTATCTCGGGGTAATCACAATGCCACTTATGTTTGGCATAAAGTCACTGACAGCGGCGGCAGCATTTGCCGCCGTTGTTGCTGCGGGCACGTTCAGAACAGTTGAACAGGCGCCCTTTGAGACGGTTTCAATCCAGCTTAAATCCGGCAAATCCATCGAAGCAGGACGCGAGGAAATCACCCACGCATTCTGGATGGAATGTGTTGCGGACGGCGCCTGCGAACACCAACCGAAGTCCACGCCACCAGCTGGTTCCTATCCGGTAACCGATGTGAACGCGCTCGACATTGCTCACTTCATCACCTGGCTGCACGAAAAGTCAGGCGCGGACTGGCGGCTGCCGACACGCGAAGAGGCGCAAAAATTCTCGGACCTTTTGCCAAAGGATGACTCGAGAAAGCTGTTCACCGATCCGCGCATGGATTGGGCCACCAATTATTTCACCCGCAAATCCTACGCCCGCGCGGTTAAGCCTTCCGCCTCGTTCGGCTCCGTCTCCAACGGCCTAAACGACATTGGCGGTAACGTCTGGGAATGGACATCGACCTGCGTCTCCGGCGATACCGGCGGCTACATGTGCCCCGCCTATTTCGTCAACGGAGAGCACGAAGCCGAGATCCCGACGTTTCTGCGCGATGCAGCGTCCGGCGGCTGCGCGGCGGGCGTGCCACCCACCAACCTCGGCTTTCGGCTGGTTCGCACCATTTCGGGCTGAATCAAAACATGAAGCACTTAACCCTCCATAAAGGGCAATTGGCTCAGAGGCTTAAACGAAAAACCGGAATCAGTCCGGCAACAGCATCATGCACCGGATAACGCCCGGAGCACCACAATCACAACCCAGCCGACAGCAAACATGCCAAGCAATGGCAACCTCAGCGCTGCAAGCCCGGCTATGATCAGCGCCACAGTTTCGACCCAGCCATGGGTGAAAAATGTCGGGGCGACAAGCGTCGTCAGCACGGCCGCGGGGACCGCATTCAGTGCCGCCTCGACACGTGAATTCAGCGTGCCAAAACGTGACAGGATCAAATGCCCGCCGACGCGCGTAAGGTAAGTCAAGAGCGCGCTGGCCACGATGATGAACGTGAACTCGCTCATGCCGCTTTCCCCTTGCCGCCAAATGCTGCCGCAAGCGCCACACCCGCCAGCGCGCCGATCGAGACATGCCAGGGCGACCCGACGGTCTTCAGCGCAATGACTGAAACAACGCCGGAAACAGCCACAACAGGCAACCACAACGGTCGCATTTGAAAACCCATCACCAGACCGAGAAAATACAGAGGGAGCAGAAAATCAATCCCCAGCGACTCTGGGTGTGGTATAAGCTTGCCGAAGATCGCACCGACAACCGTCTCGATATTCCAAAGCGTATAGACCGGCAGCGCCAGCCCCATATACCAGGCAAATGTCACGCCCCCTTCGCGCTCCGCATGCCGCTCCGTTTCGGCAAATTGCGGATCGATCAGAAAGAAGAAAGCGATCGCTTTTTGAGCGCCGGAGAACCTTTCCATGCGCCGTCCGATAGCCGCCGAGTAAAGCACATGCCGCAGATTGACGATGAAGATAGAAAATATGACCAACCAAGCCGCCGTATGTTTGGTGAAAAGATCAATGCCGACCAATTGCGAGGCCCCGGCATAAATCGTCAAGCTCATCAGCGACGCCTGCCAAACGCTCAACCCCTGATCAACCGCAATCGCCCCGTATAGCAAGCCAAACGGAGCAGTCGAGATCAGGATGGGAACAGACCGGCGGGCACCGGCGAGGAATTGCGAGGAGGACATGAACTGGTTTGATCTCGAAGGTAGTCAAATTTCTTAGCGGCCTGGACCCGTCCTGTCAGATGACGTTTGTTGATTGGTCAGCCACGGATTGCGATTGGTCCGCAGACAATGCCCGCCCCCACTCAATCAGCGGCATCGCCCTCTTGGCAAAATCCACACTGATATCAACGAGCTTCGGCGTGGTGATCAATGCCGGATCAATCTTCGCGCTGACATAGAAATGCTTGAGCTTCAGCGCCGCCGCCAGATCGGGATCAGCAACAGACTCAAACTCTTTTGGCATTCGCTTCAATGCACCCTCCGTCTCCAAAGCCAACTTCCCCTTCTTCAGCGCCGTCGTCATAACGCGAAACTTTTCGGGCCATGCAACAAGATTGTTGCGAAAAGCCTTCAACTTGGCGGCTTCATCGAGATAAAACCCGACCGCCATGAAACAGCCCTCAAGCCCGATCTTGATGAAGAACGAACCTTCCTGCTCCCGCTTCTCGCCAGACGGCGTCAGCAGCGCCGAGACATGCTTGTTGAAAGGGCTCTTGTCCTTGGCAAACCGCACATCGCGGTAGATGCGATACACCGACTTCTTGCGGTCACCCTTGAACGGCAGCCCCTTGGCCGCGAAAGCCACCGTCAGCGCCTCCACCAGATCGCCGCGCGGCGTCTCCAGCTCACGCTCATAAAGCGCCCGGTTTTCCTTGAACCACTCGCGGGATTGATGGAAATCGAGCGCTTTGAGAAATGGC
>JANPEK010000204.1:0-2544 GCA_031422915.1 Phyllobacteriaceae bacterium | reverse complement strand
GGTTAAACCAACCTGCGCGGCTTTAACCTCGCCCCGCTTGCGGGGAGAGGTGTCGGCGCAGCCGACGGAGAGGGGACTGCTGCCGGAGCCGACATCATGTAGCCTCCCCCGCAGCATCGCAAACAGCTCGGCGATTACCGCCAAGAGCAATGCGTGGTTGCGGGTTATGGCCATTTCCCAGTTCACTGTGTGCACGTTCCCTTGTTGAACATGACGGGGATTATCAGGCGGGATTTGGGTCAAGTGGATAGAATCGCGAAATTAAAATTATGGCTCGAATGAAATCAATGGGTTGGCGGAGTTTTGCTGCGGGATAAGTCTGGCGGCGCGGCTGCTTATCTGGCTGACTCGCCCTCACCGCTTCGCTGCGCGAAGCCCCTCTCCCGCTTTGCGGTAGAGGTTAAAAAGCGCTTGAACCTTTTCCGCTTGTCCCGCGACTGAGGCTAAGGGACTGCATTCCGCTTGTCCCGGCAAGGAGCCAATCATGCCCGGAAACTTGAGGCATTCAGCGGGTTTCGGCGGTTCGGGTTCTGGTCGTTTTTCCGGCCAAAACACGACGTTTGAACCAGCATGCACAACATCGCCCCGTTCTCTAAAATGTATGCTCGCTGACGCGTTGACGCGCAACTCAGCGAAGAGTAACGTTGGGTCATATTGGGGTCGCAACAACAGAAATCCGGCGGATTCTGCCGCTGAGCATGCTTTTGGACAAAGGCGTGAGGGCAGAGTCTTATTCCGGAACAGCGGGAGGAACTCCATGTCCAGATCACTGCTTTCAACGTCATCTGTTTGCAGCGTGTTCATGCGTGTCGGCATTGGAGCGATTGCCTCGGTGTTACTGAGCGGGACTGTGCTTGGCGGCACGGCGCATGCGCAGGATGTGCGGGTTTTCTCTGAAGGATCGATGGCGGTGACCGGGTTTTCCGGCACGATTATCCCCGGAATAGAAGAGGGTTTGCCGCCGGGTGTTGACGCGATTGATGAGACGATGATTGACCTTGAGGGCAAAACTCTCAGGGTTTTTGACGTTTCAAATCTTGGCGGACCGCCAAGCGGGCAACTGGTCAACACGCCGCTGCCGTTTGAAGTTTCGGCGCGACAGATTGGACAGGTGTTCGGCCTCACTTACGATGATGGCAAGCGGACAGACACGACAGAGACTGTGCCAAACCTTTATGCAACGGCGACCTCACTGCACGGCATCCAGATTGTGACGCCTGATGATGACGAGGATGGGCGCGCGGAACGCCAGCGCGGCGGGACGGCTGGTGCGCAGTTCATGGACGGGCAGTTTGGCACCGATCTTGGCGGCGGACCCGGCACGATCTACAAGGTGGACGGGCTGACCGGACAGGTGTCAAAGTTTGCCGACATCGAGAGCAACAGCGGGCCGGGACTTGGCAACATCAAGTTCGACAAGGCGCACCGGCAGTTTTTTGTCAGCGACAACGACAGCGGGCTTATTCACCGCATTTCGATTGATGGCGCAGTGATCGACACGTTCGACCACGGAGTTGCCGGCCGCCCAGCACATGGCTTGGCGCCGGCGGCGGACGACGGCTCGGTGATGGACATTGGCGGTGGCGCGTTTGACAGCGAAGACCCGGAGACCTGGGGCTACACGCAGGATGAGCGGCAGGTTTGGGGCGTCGCCGTCAATGGCGGGCGGCTTTACTATGCCGTTGGCAATGCTGCGGAAATCTGGTCGGTGGACATTCTCGAAGACGGAACATTCGGCTCCGCACGCTGGGAACTGACCGTCAAGGCAGAGAAGGAGTATCCGGTGACGGATATCGCCTTTGATAGCCGTGGCTTCATGTATCTGTCGCAGCGCGGCGAGATTGAAAACCGCTACGACTATTCGCGCTTTGCCAACTCCGGCAAGGGCGAGGTGATCCGCTACTGGCGCGAGAGCCCGGATGATCCGGCGACGGAAAGTATCTGGGTGGAAACACCACAGGAATACGCCGTTGGCTTCCCGCCGGAAAACCGGCAGGCGGCGGGCGGGCTCGACCTGCAATATGGCTATGACCAGTTTGGCGTGATCGACTATGGCTCGTGCAGCCAGACGCTGGTGAAGACCGGCGATGATTTGCGCAACAATGAGGAGCTGGCCGACCAGCTGGCGGCGGGCGGGGCACTTGTGGTGCACGGTGTGCAGATGACGCCAAAGGACCTCGTGAAGCCACAAAATGTGCCGCCGTTTGGCTCGTGGTTCCTTGACTATGACAGCCTTTATGAAGACCCGGATGTGAAGGGTCATGTCGGCGATGTTGAAGTGTGGCGCCCTTGCGCGGGGCAGGCGGGTTATTATGAGCCGATCCCGTATCCGGGTGATTATCCCGATCCGTATTGGCCGCCCTACTTCCCGCCGACGGAACTGCCGCCTTGCATTGATGTGAAGTCAGTCGAGTATTTCTGCACACCGGCAGGGCTTGAGGCTGATGTTTACGTCACCGACACGGAAGGCTTTGGCGGCGACTCGATCAAGGCGGATTCGTTGACGCCGGGCGTTTCGGTTTCACCTCCGATGCAATCGCGGCC
>JANPEK010000203.1:0-5797 GCA_031422915.1 Phyllobacteriaceae bacterium | reverse complement strand
TGTGGCACGCAGGCGGCTGTTGCCTACTGGCTCGATCATGCCCTCTTCGCGCAGGATTGACACGCGCTTCTGGTTCAGCGAGCGGCCTGACAGCTGTTCGAAGCGCGGGATGTCGATGCCTTCGGTGAGGCGAAGGCCCATGAGGAGAAATTCGTCGGCCTGCTGGCTTTGGTTCAAGCTTTCTTCTTCGATGATGCCGTGACTTTGGCTTTCCACGCGTTGGAGCCATTTTTCCGGATTGCGCTCAGTGATCGTGACCGAACGTTTATCACCCTCATCAAACCGGCCGTGGGCGCCGGGGCCGGAGCCTACGTAATCGCCATAGCGCCAATAGACGAGATTATGGCGGCTTTCCGCGCCGGGCTGCGCGTGATTTGAAATCTCATACGCCCGCAAACCGCGTGATGCGGTGATGTCCTGGGTGAGTGCATAGAGATCGGCGGCAGCGTCGTCCGGCAGCGTCGGCAGCTTGCCGGCCTTGTGCAGGCGGCCAAACGCGGTGCCGTCCTCAATGGTCAATTGGTAGAGTGAGAGATGGTCGGCAGCCAGATCAATGGCGCGGTTCAACTCCTTTTCCCAGTTTTCCGGAATCTGGTTCGGGCGGGCGTAAATCAGGTCAAACGACATGCGCGAGAAGATGTCCCGCGCCAAGCCGATGGCTTTCATTGCTTCTTCGACAGTGTGCAGCCTGCCCAAGAATTTGAGCTGGTCATCATCAAGCGACTGCACTCCCATCGACACGCGGTTGACACCAACTGCGCGGTAACCTCTGAAACGGTCGGCCTCGACGCTTGAGGGATTGGCTTCGAGGGTTACTTCGATGTCGTTTGGCACTGTCCATAAATTGGCAACTGTGTCCAGCAGCGCGCCAACGGTGGACGGGTCCATCAACGAGGGTGTGCCACCGCCGATGAAGATGCTTTTGACCGTGCGCGCACCGGTGCGCTGGCGCATGGTCTTGAGTTCTTGCGCAAACGCGGCGGCGTAGCGTTTCTGGTCGGGCGGATCAAAACGGACGTGGCTGTTGAAATCGCAATAGGGGCATTTGGCGGCGCAAAAGGGCCAGTGCAGGTAGACGCCGAAGCCGGGCGCGCCGTCATCCGGCTTGATCATGCACTCACGCCTTCGAGCGCGCTTTCGGCAAACAGCTTGAAGGCGCGGGCGCGATGCGACAGGGCTTCTGCCATACCGGGCTTCCAGCCATGCTTTTCATCGGCGGTCATCTCGCCAAACGTGCGGGCATGGCCATCGGGTCGGAACATCGGGTCATAGCCGAAACCATCGGTTCCGCGAGGCGGCCAGACCAGCGTCCCCGGCGCTTCGCCACGGAAATAGTCTGCTTGGCCGTCAGGTGTGCACAAGCAAAGGACCGCAACAAAGCGGCCTGCACGCCGACCATCCTCGTATGCTCCAGCCTCAAGCAGCGCACCCTCAACCTTTTGCATGGCGAGGGTCCAATTGCGCGTGCCATCCGGTTGGATAGCCCAGTCTGCGGTGTAAACGCCGGGCGCGCCATCGAGAGCATCGCAGCAAAGTCCAGAGTCGTCAGACAGTGCAATCAGGCCCGAGGCCGAGGCGGCGGCATGCGCCTTGGTGAAGGCATTCTGCTCGAACGTCGTGCCGGTTTCCTCAGGTTCGGCCAAGCCAAGCTCTCCGGCAGAGACAATCTCGATGCCGAACGGGGTCATCAGCTGGCGAAATTCCTTCAGCTTGCCCTGATTGTGGGTGGCGAGGACGAGGCGATCGCCTGCGTGCAGTTTCATGTCAGCCCCCAGATTTTCGGTTCGCCAAACTCAAGGCTGTTGCCTGAAGGATCGCGGAAATAGATTGACCGGCCACCGGCAGGCCAAATGAAATCGGCTTCGATGGGGATGCCGTGGCCATTGAGCCGTTCAATCCACTGGTCCATTTCGTCCGAAGTGGCGCGGAAACAGAGGTGGCCCTGACCGGATGCGCCGTGGACCGGCACCGGCAGTCTGGCATTCGGCGCGGCGATGCTTGTGGCATTAGCGTTGAACAGGAGAACAATATTGTCGCCACAGCGGAAAAAGACATGGCGGCCTTCAACCTTGCCAACACAGTCCAATCCCAGCACACCGCCATAGAAGGCATCGGCCTTATCAAGATCATCGACATAAAGCGCCGATTCCAGCACTGCAACCGGCTTCATCAGCGTTCAGCCGACCGCACTTGCCTGCATGCCGACCAAATCGTTGATGCCGCTCCGCGCCAACGCCATCAGCTCAAGGAATTCGCCTTCACTGAACGGATGGCCTTCAGCAGTGCCCTGTATCTCGACGATGCCGCCCTTGCCGGTCATGACGAAATTGGCGTCGGTGCCGGCGTTGGAATCTTCGAGATAATCCAGATCGATGACCGGACCGCCGCCGACCACGCCACAGGAAATGGCGGCGACATGGTCTTTCAAGACTTTTTCCAGTGTGATCATTTTGCGCGCCTGCATCCATTTGAGACACTGTTGCAAAGCGATCCAGCCGCCGGTGATGGCAGCGGTGCGGGTGCCGCCGTCAGCCTGGATGACATCGCAATCGATGGTGATCTGGCGCTCGCCCAGCGCCTCAAGGTCTACAACAGCGCGCAATGAACGCGCGATCAGGCGCTGGATTTCGAGCGTGCGCCCGCCTTGCTTGCCAGACGCCGCCTCTCGCCCCATGCGCTCGCCCGTTGAGCGCGGCAGCATGCCATATTCGGCTGTCACCCAGCCCTTGCCGGTGTTGCGCATCCACCCGGGCACTTTTTCGAGGAGCGATGCGGTGCAAAGCACATGCGTGTCGCCGAAACGAACCATGCAAGAACCTTCGGCATGCTTGGATACACCGGTTTCAAAGCTCACCTTGCGCATTTCATTGGCTGCGCGGCCAGACGGACGACCCATGGTCAAAACCTTCAAATTCAATTGCTGTTGGCTGGCTTCTAACGGGGCGGTGTGTCGATGGCAAAGGAAAAGCGGTTGCTAACTGCGCGCTTGGAAAATGGCGACGTTCGCGCCTATATTCAGCGGGCCATGTCGATTTCAAGCACCGCCAACCAGAATCACCTGCCGCTCAGCCTTGGCGCTGGCGCGAGCGCGCTTGACCAGCGGACGCGCGAGATTTTCCGCACCATTGTTGAAAGCTATCTGAACGAGGGTGAGCCGGTCGGCTCGCGCAACCTGTCGCGCATTTTGCCGGTGTCGCTTTCACCTGCCACCATCCGCAACGTGATGTCGGATCTTGAGCAACTTGGCCTTATCTACGCTCCGCATATTTCCGCCGGGCGGATG
Source organism: Phyllobacteriaceae bacterium (assembly GCA_031422915.1). Taxonomy (GTDB): domain Bacteria; phylum Pseudomonadota; class Alphaproteobacteria; order Rhizobiales; family Rhizobiaceae; genus JANMEX01. The sequence continues at coordinate 2,514 of JANPEK010000203.1, read as the reverse complement.
CCGACGCAGCTTGGCTTGCGGTTTTTTGTCGACGGATTCATGGAAATTGGCGGCATCGGCGAGGATGAGCGCGCCGTTATTGACGCCAAGATCAAGGCTTCCGGTGACGGGCGGCCCGTGGACCAGATCCTGACCGAGGCGAGCGAACTTCTGTCCGGCCTGTCGCGCGGTGCGGGGCTGGTGCTCGCGACAAAGTTTGAAACACCGCTCAAGCATATCGAATTTGTGCGGCTCGACCCGAAGCGGGCGCTGGTCATTCTGGTCTCGCAATCGGGCGATGTTGAAAACCGGGTGGTTGATCTTCCCGAATTCATCACGGTTTCGCAGCTGACCGAAGCGACGAATTTTCTCAACGCCCACATCGCCGGGCGCACGCTGCATGAGGCCAAGGGCGAAATCAGCCGGTTGCTCACACAAACACGCCAGCAACTCGACCAGATCAGCCGCGCCTTGGTGGAACAGGGGCTTGCGGTTTGGGGTGGCTCTGGTGCGGGCGAGCCTTCACAGCTGATCGTGCGCGGGCGCGGAAACTTGCTCGACGGCGTCAGCCAGGGCGACGATCTTGAGAAGCTGAAGTTGCTGTTTGATGATCTGGAAACCAAATCCGGCATGTTGCAACTCCTCGACATGGCCGAGGCAGGGTCTGGCGTGCGCATCTTCATCGGCTCGGAAAACCGGCTGTTCTCATTGTCCGGCTCATCCGTCGTGGTTGCGCCGTTCCGTGATGCCAATGAGCGGATTGTTGGCGCTGTCGGCGTGATCGGGCCGACGCGGCTCAATTACGGCCGCATCGTGCCGATGGTTGATTATACCGCGCAGCTGGTTTCCAAACTTGTCCGTTGACCTTTGCAGTTGAAACCCGCATTTTAGCGCTCCATTCCATAGAAGGACCGACGCTGGAACACGCGCGGCCCATTGTTTGATTGAACTTTTTGTCGCCCTATTGCTGATCGCCCTTAACGGGGTGTTTGCGCTTTCAGAACTTGCCATCGTTTCCGCACGCCGCACCAGGCTTAAAACCATGGTGGAAGACGGCGTGCGCGGAGCCGCGACTGCGCTGGCGCTGTCGGAAAATCCCGGACGGTTCCTGTCCACTGTGCAGATCGGCATCACGCTGGTCGGCATTCTTGCGGGTGCATTTTCAGGTGCGGCACTTGGCAAGATCGTGGGTGACTGGCTGCTGGTTCAAGGCATGCCAATCAGATTTGCACCGATAGTCGGCTACGGGCTGGTGATCAGTGGCATTACCTATCTGTCGGTGGTGATTGGCGAGTTGGTGCCCAAGCAGTTGGCCCTGCGCAACGCGGAAGGCATTGCCTGCGTCATGGCGCCGATCATGCTGGTGGTTTCCAAGGCCGGTGCGCCAATTGTCTGGTTTCTCGATTTTTCGACGCGGGTCATCTTCCGCCTGCTTGGTTTCAACACTGCGCCGGACAATGCGGTGACCGAAGAAGAAATCAAGACGCTGGTGGCAGAGGCACACACATCCGGCGTGATCGAGGCCGATGAGCGGGCGATGATTGCCGGTGTGTTGCGGCTTGGCGAGCGCGCGGTGCGCGCCGTGATGACGCCGCGCGGCGAGATTGACTGGCTTGACGTGACGCTCGATGAAAAAGAGATCTGGGCCCACCTTGAAAACACCGAACATTCGCGGCTTCCTGCCGGCGAAGGCACGCCCGACAGCATCATCGGCGTCATTCAGGTGCGCGAGCTTTTAGGCACACTGATCAAGAAGAAACCGTTGAAGATTCGCGACTTCATCCGCCATGCGCCGTCTGTGCCGGACATTTCTGAAGCACTTGACGCGCTGCAGACGCTGCGCAACTCCGATGTGCCAATGGCGCTGGTGCACGATGAGTACGGCCATTTTGAAGGCATTGTGACGCCGGCTGACATTCTCGATGCCATTGCCGGGTCGTTCCAGTCAGACGAGGATGAGAGCGAACCGGAAGCTGTAAGGCGCGAGGATGGCTCGTGGCTGATCGCCGGCTGGATGCCGGTGGACGAAATGGCCGAGCTTGTCGGGCTGAAACTGACGGAGAAGCGCTCCTACGAGACAGCGGCGGGATTGATTATCGATCTGATGCGGCATTTGCCCCATACCGGCGAGGTGACCGAGGCGATGGGGTTCCGCTTTGAAGTGCTGGATCTGGATGGCCGCCGCGTGGACAAAATCCTCGTCAAGCGGCTTGATGCGGACAGTGACTTGGGAATTTGAGGGATTACTCTCCACGCCATCAGGCCGTCTTTCCGGGGCGGCGAAGCCGAACCCGGAATCCAGAGCGCCGTGCCGGAATTTTGAGCAACTGCCGGATCGTCCTGAAATGGAAAGAGCAAACGCAGCCTCTTTGCCACTTTTGCCGCTGCAAGAGCTCTGGATTCCGGGTTCCGCGATGCGGCCCCGGAAAGACGGTCCATGCGGGGTGTCATTAAATGCGGTGTGCGGCGACCGTGCTCTAACGCCAGACACCGTTTTCCCTTGATTTTTCACCCCTGAACCTCGATATGCCGGTC
>JANPEK010000202.1:0-3369 GCA_031422915.1 Phyllobacteriaceae bacterium | reverse complement strand
CCTCTCCATTTCTGTTATGGTGCGAATGGCAATTTAACGGGTGACGGGGCGAGCAATTATGCTTATGATGTTGATAACCGATTGATCGGGCGGAGCGGAGCAGCCAGTGCCACGCTCATTTACGATCCACTCGGTCGGCTCTCGGCAATCAACGGCGCACCCCATCTGGCGGGCAGTGGAGTGGTTGCCCGGTTCCTCCTGACGTGACCCGGTGATTTTAACCCACGCATGATTGAAGAAAGTTGGGGGTCACGTCACCGCGTAGGAATTATCCGCATCATGAACGAGAAGTGGCCGCTAAAACGATCGACGTCACGGACGGCGTCATAGCTGCTGACAAATGCAAACGCTCGTCCGAGTGTACTATTCAGGATGGAGGAAATACTGCTTTAGCCAACGTTTCAAAAGGCTTTGCAGGGCGTTTCTGGCGCACTTCGGGTTCAATCTTTGCTATTGCGAGATCGAGATAATTTGCCGCAATATCCAGCCCCAATTGATCCATGATTTGCAGACAACGGCTAAGGTCGGCGTGCAGCATGGCAATGCGCGCGGCGCGCTCTTGGCTGGCAGGGTTAAGCATGGCGACTCACTTGCTCCCTTTAATTCATAGAGATGTGATCGGACGCATCACCTGAACATAAGCTTTAACGAAGGTAAGCGGTTTCTGGCGACCGCCTTGCGCTTGTGGGGTTAGCCGCGATGATATGCGTTCCTTGTTTTGGAGCGATATGTGTCGGAGGTGATTATTGAGGGGTCTTTGGAAGATACGACCAGTCATACGAGTGGTCGTATGACTGGTCGCATGACGGTGATTGCGCGTGTTTCTGGGCGTCGGCTTTGGACGGTCGATCAGAAGCTGTTGATGTTGCGCGATGCGTTTGGCGCTGGCGGCGGTGTGCGCACGGCGATGGAACGGCATGAGGTATCGAGCGGCCAGCTATATACGTGGCGCAAGCAAGCGATGTCGGGGGAACTGAGCGGATTTTGTGCCCCTGCGCTTTCGCCTCTGTTGCCAGGGCCGTTGCCATGCTTTGCTGCGGTCGAGATTGCCGAGCCCGAACAGCCGCACGTTGTCGCTGAACCGACAGGCCAGATTGGGATCACACTCTCATCGGGGATCAAGCTGACGGTGGATTCCGGTGTTGATGCTGAGGCATTGGCACGGGTTTTATCGGTTGTTGGGCGGTGACGGCCTCAACAGCCTCGCCCCCGTCACCATCTCCATTTTCAGCCTTATCCGGCACCGGCATGACCAAAGTGTGGCTGGCGTGCGGGGTCACCGATATGCGTAAAGGTTTTGACGGTCTGGCGGTGCTGGTTCAGCAGGTTCTGCAGCAAAGCCCTCATTCGGGCGCGCTGTTTGCGTTTAGAGGCAAGCGCGGTCATCTGGTCAAGCTGCTCTGGTATGACGGACAGGGGATGTGTCTCTTTTCCAAGCGACTGGACCGGGGGCGGTTTATCTGGCCGATGACCCAAGTGGGTAGTGTTGCGCTCACCTCGGCCCAGCTTTCGATGCTGTTGGAAGGCATTGACTGGCGACGCCCCGAACGGACATGGACACCGTCACTGGCAGGGTAAAATAATGGTTTAAAGTGACGTTTTTGCGTTGTTTTTGTAGCATTGCCCGCTCGATTCCGCTATGGGCTGATCGTGTCAGACAGCCTCGTCCATCCCCGCGATAAAGACGCCAGGATTGCTTCTTTGGAGGCGCTTCTGGCCGAACGTGACGCATCCCTTGCCGAAGCCAAGGCGGAACTGCTCCACCGCGATCTGCTGATTGAGACGATGCGCGTGCAGCTCGTGCGGCTGCGGCGGATGCAGTTCGGGGCATCGTCGGAGAAGCTGAACGCGGAGATTGAGCAACTGGAGCTGGCGCTAGAAGAACTCGAAGCTGCCGCCCCAGTAGCGCAGGCGTCAACAGTGCCGCCAAAGCCCGAACGGTCTTCGCCGGTTCGTAGCTTGCCCGATCACCTGCCTCGCGAGAATGTTGTCGCTGAACCATCCAGCGGGACGTGCACCTGCCCTGATTGCGGTGGCAGCTTACGCAAGCTGGGTGAAGACAGCGCAGAGCAGCTTGACGTGGCACCAGTTCAATGGCGCGTGGTGCGCACGATCCGGCCCAAGTATAGCTGCCGCTCGTGTGACAAGATTGTACAAGCATCGGCCCCTATAAAGGCCATCGCGCGGGGCAAGGCGACCTTCGCAACACTGGCTCACATCATCGTTTCCAAGTTCGATCATCATCTTCCGCTCTACCGCCAGTCCGAGATGATGGCCGCGCAAGGTGTCGACATAGACCGCTCAACGCTTGCCGGGTGGACAGGACAAGCATCGGCGCTGCTTGATCCGATCATCAGCCGTATCCGCGAAGAGGGGCTGAAGGCAACCAAGATCCATGCCGATGACACACCCGTGCCAGTGCTTGATCCGGGGCGCGGCAAAACCGCCACTGGCAGGTTGTGGACCTATGTCGTGGATGACCGGGCATCAGGCTCTGCCACGCCGCCGCTGGCCTGGTACCGCTTCACCCCTGATCGCAGCGGCGCGCATCCGCAAAAAGAGCTGGCCAGCTTCAAGGGCCATCTTCAGGCTGATGCCTATGCCGGTTATGACAAGCTCTACCAAAGCGGGCGCGTCACCGAAGTCGCGTGCTGGGCACATTTCAGGCGCAAGATATTCGATATCCACAAGCCGAGGCCAACCACACTCACTACTGACATTCTCGAGCGGATCGCCGCACTCTATGCCATCGAAGCCGAAGTGCGCGGGCAACCACCCGGTGTCCGGCAAAAGGCCCGTCAAGAACGAACCAAGCCGCTGGTCAGAGAACTTCGCAAAATTCTCGATGATGCGCACCGCCGCCTCTCGCCCAAGTCGGTGATGGCGCTCGCCATTGCCTACGGCACCAAACGCTGGACAGCACTCACCCAGTTTCTCGACAACGGAAGCCTCGAGATCGATAATAATATTGCTGAACGTTCCCTGCGCTCCGTCGCCGTCGGCAGAAAGAACTGGCTTTTCGCCGGATCAAAGACCGGAGGCGAACGCGCCGCTGCCATCTATACCGTCATCGAGACCTGCAAAATGAACGGCGTCGAACCCCAAGCCTATATCGCCGACGTCATCGCCAAAATTGCAAGCGACTGGCCAGCGTCCCGTTGGGACGAACTTATGCCATGGAATTGGCGACCCAACACAAACGCCACCGAAGTGCAAGTCGCATAACCTGGGGTCTACAGGCACCGCTTACATCAAGCCTATATCGGCAAAACTTGGTGGTGCATTTTCAAGAATTACGGTCGTCGGTGACATGGCTGGTTCCCAAAGTACTGGCGCGTCGGTCGCAGTCACGTCTGGGGCGCACGGGAA
>JANPEK010000201.1:0-8029 GCA_031422915.1 Phyllobacteriaceae bacterium | reverse complement strand
GCTGGCTTGGCCGCGATGGTGGGTTTGGTGGTTGAAGAGGTGCGCCAGTGCTGGCGTCAGGCGCTGGCTGATGGTGCGCAGGTCTGTCACAGTGGTGTAGGTGAAGCGGCCGGTGAACGCTTCGGCGCGCAAATCGTCGATCCACGCGATGATGCGGGCATCTTCCGCCTCGCGGGCGAGCCGAAGCAGGACGAAATCGTCGTAGAGGATGGTGTCGAGTTTGGACGGCGCGTCGCCCTCGCCGGTGAAACGCTTCATCCAGATGCGGTCGGCGACGAGAATGTGATTGAGTGTGCCATGCACCGACTTGAACGCTGCGCCACGGTCGAGACGGTAATCCTCGTCGGCAAGGTTTGCCGCTGTGGAATAAAGAACGCTGTTGGCCCAGGCATTGTAGGCGGCGAACATGCGGAAATGGGATTTCATGGCGGAGCCCTCGTTGGCGAGGGTTTAGCGGGAGATTTGGCGGAAGGCGAGGGGTGTTGGGCTTGGAGACTATGAGTTCGGCTGGGATGGGGTGGGAGCGTGTGGTCTTGGCCAACGCATGGTGCTTGATGAAAGGGCTAACAAAAGCGGACCCTTGGCGCTGCCCCTCATCCGTCGCTTCGCGCCACCTTCTCCCCGCAAACGGCGGGGAGAAGGACGTTAGTCGCAACGGGCGGCACTTCCCTTCTCCCCGCCGCTTGCGGGGAGAAGGTGGCCCAACGGGCCGGATGAGGGGCAGCGCCGAGGTTCAGGAGTAATCCATGCATTCGACGCGTCCCGATCACGGTCTTGCTTGCCACTCCTTATCGCGTAGCACTACTTTTTGCAGCGCGAGGTCCGTCGCTGGGCGACCGGCGTGGATTGTGAATGCGCGCGCGCGCGACCCGGTGCTGTTGTTTGACATCGAATGTTGCGAACGAACGGGGGGTCAGGACAATGCGGGCGGTGCCTGTTTCACTCCGCCGATGAGCGACCCGCCGCCGCGTGCGCCGTTGGGACCGTCTGTGACGCGCAAAGTGCCGATGCCGAGACGGGCATTGGGGGCAACGGACCAGAAATCCTGACCGGAAAGAAGCGCAACCTGCTTGGCCAGCGTCACCGCGTCAACCAGTTGGTCAAGTGTCTGATCGGGATTCATGATGGCTCTCATGCGTTTGCATCGTTACAGATGGTCATTAGGCTGGCGAATACGCCATGTCATCAGACAAATGAACAGTTGAACGAGTGTCGCCCAAAAGCTAATCCGGATGCATGCAAGACACACATGAACAGTACAACCAATCTGAAGCGTGGCATTGGTACAGGCGCGGGTTGGCGAGGCTGTTCTCTGTGCCGGCGCTGATCCTGATGGGCGCATTTACCGGATTCTCGGGCTTGGCGCGGGATGCGGGGTTCAGTGTCTGGCAGACGGAATTCATGGTGCTGACGATATGGGCGCTGCCATCAAAGGTGGTGCTGATCGGCGCGATTATGGCCAAGTCTTCCCTGGTTGGTGCGTTTATTGCCGTGTCGCTGTCGGCGGTGCGGCTGATGCCGATGACGGTGGCGCTGGTGCCTGAAATGCGCGCGAAGACTACGTCAAAATTCGTGCTCTACGCGCTGTCGCATTTCATCGCGGTGACCGCTTGGGTGATGTCGATGGAGACATTCAAGACTGTGCCGCGCGCCTACCGGACAGCGTACTTTGCCGGTATCGCGTCCGTGCTGATGTCATCAAACCTGTGTGTGGTGTTCCTGCTGTTCAAAGTGGGCGACAGTCTGCCGCCGCTTGCCTCGGCGGCACTGATATTTGTCACGCCGCTCTATTTTCTCTGCTCGCTGTGGGGCTCGGCGCGTGAGCGGGCAGGGCATTATGCGATGGTTCTGGGTCTTGTGCTGACTCCGTTGTTTCATGCGCTTTTCCCGCAAGGTGACATACTGGCAACCGGATTTGCGGGCGGTATTTTGGCGTATGTGATCGGCCGCCGGAAGGCTGCGGTGCGGCCATGACGTTTCAGTCGATTGATGCTGCATGGTGGCCCTACCTGTTCATCTTTCTCGCAGGCTCTGTGGCGACGGATATGTGGCGGTTTCTTGGTGTGTATTTCGCAGGGCATGTTGATGAAAACGCCGAAATTCTGGTGTTTGTGCGCACTTTGGCGACGGCGCTGGTGGCGGCAGTGATTGCCAAGCTGATCCTTTATCCGGAAGGCGCGCTGGCGATGACGCCGGTGTGGCTGCGTATTGGGGCTGCGGCAAGTGGTTTCGCGGCTTATCTGGGCACTGGAAAGAAGGTTTACGCGGGTGTTCTGAGCGCTGAGGCTGTGTTGATTGCTGGCATTTTGGCAACCAGCGCTTAGCTGAAAATTAAAGCGCATCGGTTATGACTGCTGCAACTGCATCCTGAGACAAACCATGCGCTTTCTGCCAGCTGAACGCTTTGCCATCACGATCATCCTTGCGCTCGCCGCGCTCGACGCCGGGCTGTTGGCCTTCAAGCATGTTGATATTGATGTGATCGGCTATATCAGCGCGCTGATGACGGGCGGCACGGCGGTGGCCATCGGGCAGTTTTACCGGCGCTTCAGGCACAATGAAGGCATCGCGCTGGCGACGACTGCTGCGGGTCTGTTCATCACGTTCACGATTGTCGGCTCGGTGTTCAACTATTTGCTGTTGCCAATCTCTGGCGGGCGGATTGATCCGGTTCTGATGCAGGCCGATGCGGCGCTGGGCTTCAGCTGGGTCGGGTTTGTGACCTTCGTTTCTGACCACCCATGGTTTGGCACGCTGACGCGCTACGTTTACCTGAGCTCGATGCCGCAGCTGATCATTGTCATTCTCGTTCTCGGCTTTACCCGCCAGAAGGAAGCGCTGCACAGCTTTCTGTTGACCGGCCTGATTGCCGCGCTGATCACGATTGGCTTCTGGGGATTGTTGCCGTCGTCCGGACCTTCTGCATTCCTTGTGCTGCCGGATGCAGTGCTTGCCAGCATGCCGACGGTCGTTGGCCCGGCATACGGTGCGGAGCTGAACCGGCTGGCGAACGAGGGTGTGACCTACATCACGCCGCAGGAAGTGCTTGGACTGATCGCGTTTCCGTCATTCCATACGATTATGGCGTGCCTGTCGGTTTGGTTCATGGCGCGGTTCAAATATGTGATGCCGCTGTTTATCGCGCTCAATCTGGTGATGATCCCGGCCATTCTCATTCATGGCGGACACTATTTGGTGGATTTGATTGGTGGCGTCGCGACGTTTGCCTTTGCGCTGGTACTGTCCGGCATGGCGCTGAAGCAGGCTGACCGGCGGTATCGTGCAACGACCACCACTCAGACAGCCTGAAGCACAGCGCGGATTTTCTCTGCGTTAGCAGCAATCACACTCGCATCTTCCATCTTGCCTGAATGACCGCGCAGCGGCACGCCTTCGTGGCGCGGGATGACGTGAAAGTGCAGGTGAAACACACTCTGCCCGGCAGGGGCTTCGTTGTATTGCACCAGCGTTATGCCATCTGCGTTGAACGCTTTCATGGAAGCGTTGCTGATTTTCTGGACTACCGCCATTGTAGGGCCGAGGATGGAAAGGTCCGCGTCGAGCAGGTTTCGCGAGGCATTCTTCGGAATGACCAGAACGTGTCCATCAGCCTGCGGCATGACATCCATGATCGCCAAGACGTACTCGTCTTCGTACACTTTCTGTGACGGGATTTCCCCGCGCAGGACGCGGGCGAAGATGTTTGTGTTGTCATAAGCGGGCATGGTGCCTAACTCCCAAATCAGTCCGCTTACTCTTCCTGCTCTTGGCCACCTGTCAACAGCGGACCTTTGCGGAACGGCGCAAGTTCGGTCAGATATTCGGCGGCGCGGGCGACCTCGGCGCGCTCATGCTCGAGATAATCGGCGACGGCGCGGCGCAGGCCGTCGTGGCGGATGTAGTGGGCTGAATGGGTCGTCACCGGCACGTAGCCCCGCGCCAGCTTGTGTTCGCCTTGCGCGCCCGCTTCCACTACTTTCAATCCATGAGCGATCGCGTGGTCGATGGCCTGATGGTAGCAGACCTCGAAATGCAGGAACGGGTGGTCCTCGATGCAGCCCCAATTGCGCCCGTAAATCCGCCCGCCGCCGATGAAATTGATCGCTCCTGCAATGTAACGCCCGCTGCGCTTGGCCATGATGAGAAGGATGTCGTCAGGCATCGACACGCCGATCAGCGAGAAGAATTTGCGCGTGAGGTATGGCCGCCCCCATTTGCGGCTGCCGGTGTCCATGTAGAATTTGTAGAATTGGTCCCAGACGGACTCGGTCAAATCATTGCCCGTCAGCCGCTCGACCGTGATGCCGTTGGTGTAGGCGGCCTCGCGTTCCTTGCGCAGTGCCTTGCGCTTGCGTGAGGCGAGCGTGTCGAGGAAATCCTGATAATCGCGGTAATTGTGGTTGAGGAAATGGAACTGCTGGTCAGTGCGGCGCAGGAAGCCTTGCGCTTCCATGAGCGCGGCCTCCGTTTCCGGTGCAAAGGTGACGTGAGCGGATGAGAGCTTCAACGCGTTGGTAGCCTCGATGATCGCGGCAGAGGCCGCGGCTTTGCCGGTGATGGAGCTGCCGACAGACAGAAGGCGCGGGCCGGTGGCCGGCGTGAACGGCACAGCGATTTGCAGCTTCGGGTAATACTGCCCGCCGGCGCGCTGATAGGCATCGGCCCAACCGTGGTCGAAGACGTACTCACCTTGGCTGTGTGACTTTACATAGGCGGGGACAGCGGCGACGAGCCTTTGTGCATTATCCACCACCTTGAGGAACTGCGGCTGCCAGCCGGTGCCTTTGCCGACGCAACCGGAAAGTTCCAGTGCCGAGAGAAAAGCGTGGCTGATGAACGGGTTGTAGGTGGAAGACGCAGGTTCGGTTGAATCGAGCCGCGCCCAGTCTGCCGCCGCAAACGCATGCACGCCGGGCAAAACTTCGACCGAAAAGGGACCTTCATTACTGTTCATCAATGCGCTCGTCGTTGCATTTCAGAACCTACCGCGTTGCAGCAATTCGGCAATGGTTCATGCAAACGCGGTTCTCTCCGGATTGAACAACTCGAATGTCGCCTGATCGGCGTGGGCATGGGTGTGGGCCAGCATCTGCGCATCCCGCACTGTCCATGTGATAACCGGCATGTGCAGCTTCTGGCGGATGAGGGTGATGAAGCGGTTTGGCAGATGATGGACATTGTAGGACACAAATGAGATGCCGTGAGCGAGCATTGAGAAATGCGCTTCGATGTCGGCGTCCTTCAGCCCTTCGGCTGTCAGGCCACCGGGAACATCAGGCGCGTGCCTGGAAAAGTCGCGGATGAGATGGTGGTCAAACGACATGATTGCCGCGTGGCCGCGGTAATTCTCAAGGCCTTTGGCAACGGCGGCGACCAGTGCGTCGTCGTAGCCCATGTCGCCCTTGAGTTCGATCACCAGAGGCACCTTGCCGCCGACATGGGCCAGCATCTGGTCAAGCGTCACGACCTTCTCGTCCGTGCCGCCGATGGAAAGCGCGGTCATTTCCTTGGCGGTGCGCTCGCGCACGTGACCGGCCTCGCCAGTCAAGCGTTTCAGTTCCGAATCATGGAAGAGAACCGGCACGCCATCCCTGGTCAGGTGAAGATCGCATTCGATGGCGTATTTTGCGTCCATTGCGCGCGAAAATGCCGCGAGCGTATTTTCCCAGACCTGCTTGTTGCCATCATGCAGACCGCGATGGGCGATGGGCCGTTTTGTCATCCAAGCGAGTGATGCCATCATGCGACCTCGATAATGGCTTCGATCTCTACGGGCGCATTGAGGGGCAGGGAGGCGACGCCGACGGCAGAGCGGGCGTGTTTGCCCCTGTCGCCGAGGACCGCGACCAAAAGGTCTGACGCGCCGTTGGCGACCAGATGTTGGGTGGTGAAATCCGGTGTGGACGCGACGAACACAGTGATTTTGACAATTTTGGCGATGTCTTCGAGATCGCCGAGCGCAGCTTTCGCCTGCGCCAGGATGTTAATTGCGCATTGCCGTGCTGCCTCCTGACCCTCGGTTGCGTCCAAATCTTGGCCGAGAAGACCCGTTGCAATCAGATGTCCGGCTTTCAACGGCAGTTGTCCTGCGGTGAACAAGAGATTGCCCGTGCGCATGAAGGGAACGTAGTTTGCAGCAGGAGCAGCGGCTTTGGGCAGTTCTATGCCAAGCGCGGCGAGGCGTTGTTCAGCGGTGTCAGTCATGTGTCGGTTTCCATGTTTCAATTCAGTATAAACGGGCAAGTGCCTCGCTTTCGCCATGAGATGCGCTAAGGTAACGCCATTGCCCTCCGGAGGTCCATATGTGTCTTTATACTGTCAAGGCTGTTTCGTTCATTGTGCTTTCAGGAGCTTGCCTTGCATCTCCGGTTGCCTCCGCGGCATCGATGGGCATGCTGGCACCGCACCGCGCGGTTTATGATCTTCAGCTCAAGGACGCCTCCGACCGCTCAGGCATCAAGGCGTTGAACGGACGCATGGTGTACGAATTCAACGGCTCAGTTTGCGACGGGTTCACCACGACATTTCGCTATGTGACCAAGATCGACAATGGCGAGAACGAGCGGCTGACGGACCAGCAGACGACGACGTTTGAATCCGGCGACGGCAAGGATTTCGAGTTTTTGACCAAGAACTATGTCGATAAAGCCATCGACAAGGAAACGCGCGGCAAGGCCAAGCTGGGCGATGCGGGGCTTTCTGTCGAGGTGACCAAGCCGGCGGAGAGCTCCTACCAGTTGGAGAAATCGTTCTTCCCGACAACGCATCTGGTTGACCTTCTTTCCCGCGCTGAAAAGGGCGAGACGTTTTACGAGACGCAGATTTTCGATGGCACCGAAGATGCGGACCGGACGCTGACGACGACGGTCATACTTGGCGCCAAGAACAAGGCTGCCAACGAAGGCGATGACAAGGATGTCGCTGCCATGAAAGGCGCGGATTATTATCCGGTTTCGATCTCGTATTTCGACGCCAAATCAGAGACTGGCGAGGAGACGCCTGTTTATCAGATCGGCTTCAAGCTCTACCAAAATGGCGTGACCCGCGATCTGGTGATGGATTACGGCGATTTTGTTCTGACCGGAAAACTGGTCGACCTCAAGCTTTACGACAAGCCGAATTGCAGCCAATAAGCGGCTCGCAAGGCTGTCGGGGAGGGCGGGGATGCCGAAGCTGGATGTGTTTGTCGCGCCGGAGCCTTGGCCGGCATTCTGCCGGGCGATGGATGTCGTCAACCGCTGGATCATGCTGAAGGGCATGTCAGGCTTGCGCGATGTACCGGGTCTGCGCCGCATTCCGGGCATTCGCGGGCTGGCGGATGTGCGCGAAATTCATGTCCCGGAGGTTGAGATTGCCAGACTGAAGGCAATTTGCGCGGAACGTGGCGCGACGTTTCTTTTGCCCAATCATCCGGAGTTTTTTACCGACTGGATGCTCGACAAGGAAATGATCTCGCGCGTCGCGCCTGAAGCGGCGAGTTGGGCGACCAATGGCGTCGTCAACGGCATGGGCCGGGCGGTGCAGAAATTTTTGCTGTGGAACAATCTGATCGCGCAAATTCCCGGCAATTCGGAAGCCGCCAAAGCGCATTCTGTTGACTGGGCATTGAAGGGCAAGGGCGTGCTGCTGCACCCCGAAGGCGCGGTTGGCTGGCATGCGGATTACGTCGCCCCGCTGATGCCGGGCGCAGCGATGATGGCGCTGGATGCCAAGGCCAGAGCGGCGGAGAAACCGGTGCGTTTGGCACCGATGGTCTGGAAGCTGGCTTTTGTCGAAGATGCGACCGCTGGGCTTATGAAGGAATGTGCTTATGTCGAGGGCAGTTTGAAGCTTGGCAGAACCGACGGCGCAAATCCGGCGGAACGTGCACACGCCATTTTTCACAAGCTGTTTGACCGCGAGGCCGAAAAGCTTTCGCTCGTCACAATGTCAGATATGCCGTTGCGTGCCAAGCGAGATGCCATTGAGGTGGCGGCGGTGCTTCAGCTTGAGACCTGGCTTGCCGACGGCACATTTGGCCGCGATGCGG